>NZ_JBIVXC010000005.1:0-311899 GCF_044769005.1 Pseudomonas sp. NPDC090755 | reverse complement strand
CCCCCCCCCCCCCCCCCCCCCCCCCCCCCCCCCCCCCCCCCCCCCCCCCCCCCCCCCCCCCCCCCCCCCCCCCCCCCCCCCCCCCCCCCCCCCGCTCCCACCGATCGCAGCCTGGCGGCAGCGGCTACACCATCAGGTAATCAAGACAGTCCCACAGGGGTGTGGGAGCCAGCGAAGCTGGCGATCAGGTCCAACTGTGGATCGGCCAACCGCTCTTCTCGGCCTGCTCGCGCAACGTCGGGTCCGGGTTGACCACATGCGGGTAGTCCACCTTCAGTAGCAACGGCAAGTCATTGCGCGAGTCGGAATAGAAGCTCGCGCCTTCCAGGTTCTCTTCCTCCTGATCCAGCCATTCCAGCAGGCGGGTGATCTTGCCTTCGCGGTAGGTCAGCACGCCCTTTGTCTTGCCGCTATAAACGCCGTGTTCCACGTCCAGTTCAATACCGAGAATCTCGTCGATACCCAGGCGTTCGGCAATCGGTCGAACCAGGTGGGTGCCGGAGGCTGATATCACCAGAATCCGGTCACCGGCCTTGCGGTGGGCGGCAATGGTTCTGGTCGCGTCACTGAAGATGATCGGTTCGATGAAGTCCTCCACCCAAGGGCCGACCAGGTGATCGACTTCCTCCGGGGTTCGGCCAATCAGGGGCTCCAGGCTGAAGACCATGTAGTCCTCCATGGCCAGGTGGCCCCTGCCGTAGGCGTCCATCAGTTCCTTGTCGCGGCGCAGGAAGGATTCGCCGTCGACCCACCCCAGGCGGGCCATCTGCTCGCTCCACAGCGACGCGCAGTCGCCGTGGATCAGGGTCTCGTCCAGATCGAAAATCGCTAGTGCCATGTTCAGTACAACTCCTGTGCAGCCCTCAGGCGACTTCGCAGAGGGCGGTGGGATCGATGGTCAAGGATACCCGTTGGCCGTCGGCATGCAGATCGGCAGACGAGCGGTTGAGCACGTCGACCAGCAATTCTACCCCGCGGGCCTCGACCCGGTAGCGGATCACATTGCCCAGCAGGCTGTGGCTGCGCACCAGGCCGTCGAGTTCGCCGCCCAGGCCCAGGGCGATGGCTTCCGGGCGGATCGCCAGGCGGCTGTGTACCGGGCGCTGCAGCAGGCGGCTGGCGCTTTCGGCGTCGAGCAGGTTGTAGTTGCCGATGAAGCCGGCGGCGAATACGTCCACCGGCGCGGTGTAGAGGGTCTCGGCGTCACCGCTCTGGACAATGCGGCCCTGGTTCATCAGGAAAATGCGGTCGGACATCGTCAGCGCCTCTTCCTGGTCATGGGTGACGAAAATGGTGGTCAGGCCCAACTCGCGCTGGATCTGGCGGATCTGTTCGCGCAGGTGCTTGCGGATCCGCGCATCCAGCGCCGACAACGGCTCGTCGAGCAGTAGCAGGCGTGGCCGGGTGACCAGCGAACGGGCCAGGGCCACGCGCTGGCACTGGCCGCCGGACAACTGGTGCGGGTAACGGCTGGCAAAGTCCTGCAGTTCGACCAGTTGCAACACTTCGCGCACCCGGCTGCGGCTGTCGTCGGCATTGACCTTCTGCATGCGCAGGCCGAAGGCGACGTTCTGCTCCACGGTCATGTTGGGGAACAGCGCATAACTCTGGAACACCATGCCGATCCCGCGTTTTTGCGGGCTCAGGGGCACCAGGTCGTTGCCATCCAGGAGGATCTTGCCGCTGTCGACCGCGGTCAGGCCGGCGATGCAGCGCAGCAGGGTGGACTTGCCGCAGCCGGAGGGGCCGAGCAGGGTGACGAACTCGCCGCGCTGGATCTGGCAGTTGATGTCGTTGAACACGGGGCTTGCGCCATAGCTTTTCTGCAAATTCTGTACGCTGACAAAACTCATATCAGGACTTGTCCTTGTTCAGGCGGTTGGCTGCCCAGGTCAGCACCAGCACGAAGAGGAAATAGGAAATCACCAGGGCACTGTTGAAGTGGCCACTGCTGTTGCGCATGTTGTTCAGGTACACCTGCAGGGTCTCGTAGCGGGTGCCGACCAGCAGGTTGGCGAACACGAACTCGCCGAACAGGAATGAGAACGACAGCAGCAAGGCCACCAGCAGGCCCTTGCGCAGGTTCGGCAGCACCACCAGGAACGCGGCCTGGAAGGTGCTGGCGCCGAGCAACTGGGCTGCGTCCATCAGGTCGCGCAGGTTGATCGCCTGCAGGTTGTTGGTGATGGCCCGGTACATGAACGGCAGCGCCACGGTGAAATAGCAGCCGATCAGGATCCACGGCGTGCCGACCATGGCCATCGGCCCCGAACCGTACAGTTGCAGCAGGCCCACCGAGGACACCACCGGTGGTACCGCGAAGGGCAGCAGGATGAGGATGTTCATCAGCGCGTCGAGCCGCGGGAAGTGATAGTGGACCACGAACAGCAAGGGCAGGATCAGCAGCACCGACAGCAGCAGGGCACCGACGCAGACCAAGAGCGACTGGCCGAAGGCGGCGAGAAAGCGCGGATCGCTCCACAGCGCCAGGTACCACTTGAAGGTCAGGCCGCTGGGCAGCAGGCTCGCCGACCAGCTGGTGGCCAGGGAATAGAGCAGGGTGCCGGCCAGCGGCAGCAGCAGGATCAGGAACAGCAGGTAGACCACCAGGCGGTGGTAGAGACGGCTCGAGCCTGTTTCAGCGCGCGACATGGTAGCTCCTCTTGAGCAGCCATTGATGGACAAAGGTCACCAGGGTCATCAGGCCCACCAGGATCATCGCCAGGGCGCTGGCCAGGTTCGGGTCCAGGGAAATGTCCCCGGCCACCAGCGCGGCGATGCGGATCGGCAACACGTTGAAGTTGCCGGTGGTCAGCGCGTAGACCGTGGCATAGGCGCCCAGGGCATTGGCCAGGAGAATCACAAAGGTGCCCAGCAGGGCCGGGGTCATTACCGGCAGGCCGATGTGCAGCCAGTATTGCCAGGCATTGGCCCCGAGCAGCTGGGCAGACTCGCGCCAGTCTTCGCGCAGGGCGTCGAAGGCCGGGTAGAGCAGCAGCACGCCCAGGGGGATTTGGAAATAGGTGTAGAGAATGATCAGGCCCGACTTCGAGTAGAGGTTGAAGTCCTCGATGATGCCGGTCTGTTTGAGCAGCAGGGTCAGGGCGCCGTTGAAGCCGAGCAGGATGATGAAGGCGAAGGCCAGCGGCACCCCGGCGAAGTTGCTGGTCATGTTGGCGAAGGCATTGACGAAATCGCGCAGGCGCGAGTCGACCTTGCGCAGCGAATAACTGCCGAGGATGGCAATGAGGATGCCGAACAGGCTCGACCAGAAACTGATCTCCAGGCTGTGCTGGATCGCCTGGCGATAGAACTTGGAGCTGATTACCTTGCTGAAGTTGGCCAGGCCCCAGCCGCTTTCAGCCTGCAGGCTGTGGATGGCGACCCAGGCCAGCGGGGCGATCTGGAAAATGATGAAGAACAGGGCAAAGGGCAGCAGGCACAGCGACGCCAGCCAGCGGCTGCGTTTGATCGAATTCACTTGAGCAGCTCCCGGCACACCGGCTTGTCGTGGGGCACGCCCAAAAGCTCGCAGAGGGTGCCACACAGTTCGGTCTGCAGCGGCTTGGCCGCAGGATCGAGGCTGAAGGCGTCGCCGAAGACGAACAGCGGCACTTCGCGCTCCTCGGCCAGCAGGCCGTTGTGCGAACGGTCGTTGTTCATGCCGTGGTCGGCGGTGACCAGTACCTGGTAGCCCTCGTCGAGCCAGGTGCGCAGGTAGTCGGCCAGGAGAATGTCGGCGCTGCGGGCGCTGTTGCGGTATTGGCTGCTGTCCAGGCCGTGGCGGTGACCGGCATCATCGATGTTCATCGGATGCACCAGGAGGAAGTTCGGTGCATGGCGACGGCGCAGGTACTCGGCGTCGGCGAACAGGTGCGAGTCGGGGTAGTGGTCGGCGTAGTAGAACAAGCCATGCTGGATCGGCAGCTTGGGCGCATGGGTGTGGCGGTCGCGCAGCGGGTCGAAGGGCGAGCGGTTGTACAGCTCGCTGATCCAGTGATAGGCCGCCGCCGCAGTGCCCAGGCCGGCTTCGCGGGCGTAGTGGAACACGCTGCGCTCGGTGGACAGGCGGGTGACGTTGTTGTGGACGATGCCGCTGTCGATGGGCGCGACGCCGGTGAGGATGCATTCGTAGAGCGGTCGCGACAGCGACGGCAGTTCGCATTCGATCCGGTACAGGGCGGCGCGGTCGGCCTCGACATAGGCGTGCAGGTGGCCCATGGCGTGATGCGCGACCTGGTGGTTGAGCCCATCGAGCAGGACCAGGATGACGTTGTGGTTCATGGTATCTCCGGTTTCGCGGGGGCCGTATCGCCGGCGCTGCCGGCTCCCACAGGTGATGGGGTGGGAGCCGGCAGCGCCGGCGATCGGGGCGACACGGTTGCCCGGTCGCGCCAATGGCTTACTCCATCTCGATGATCACTTGCTCCTGCCACTTCTGCGGCAGTGCCTTGGAGGTCGCTTCCCAGGCAGCGGCATCCTTGATCGGCTGCGCGGCCTTGTACTGCTCGTTGGGCAGCAGCTTGGCCTGTACCTCGGCCGGCAGTTTCAGGTGCTCGGCACGGATCGGCCGGGCGTGACCTTTGGCCAGATTGGTCTGCCCGGCGTCGCTGAAGATGTACTCGCGGGTCAGCTTGGCGGCGTTGGGATGCTTGGCGTATTTGTTAATGATGGTGGTGTAGCCGGAAATCACCGTACCGTCGGACGGAATCAGCACTTCAAAGCGCTTCGGGTCGATCTGCTCGCGGTAGCCCAGGCCGTTGAAGTCCCAGACCACGCCGACTTCGATCTCACCCTTTTCCAGGGTCTGGATGGTCGGGTTGGCCAGCGACAGGCGCTTCTGCTGGGCCAGCTTGGTGAACAGCTGCAAGCCCGGCTCGATGTTCTTCTCGTCGCCCTTGTAGGCAATGGCGGCGGCCAATACGCCGTTGGCGGCCTGGGCGGCGGTGCCGACGTCGCCGATGGCGACCTTGTACTTGCCTTTTTCAAGGTCATGCCAGGATCTCGGGATATCGGCTTCCTTGACCAACTGCTTGTTGATGATGAAGGCGATGGTGCCGGTATAGGCCAGGGCCCAATGGCCGTCCTTGTCCTTGGCCCAGTCCGGGACCTGGTCCCAGGTGCTGGGCTTGTACGGCTGGGTCACGCCCTTGGCCGCGGCGATCGGGCCGAAAGCGGCGCCGACGTCACCGATGTCGGCACTGGCGTTGTCTTTCTCGGCGTCGAACTTGGCCACTTCCTGGGCCGAGCTCATGTCGGTATCCATGTGCTTGAGGCCGTACGTCTTCGCCAGGTCTTCCCAGGTGCCTTTCCAGTTGGCCCAGGCATCGGGCATGCCCACGCTGTTGACGGCGCCTTCCTTGCGGGCGGCGTCCTCCAGGGCCTTGAGGTCGGTGTCGGCGGCCATCGCCGAGGTGCACAGGGCGATGGTCGAGCCGAGCAGTGAGGCCAGAAAAAACTGTTTCATCCGAAGCTCCTTGGTGGGTGCCTTGCAAAACGCGAATGGTGTGTTGGACGTTGTTGCGATTCGGTTGGTCTAGGTCAGCAATACCCGAGCCAAGGTAGGCCTGTTGCATGACAGTTTGATGTCCAGGCCAGGGGCTGGCCCCGGTTGCCACCCTTGAAAACCAAGCGTAGACCAGACTGGCTGTCATCTGAGGTTCATCTGCAGTGCCTAGGCTTGCACTATTCTCATGGCCCTGAGGCGCGAATTTGTGCGCGCTACCGGTGCTGGACTAGTCCAGATAGGTAACCTTTGATGCAAGCACTGCCACCCCGCGCAGTAACAGCGATCTGTCATGCCCTGCAGGAGCAGATCGAGCATGGCCTTCTGTCGCCCGGCTGCAAGCTGCCGGCCGAACGCAAGTTGAGCGAGGTGTTCGACACCACGCGCATCACCCTGCGTGAAGCCCTGGTGCAGCTTGAGGCGCGGGGCCTGATCTATCGGGAAGAGCGCCGCGGCTGGTTCGTCGCGCCCGAGCGGCTGACCTATGACCTGAACGAGCGCAGCCACTTTCATGCCATGGTCCGCGAACAGGGGCGTGAGGCACGCACAGAACTGCTGTCGGCGCGTTTGCTGCCGGCCGCCGCCGCGGTGTGCGCGCGGCTGCAGCTGGCGCCCCTGTCGAGCGTGATCCAGATCTGCCGTCTACGGCGCATTGATGGGCGTGCGGTGCTGTATGCCGAGCATTACCTCAACCCCGAGTATTTTCCGGGCATTCTTGAGCATGACCTCAGCCAGTCGCTGACCGAACTCTATGCCCGCCACTACGCCATCGCCTACGGCAGGGTACGTTTCGAGATCCTGCCAACCGCCTTGCCGGTGGCGGCGGCCACGGCGCTCAAGGTGTCAGCGGGCAGCCCGGGCCTGCACATTACCCGGGTCAACAGCGACCAGCAGGGCCGGTTGATCGACTGTGACCTTGAGTATTGGCGCCATGATGCGATCCGGATCCGGGCCGAGGCGGGATGAGCCCCTAGCGGCCAGCCGTTTCGGTGGTGCTCGTCCCCCCGGCCGTGATCACCTGCACCGACAGCCGCGGCGTTGCCAGGTCCAGCCCGGCCTCGTCGAGCTGGCGCTTGAGCGCCAGATTGAAGGCACGTGACACCTCCCATTGCTTGATCGGCGCGGTCTTGAAGCGGGCGCGCAGGATCGCCGAGCCCGATTCGAAGCTTTCAACCCCCTGCAGCTCCAGCGGCGACCAGATACTGCGGCGCATCAACGGGTCGTTGCGCAGCTTCTGGGCGACATCGCGGATCAGGGTGATCGCCTGGTCGATGTTCATGCTGTGCGGGATGGCCACGCGGAAGATCGCGTAGCCGAACTCGCGGGAGTAGTTCTTGATGCTCTTGATCTCGCTGAACGGGATGGTGTGGACGATGCCATCGATATCGCGCAGGCGCACAGTGCGGATGGTCAGGCCTTCGACCGTGCCCAGGTGGCCGCCGACATCGACATAGTCGTCGATGGCCAGGGAGTCTTCGATGATGATGAACAGACCGGTGATCAGGTCGGCCACCAGCGACTGGGCGCCGAAGCCGATCGCCAGGCCGATCACACCGGCACCGGCCAGCAGCGGGGTGACGTTCATGCCCATATTGGCCAGGGCGACGATCAGCGCAATGATGAAAATCGCCACGAACAGCACGTTGCGGATCAGCGGCATCATGGTCTGCGCACGGGTATTGGCCAGGCCCTTGCGTGAACGGGTGAGGGCGTGGTGCACAGCGGTGTCGGCCAGGATCCACACCAGCCAGGCGGCAATCAGGGTGCCGGCCAGGCCGAACAGACGCATCGCCACATCATGGCCTTCACCTTCGGCGAAGCTGATCAGCGAGAAGCCCCAGACCCGCAGGCCCAGCTCGATGAACGCCAGCCAGATGGCCATGTGCACCAGGGCGTAGCCGAAGTTGCGCAGACGCTCGCCATACTCGGCATAGCGACGGTTGGCCCGTCGTGGCTTGAGCCCCTGGCGGCGAACCAGGCCGTTGATGACCATGCACAGGATCAGCAGCACCGTGCACATCAGCGACTGGCGCAGGGCGGTGCTGGTATCGCCGGCGGAGATGAAGGTGGCGAACAGCGAAATCCCCACCAGCACCAGGGCCGGCAGGTACCAGAAGGTGCCGAGGATCTCGATGGTGTCGCTCAGTGCCCGTCGCGTCAGGCGCCGCGACAGGGGTTGGTTGCGGATCAGGTGGGCGATGGGGCGGCGAAAGCGCAGGATGAACAGGGCGGTGGACAGCGCCGCGAGGATATTGGCCAGGGTCGCCAGGCTGTGGGACAGGTGATCGCCCAGGGCACTGGCCATGCGCGGATCGTTCATCGCCTCGCCGAAGGCGGCGAAGCTGCCGATCAGCCATAGCGGGCGGAACGCCTGGTGCCGAAGGATGTACAGGGCGCGATGGCGGTGCGGGCCGTCGAGCAGGGAAAAGGCAATGACGCAGATGGCCGAGAAGCAGGTGCCGACCACCAGCGCATAGGCCAAAACCATGGCCATCGACTTGCCCAGCGACGAGGGCAGGACGAAGCTCAGATAGACGGTGATGATCAGGGCCACCAGCCAGGGCCCGAGCTTGCGCAGGGCGAAGCGCACCAGGTCCCAGGTGCGCGGGTGTTGTGGCAGTTCCTCGGTCAGGCCGAAGCGCAGCCGTACACGATGGCCGACCCAGTTCAGGGCGTAGGCCAGCAGGCTCCAGACCGCAATGATGGTGGCAAAGCCGAAGAGGATCGGCGGCCATTGCTGCAAGGGCACCAGGCGCGCTTGGAGTTCGATCTGGGCCAGCTCCAGTTCCCGGGTCCAGCGATTGAACGGGCTGGCATCACCGCTGAACTGCTGCTCAAGTTCATGGAACGTGCTGCCAATCAGACTGAGGACACCTTGTTCGGCTGCGGGCTGGGCCTGCTTGGTGCTGTCGCGCAGTTTTTTCAGGTCGGCCAGCAGCTTGGTGCGTTGCTGGTCGTTCTCCAGGGTCTTGATCACCTCGTCCAGCGACTGGCCCAGCGGTTGACTGGCCTCGGGCTGGGCCTTGCTGCCGCCGAGCAGGCCCGGAAGGCCCGCGGCATGTGCCGGGGCAAAGATGAACAAGGCGAGCAGCAGGGATAAAACGCGGAAGAAGGCAGGCACCGGTCAATCAACCTCAAAACGATCAATCGCCGGAGTGTAGTGTATTTGTCAGTTGAGTTTCTCGAGGATCTTCCAGCACATGATGCCGATCATGCCCAGGGTGCCGATCCACATCATGAACACGCCGATATTGCGGTCGCGCATGTTGAAGCCCACGGTCAGCAGGATCAGGCCGGCGATCACCGGAAGGAACAGGGATGAGAAGGCTGACATGCGGCAAGGTCCTTGTACTTGAGGTTTATGACCCAAGCATAGCGGGATTCGCCGGGGAGGAGGTTGACCGGGGTCAGGCTGGCGGGCCTCATCGCGGGGCAAGCCCGCTCCCACCGTGTAGGAGCGGGCTTGCCCCGCGATGCTTTCATCAGGGCAGCTCGCGCGTGCGATAGAACGCGGTCAATACCTTGACCAGGTGCGCCAGGTCATGGCTGCCGCACAGCTCGCGGATCGAGTGCATGGCGAAGGTCGGCAGGCCGATATCGACGGTGCGTACGCCCAGGTGGCTGGCGGTGATCGGGCCGATGGTCGAGCCGCAGCCCATGTCGCTGCGCACCACGAAGCTCTGCACCGGCACTTCCTCGGCCATGCACAGGTGGCGGAAGAAACCGGCGGTTTCGCTGTTGGTGGCGTAGCGCTGGTTGTTGTTGACCTTGATCACCGGACCGGCGTTGAGCTTGGGCCCGTGGTTGCCGTCATGCTTGTCGGCATAGTTGGGGTGAACGCCGTGGGCGTTGTCGGCCGAGACCAGCAGCGAGCGCTGTACGGTGCGCACGTAGTCGTCGCCGTCGGGCAGCAGGCGGCGCAGGGTCTGTTCGAGCATCGGGCCGTCGGCGCCGCAGGCCGAGCAGGAACCGACTTCCTCGTGGTCGTTGCACACCAGCACGCAGGTTTCGTCGCTATCGGCAGTGAGCAGCGCCTGCAGGCCAGCATAGCAGGACAGCAGGTTGTCCAGGCGAGCACCGGCGATGAACTCGCCATTCAGACCGATCAGGGCGGCGCCCTGGGTGTCGTAGAAGCTCAGCTCGTAGTCCAGCACCACGTCGGCATTGAGGTCATGCTCGCGGGCCAGCTGGTCGGTGAGCAGGGCGCGGAAGTCGACGCGCTCGTCACCGGCGACCTGGGCCAGGATCGGTGGCAGCTCGGTCTGCGGGTTGATCGCCCAGCCTTCGTTGGCGGTGCGGTTGAGGTGAATCGCAAGGTTCGGGATCACCGCGATCGGCAGCTTGAAGTCGACCAGTTGGCTTTCAACCTTGCCATCGCGGCGGAAGGTCACCCGCCCGGCCAGCGACAGGTCGCGGTCGAACCAGGGGGCGAGCAGGGCGCCGCCGTAGACTTCCACACCCAGTTGCCAGAAACCCTGGCGCTGCAGTTCCGGCTGCGGCTTGACCCGCAGGCAGGGGCTGTCGGTGTGGGCGCCGACCAGGCGGATGCCGTCGAGCAGGGGCGAATGGCGACCGAGCTTGAAGGCGATGATCGAGGAGTCGTTGCGGGTCAGGTAGTAGCGCCCACCGGCCACGGTGGCCCAGCTGTCGCGCTCGTCAAGGCGCTGGTAGCCGGCTGCTTCCAGGCGCTGGGCCAGGGCAGCGGTGGCGTGGAACGGCGTGGGGGAAGCCTTGAGGAAGTCGATCAGGCCTTGGTTCAGTGCATCGCGCATAGGTCACTCCAGACAGCAGTGGCGCGAGTTTAGCGTACTTGGGCGGGGATTTGTGCTGGCCCTGTCGCCGGCTGCGCCAGCTCCCACAATGACCCGATCCTGGGGCTGGCAGTGAGCCTGTGGGAGCCGGCGTTGCCGGCGATCGACCCGACGCGGTCGATCAGAACGGCGCCGGACACTCGAAGCGCAGGCGCTCCCCGGAAACCGGGTGGGTGAAGCTCAGCATGCTCGCGTGCAGGCACAACCGCTCATGGGCCGCCAGGGCCTCGGGGTTGGCGTACAGGCGATCCCCCAGCAGCGGATGGCCGATCGACAGCATGTGCACACGCAACTGGTGCGAACGCCCGGTAATCGGCGTCAGCTCCACCCGGCAATGGTCGCCGCAACGTTCCAGGATGCGCCAGAAGGTCAGGGCGTGCTTGCCCTGCTCATGGTCGACCACATGCCGTGGCTTGGTCGGCGGGTCATAGCGCAGGGGCAGGTCGATGCTGCCGCTGTCCAGTGGCGGCTGACCCCAGCACAGGGCGGTGTAGGCCTTCTCGGTCTCGCGGTCGTGGAACTGCCGGGACAGTTCGCGGTGACTGTCGGCGTCACGGGCCAGCAGGATGATGCCCGAGGTTTCCCAGTCCAGGCGGTGGACAATCAGGGCGTCGGGGTAACCGTTTTCCTGCAGGCGGGTGATCAGGCAATCCTTGTTGTCGTCGGCCCGGCCCGGGACAGACAGCAGCAAGGTCGGCTTGTTGACCACCAGGATGGCGTCATCCTCGTGGAGGATATGAACATTGGACAGCGGCATTGCGTGTTCCAAAATGGTTGTGGGAGCGGGCTTGCCCCGCGATGCGATATGACTGACAGATCGCTATCGCGGGGCAAGCCCGCTCCCACAAGGTGCCCGAAAACGCTATCAGCGATCGGGCAGGGTGATATTGAGTTCCAGGATCGAGCAGCTGCCCTGGTTTTCCAGAGCGACCTGCACATCATCGGTACCGATGTTGACGTACTTGCGGATCACTTCCACCAGTTCCTTCTGCAGGGCTGGCAGGTAGTCCGGGGTACTGCGCTGACCGCGTTCGTGCGCCACGATGATCTGTAGACGCTCTTTCGCTACCGACGCGCTGCTCTGTTTCTGTCTGCCACGAAAGAAGTCAAAAAGGTTCATGGTTTATTTGCCTCCAAACAGGCGCGCGAAGAATCCTTGCTTCTGCACATCGACGAACCGCAGTGGTTTCTCTTTACCCAGCAGACGATCGACGGTGTCGCTGTATGCCTGGCCGGCATCGCTCTGGTCGTCGAGAATGACCGGGATGCCCTGGTTCGAAGCCTTGAGCACGGCCTGGGATTCGGGAATCACACCCTTGAGCTTGATCGCCAGGATCTCTTCGACGTCGGCGATGCTGAGCATCTCGCCTTTTTCGACGCGCTCAGGGTGGTAGCGGGTGATCAGCAGGTGTTCCTTGATCGGGTCGTCACCGTTCTCGGAGCGGCGCGATTTGCTCGACAGGATGCCCAGCATGCGATCGGAGTCGCGGACCGACGAGACTTCAGGGTTGGTCACGACGATGGCTTCGTCGGCGAAGTACATGGCCAGGTGCGCACCTTTCTCGATACCGGCCGGCGAGTCGCAGATGACGTAGTCGAAGGAACCCTTCAGCTCCATCAGCACTTTCTCGACGCCTTCCTGGGTCAGGGCGTCCTTGTCACGGGTCTGGCTGGCGGCCAGCACGAACAGGTTTTCAAGGCGCTTGTCCTTGATCAGGGCCTGCTGCAGGTTGGCTTCGCCGTTGACCACGTTGACGAAGTCGTACACCACGCGGCGCTCGCAGCCCATGATCAGGTCGAGGTTACGCAGGCCGACGTCGAAGTCGACGATGACAGTCTTGTGGCCGCGCAGTGCGAGGCCGGTACCAATAGCGGCGCTGGTGGTGGTCTTACCCACACCACCCTTGCCGGATGTAACCACGAGAATCTTGGCCAAGGTGTTTCACCCCTAATGAAAAGGGACATGGCGTCCCCAAAAAATACAAAAAACGGCAACATCAAAAAAAGTTGCGCAGAAAATGGCGGCAAGTATCCGTTAAAGACGGGTGATGTTCAACACGTCACCGGACAGGCTGACCTGCACGCCGGCCCCCCACAGCGGGTCGCGGCGCAAGTCTTCGCAGACTTTGTACTGGCCGGCGATGGAGACCATTTCCGCTGTCATCTGCTGGCAGAAGATGCGGGCCCGGGTGTTGCCCTTGATGCCGGCCAGCGCCCGTCCACGCATGGCACCGTACACATGGATGTTGCCATCGGCGAGAAGTTCCGCACCCGGACTGACCGACGACACCACCACCAGGTCGCCGCCCTGGGCGTAGATCTGCTGGCCGCCACGCACCGGCGAGGTGATGATCTTGGTCGGCCGGATCGCAGGCTCCGGCGCGGGGGCTGGTACTGGCGGCGGCGCAGGCGCCGGGGCGGGTTCGGGCTTGCGTACTTCCGGTTCCGGCTCCACTGGCCGCTCGCGGGCGCCGGACGGCGGTAGCACCGGCAGGTCGATGGCGATGGCGGCGGCGATGTCTTCGATGCGGCTGGCGCGAATGGCCAGGGTGCGCAGGCCATGGTGACGGCAGATGCGCATCAGCCCGGGCAGGTCGACCGCGCCTTCGCCGGCCGGGAGCTTGTCCAGCGCCAGCACCAGCGGGGTGTTGCTGAAGAAGTTCGGCGCCTGGGCGACCTTGGCCGCCAACTGCCGGTCGAGGCCTTCAAGGTTGTTCTGCGCAAGCTCGAGCACGGTAATGGCGAGCATGCTGCCCTTGAGCTGGAACACGGGGGCGGAGTCTGGCGATTGAGTTGGGCTCATGGTCTGCATAAGGCGACTTGTTACGAAAAAAGTGCCCAGACTTATAACGAGAACGCCGGTTAGCCGCAACCCGTGCCGAACCGTTGTAGAATGCCCGGCCCTTGTCTTTCCGGAATCGTTAATGGATCGCCCGCAATTTCGTCGTTATTTTCTGCACCCGCGCTTCTGGCCGCTGTGGCTGGGGCTGGGCCTGCTGTGGCTGATCGTGCAGCTGCCGTACCGGGTATTGCTGGTGATCGGCCGTGTCCTGGGGGCGCTGATGTACCGGGTGGCCGGTGAGCGCCGGTACATTGCTGCGCGCAATCTGGAGCTGTGCTTCCCGGAACTACCGTTCGTCGAACGGCAGCGCCTGCTCAAGGAAAATTTCGCCTCCACCGGCATCGCCTTCTTCGAAATGGCCATGAGCTGGTGGTGGCCAAAGGCCCGCTTGGCACGCCTGGCACACATCGAAGGGTTGGAGCACCTGCAGGCCGCCCAGCGTGATGGCCAGGGTGCCATCCTCATGGCCCTGCATTTCACCACCCTGGAGATCGGTGCGGCCTTGCTCGGTCAGGAGCACACCATCGACGGCATGTACCGTGAGCACGGCAACCCGCTGTTCGATTACATCCAGCGCCGTGGCCGCGAGCGGCATAACCTCGACTCGCTGGCGGTGGAGCGCGAGGACGTGCGTGGCATGCTCAAGCTGCTGCGCGCCGGCCGTGCCATCTGGTATGCACCCGACCAGGACTACGGCGCCAAGCAGAGCCTGTTCGTGCCGCTGTTCGGCATCCAGGCCGCCACCGTGACCGCCACCACCAAGTTCGCCCGCCTGGGCAAGGCCCGGGTGATTCCCTTCACCCAGCAGCGCCTGGCCGATGGCAGCGGATACCGGCTGGTGATCCATCCGCCGCTGGAGGATTTCCCTGGCGAGACCGAGGAAGCCGACTGCCTGCGCATCAACCAGTGGATCGAGGCGTCCTTGCGCGAATGCCCCGAGCAGTACCTGTGGGCGCACCGGCGCTTCAAGTCGCGGCCACCGGGGGAGCCGAAGCTCTACAAAAAACGGCGTTGATGCAATCGCGGGGCAAGTCGAGTCGTCGCGATGAGTGCTCCACAATTTTGCCAGGGAAGCTCCATGACAACACCGATCACCGGCTTGATCCTCTCCGGCGGCGGCGCCCGTGCCGCCTACCAGGTGGGTGTGCTGGCCGGCATCGCCGACCTGCTGCCACCCGGGGCGGCCAATCCGTTCCCGGTGATCGTCGGCACCTCGGCCGGGGCCATCAATGCCGTCACCCTGGCCAGCGGGGCGCTGCACTTTGCCGACGCGATCCGCCGCCTGACCAGCTTCTGGCAGGGCTTTCGCAGCCACCAGGTGCTACGCAGCGACTGGCCCGGGGTGATCCGCCAGGCCAGCCGCTTCGTCGGCCACAGCCTGCTCGGCCTGGGCGCCCCGGTGCCGGTGGCGTTGCTCGACAGTTCACCGCTGCGCCACTTGCTCAACCACAACCTGGACCTCAACGGAATCGGCCATGCCCTCGAACAACACCATCTGCACGCGGTGGCGGTGACTGCGTTCGGCTACGAGTCCGGCCAGGCGGTGACCTTCTACCAGGGCAAGGGCGCTATCGATCCCTGGTTGCGCCACCGGCGCATCGGCCTGCCCACGCGCTTGACGGTCGAGCACTTGTTGGCCAGCTCGGCGATTCCCCTGCTGTTCGCGCCGGTCAAGCTGGGCGAGGAGTATTTCGGCGACGGCGCGGTGCGCCAGTCGGCACCGATCAGCCCGGCCCTGCACCTGGGCGCCAGTCGGGTGTTGGTGGTCGGGGTCAGCGGTAACCCGCACCGTCCTGCAGAGGGGCAACCGCGGCCGCGGATTTTCAGCGGGCAACAGCCGAGCCTGGCGCAAATCGGCGGGCACATGCTCAACAGTACCTTCATTGACAGCCTGGAAGATGACATCGAGCTGTTGCAGCGCCTCAATCACCTGAGCCACCTGATGCCAGAACACTTGGAGCGCCGGCGCCTGGGGCTGGCGCCGGTGGAGGTGCTGGTGGTCGCGCCGAGCCAGCCGCTGGATGAAATCGCCGCCCGCCATCGGCGCGAACTGCCGGCCGCCCTGCGCCTGTTCCTGCGTGGCCCCGGTGCGACCAGGACCAGCGGTGCCGGGGTGCTCAGCTACCTGTTGTTCGAGGCCGGTTACTGCAGCGAGCTGATCGAACTGGGGCGGCGTGACGCCCTGGCCAAGCGCCGGGAACTGGGCCACTTCCTCGGCCTGTAGGCGCTGGCATCGGGCTTATTCGGCGATCTGCAGCTTGCGTGCCTCGGTGTAGACGTAGCGGACCTTCTCGTACTCGAACGGCGAGTTCAGCTGGCCATAACGCAGGTTGGTGGTGTAGCGCTTGTCGACGGCGCGCAGGGCTACCAATTCCGGATGATTGCTGCTGACTTCGGCAACGTTGAGGAAGTTGATCTGGTTTTCGGCGACGAAATCCACTGCCAGGCCACCGGTGTCACGCAGGTTGGACGGGCCCAGGAACGGCAGCATCAGGTAAGGCCCGTCGGGCACGCCGTAGAAGCCCAGGGTCTGGCCGAAGTCTTCACCCTGGTGGGGCAGCCCCATTTTGCTCGCCGGGTCCCACAGGCCTGCCACGCCGATGGTGGTGTTGAGCAGCAGGCGCGCGGTGATTTCCATCGAGCGCTGGCCCTTGAGTTGCAGCAGGCTGTTGAGCAGGTTGGGCACATCGCCCAGGTTGCTGAAGAAGTTGCTGACGCCGGAGCGCACGAAGCCTGGCGTGATGTAGCGATAGCCATTGACCACCGGCAACGCCACCCACTGGTCGAATCGGTAGTTGAAATGGTAGAGCCTGCGATTCATCGCCTCGAACGGGTCATAGACGTTGAGCGCCGCCAGGGTCGAGCGTTCGAACTCGCGCTGGTCCAGGCCAGGGTTGAACTTGAGTTCCTTGAGCGGCGCGGCGAAACCGTCGGCCTCGACCACACTGGCACGTGGTGCGGTCTCGTCCGCCTGGGCCAGGCCGCTGGCCAGCAATGCAGATACGAGCAGAAAACGTTTAACCACGGAAAAACTCCAGCATGGCGTCGCTGTTGACGCGGTAGTTGAGGTTGCCGCAATGGCCGCCGTGGGGGTACAGGGTCAGGCGATCGCCGAAGGCACTGCGCAGGAAACCAAGATCGCCCGGGCCCAGGATGACGTCGTCGGCGTTGGTCATCACGGCAATCTTCTGGCTTTGCTGCAGGTAGTCCTTGAGGGCATAGAGGCTGACCTGGTCGATCAGTTGCAGCAGGCTGCCGCCATCGGTGCGCGCCCGCCACATGGGAATAACCTGTTCGGTCAGGTAGCAATCGAAGTCGCACTGCAGGGCCCGCTTGAAGAACGGCGTAAGGCTGCTGCTCTCGGTGATCGGGTACTTGGGCGGAGTGATCAGCCCGCGGCGGTTGATCAGGTCCGAGGTGAAGGCGATATCGGCGGCGGAGAAGCGGAACGACGTGCCGATGAGCATGGCCATCTGTTCGTTGCTCAGGTGTTGGCGCGACTGCTGGAAGTCATAGAGCAGGGCATCGTTGAGGTCGATGTAGCCTCTTTGCTGGAAGTAGCGGGTCAGTTTGTTCAGCACCAGTTCGTAGAAGGTGGTGCTGTTGTTGACGCCTTTGACCTCGGTCTGCACCAGTTTGTCCAGGTTGGTGACCGAGGTGTAGAGGTTGACCGGCGGGTTGAGCAGCAGCACACGCTTGAAATTGAAACTGCGCCGGGTTTCGTCCAGATGGCTGACGAACGCGGCGTCCAGGGCGCCAAGGCTGTAACCGCTGAGGTAGAACTCGCTGACCGGCAGTTTCGGGTGCTGGGCCCGCACACCTTGCATGACGCGGTACAAGTCCTCGGCGTCATCGCGGCTGACGCCCGGGGTGGCGTAGCGCGAGGCCGAGGTCATGAAATCGAAGCTGGTGGGCGAGGACAGCTGCACCACATGGTAGCCGGCCTTGTAGAACAGTTTTTTCAGGTATTCGTTGATGCTGCTGGAGTAGGGCGCTCCGGTACCGGCGATGAGGAAGATCAACGGCGCTTCGTGGTCCTGGCGGGCCAGGCGGTACTTGAGCTGCTTCACTGCCCAGAAGTTTTCCGGCAGGGTGAAGGAGCGCTCCGGGCGCATGTTCAGGCTGTAGTCGGACTGGTCGATGTCATCGTCGCTGGGCAACTCCGGACGCAGCTCCGGTGGCGTGGTGGCGATGGTCGCCTCGAACGGGTTGGTCAGCGGGTAGCCGTAGCTGGCGGCATCGACATCCTGCGCTGACGCGGACGCACTCAGGAAAAGGCCGCCGGCGAGGGCAGCAAGGCGCAGTAAACGAAGCATGACGGATCCCCAAAAAAGCAGCAGCAAAGTGCGTTACGCAGGCTAGGACCCAAGGTCCGCGGCAAAGTTGCCTGGCGCTCCGGCCTTTATCGTCCCAGATGTTGCCGGTTGCGAGTGTGATGCAGCAACAATTGGTTCCATTTATCTTCTGTTCAAAGTAGCCGAGGTTGGCGCTTTTGCCTTGCATAGAGCGCGCGGGCCTTTATGCTGGGCGCCGATTTCGAAGATTACGGAGCCCTCCATGTCCCGCCGTTTGCCACTGATCGCCTTGTTGCTGTTCCTGCCCTTGTGGCTGGCGGCCAGTTACGGGGTGCGCTATGGACTGATGGAGGATGCCCAGTGGGTTGGCGCCTGTGCCGATCAGGCCCAGCTCTGGCAGTGCCAGGCGCGTTCGGCCCTGGGGCTGCTGATTCACTTTCGGGTGATTGCCTGGACGGCGTTGGGTCTGGCGCTGCTGGCCCAGCTGGTGCCCGGGCGGGCTGGCTGGCGGGTGGCGGTGCTGGCGCTGGTGGCCGGGGTTCCGGCGCTGGTGTTGTACAGCGCCTCCATCGCAGTGTTCGCCGTGGTGCTGGCGGGGTTGCGGTTGGTGCGCCGTTCCCGCTGAGCCCAAGGTATTGCCGTAGCCGCTGCCGCCAGGCTGCGATCGGCCGCGAAGCGGTCGTAGGGGGTTACCTGCATTGCGACTGCTGCGCAGTCGATCGCAGCCTGGCGGCAGCGGCTACGGTTGTGTTCAGCGTATGCCCCGAACCCGCAAGCTACGCCACAATGCCGCCACCATCAGCACACTCACCCCCGCCCAGACCAGCGCCTGCTGGTTGCTCAAGCCCTCGCGAAACAGCTGCGGCGCGATCCCGGCGCCGACAATGAAGGCCAGCAGGCCGATTTCGGCCCTTGGTCCGCGCACCGGGCGCAGCAGGTAGACCACCGCCGGCAGCACCAGCGCAGCGCTGGGGAAGGTGCGATAGCGCGGGTCGAACACCAGCGCCAGCATGCTCACCGCCGCGGCAAAGCCCGCTGCTGCCAGCCACCAGCCACCGCGCGCCTCGAGCCAGGCGAAGGCCCGCTGGCGCCAGCCATCGCGCTGGGCCAGGGCCAAGGCACCATGGGCCAGTACGATCAGGTTCAATCCGGCAAGCAGCACCGCCCAGATCCACTCACCGGCAAAACGGCTGTTGATCCGCGCCAGTTCGCCCCACAGCCCCAGGCTGGCTGCACCCAGCGCGGCCAGCTGGGGCAGCAGCAAGGCCGCGCGGGTGCCGCGCACGCGGCCGGCCAGCAGCAGGGTGGTGAAGAACAGCGCGACGCAAACGCCCAGCCATTGCGGCCAGAGCGCCAGGTTGCTGACCGGGCCTTCGAGGATGCCCTTGTCCTGGCGGTCAGCGTCGTACAGGCCCCAGTAGCCCCCCACCGCACCTTCGCTGGCACGTTTCCAGGGCTGGTCGAAGGCTTCGATCAGGTTGTAGTGCCAGCCATGTTGTTCGGCCATGGCGACGAACCCGCGAATGAAGCGCGCCTCGTTGACCGGGCTGGGCAGGGCGGTTTCGCGCTGGCGGCCTTCGCTGGGCCAGCCGGTTTCACCGATGACGATATCCTTGGGAGCGAAGCGATTGCCGAACACCTGGCGGATTTCGCCCACGTGCGCCAGGGCATCGTCGATGCCCCGTGGATCATCTTCCCAGTAAGGCAGCAGGTGGATGGTCAGGAAGTCCACGGCCGGGGCGATTTGCGGATACTGCAACCAGAACTCCCAGACGTCGGCATAGGTGACCGGCACGTTGACCTGGCTTTTCACCTGGTGGATCAGGCTGACCAGTTGCGGGCCGGTGACTTCCTTGCGCAGCAGCGTCTCGTTGCCGACGATCACCGCCTTGACCACGTCGGGGTTGGCGTTGGCGGCGGCAATCAGCGCCTTGACTTCTTTTTGGTTGTCGACCGGGTTGGCGTTGATCCAGGCGCCGAGCATGACTTTCAGGCCATGCTTGCGGGCAAGGCCGGGAATGGCTTCAAGCCCGGTCATCGAGTAGGTACGGATGCACTCGAAGCGCTGGGCCAGCAGGGCGAGGTCGGCGTCCATGCGCGCCGGACGCAGCTTGAACGGCTGGTCGAAGGGCGATTGGTCCTTGTCGAAGGGGGTGTAGGAGGCGCACTGCAACTTGTGCGAGGCGCTGGCCGCGTCAGGCAGTACAACCGGCTTGCCCAGTCCGTACCAGAGCCCTCCCAGCGCCAGCAGGCCGAGCAGGCAGGCGAACAGATAGGACATCAGCGGGAAGCGGGCAGTCGAGGACATGGATCAGGCCATCAGGGAACAAAGCCGCCAATAGTACCCGCAAATGGCCCCGGCTAAAGCCTTGAACCACAAAGTTGACCGGGCTGGGTGTTGCCTGATGTAACGGTACACCTTGCTGGCTTAGTGATGTCGTTTCTCGATGCCTTGAGGTCGCTGCCAGAGCAGGTCAGGGACCATGCGCGGTTGATGATGCAACTTCCGTTGACGAGACGAGGGGATGCTTTGATGAAAATGCGACGACTCCTGGGCGTGGGCACCGCCCTGATGATGGCCGTTGGCGCTGCGCAAGCGCTGGCCAAGGAAGTGAGCATCGGCTACGTCGATGGCTGGTCCGACAGTGTGGCGACCACCAACGTGGCCGCCGAAGTGATCAGGCAGAAACTCGGTTACGACGTCAAGCTGCAGGCCGTGGCCACCGGGATCATGTGGCAGGGGGTGGCGACTGGCAAGCTCGATGCGATGATGTCGGCCTGGTTGCCGGTGACCCATGGTGAGTACTGGAGCAAGAACAAAGACAACGTGGTCGACTACGGTCCCAACTTCAAGGACGCCAAGATCGGCCTGATTGTTCCCGAGTACGTCAAGGCCAGCTCCCTGGCCGATCTCAAGAGCGACGACAGTTTCAAACACAAGATCGTCGGTATCGACGCCGGTTCCGGGGTCATGCTCAAGACCGACCAGGCGATCAAGGACTATGACCTGAACGGCTACAAACTCCAGGCCAGTTCCGGCGCGGCGATGACTGCGGAGCTGGGCCGCGCCTATGCCAAGCAACAGTCCATTGCCGTGACCGGTTGGGTGCCGCACTGGATGTTCGCCAAGTGGAAGCTCAAGTTCCTCGAAGACCCCAAAGGCGTATACGGCGCTGCCGAGACCGTCAACAGCATTGGCAGCAAGGAGCTGGCGAGCAAGGCACCGGAAGTGGCCGACTTCCTGAAAAAGTTCCAGTGGCAATCCAAGGATGAAATCGGCGAGGTCATGTTGGCCATTCAAGAGGGCGCAAAACCCGAAGCCGCAGCCAAGGACTGGGTGGCCAAGCACCCTGAGCGCGTCGCCGAATGGACCGCTAAATAACATCTGAAGCCTCTATCCGGCACCTTCCAGGGCCGCAGCACCAGAAAAGGTGCTGCGGCCCTTGTCGTTTCTGGCTGTTACCGAATCGGTAAAACAGTGTTGCATCTAAGACTAAGGTCGTCTGGAGCGCGTCCAAAGGCAGCATAAAGTGGAGTGGGTTCTACCTAATCTGTGCTGCGAGGACAAAAACAATGAACGACAGCATTTACCTCTCGATACAAAACAGCTCGCGGTTCAAGGAGCTGGTGTCAAAACGCGAACGTTTCGCCTGGATCCTCTCGGCGATCATGCTCGGTCTCTACTCCGCCTTCATCCTGTTGATCGCCTACGGCCCGCAAGTCCTTGGGACCAAACTCAGCCCTGACTCGTCGATCACCTGGGGCATCCCCCTGGGCGTCGGTCTGATCGTGTCGGCGTTCATCCTCACCGGTATCTACGTGCGTCGTGCCAACGGTGAGTTCGATGAGCTGAACAAGGCGATTCTGAAGGAGGCTCAGCAATGATCCGGCGTCTACTGGCAACCCTGGCCTTCGGCGCTTTCGCACCCGCCGTCTGGGCCGCCGACGCCCTCACCGGCGCGGTGCAGAAGCAACCTTTGAACATGGCGGCGATCCTGATGTTCGTCGCCTTCGTCGGTGCCACCCTGTGCATCACCTACTGGGCGTCCAAGCGAAACAATTCCGCCTCCGACTACTATGCCGCGGGTGGGCGAATCACCGGCTTCCAGAACGGCCTGGCGATTGCCGGTGACTACATGTCGGCCGCCTCCTTCCTGGGTATTTCCGCCCTGGTGTTCACCTCTGGCTACGATGGTCTGATCTACTCGATCGGCTTCCTGGTCGGCTGGCCGATCATTCTCTTCCTGATCGCCGAACGCCTGCGTAACCTGGGCAAATACACCTTTGCCGACGTGGCCTCCTATCGCCTGGGTCAGAAGGAAATCCGCACCCTGTCGGCCTCGGGCTCGCTGGTGGTGGTGGCGTTCTACCTGATCGCGCAGATGGTCGGTGCCGGCAAGTTGATCCAGCTGTTGTTCGGCCTGGACTACCATGTCGCGGTGATCCTGGTCGGTATCCTGATGTGCCTGTACGTGCTGTTCGGCGGCATGCTGGCCACCACCTGGGTACAGATCATCAAGGCGGTGCTGCTGCTCTCCGGTGCCAGCTTCATGGCACTGATGGTGATGAAACACGTCAACTTCGACTTCAACGCGCTGTTCTCCCAGGCCATCGAGGTTCACCCCAAAGGTGAAGCGATCATGAGCCCGGGCGGTCTGGTGAAAGATCCGGTCTCGGCCTTCTCCCTGGGCCTGGCATTGATGTTCGGCACCGCGGGCCTGCCGCACATCCTGATGCGCTTCTTCACTGTCAGCGACGCCAAGGAAGCGCGCAAGAGCGTGCTGTATGCCACCGGTTTCATCGGCTACTTCTACATCCTGACCTTCATCATCGGCTTCGGCGCGATCCTGCTGGTGAGCACCAACCCGACCTTCAAGGACGCTGCCGGCGCCCTGATCGGCGGCAACAACATGGCCGCCGTGCACCTGGCCGATGCCGTGGGTGGCAGCGTGTTCCTGGGCTTCATCTCGGCCGTGGCCTTCGCCACCATCCTGGCGGTGGTCGCCGGCCTGACCCTGGCCGGTGCTTCGGCGGTGTCCCACGACTTGTATGCCAGCGTGATCAAGAAGGGCAAGGCCAACGAAAAGGATGAGATCCGCGTCTCGAAGATCACCACCATCGCCCTGGCGGTACTGGCGATCGGCCTGGGCATCCTGTTCGAAAGCCAGAACATCGCCTTCATGGTCGGCCTGGCGTTCTCCATCGCCGCCAGCTGCAACTTCCCGGTACTGCTGCTCTCGATGTACTGGAAGAAGCTGACCACCCGTGGCGCCATGATCGGCGGCTGGATGGGCCTGGTCAGTGCCGTGGCGCTGATGATCCTCGGCCCGACCATCTGGGTGCAGATCCTCGGCCACGAGAAAGCCATCTACCCGTATGAGTACCCGGCGCTGTTCTCGATGCTCATCGCCTTTGCCGGTATCTGGTTCTTCTCGGTCACCGACAAGTCCAAGGCGGCTGATAAAGAACGCGCGCTGTTCTTCCCGCAGTTCGTCCGCTCGCAGACCGGCCTGGGTGCCAGTGGTGCTGTTTCCCACTGACGCCTGCGCCGCTGCACAAAAAACGCCCCGCTAGTCGGGGCGTTTTTTTTTCGGAAATTTACTCGTATCGCCAGGAAATTTCCCAAGGACGGCCGGAACCTTCCTGCTCTTTGTAAGCCTGCACTTACGAATAATTTCTCCCGCCAACAGCATTTCGCTGAACCGGCAGTGAGCACGGGGGCGGCCAGGTCAGCCGACTGAGAGATCACCGTGGTCTTCGACGCGGATGTTTGGCTTTGCGCTGATTCCTACGAATTTCCGGACCTTTGCCTCAGAAATGCCCGGCCTGTGTTTCAGACCCGCCAAGGGGCGATGCGCGGCAATACTAATTTGCCACATGGCAGCTTTGCTCCGAGGTATGAAAATGACTGTTCGCGGGTTGTTCTCTTTGGGTGTGCTCCTGTCCGCCGGCACCTTGCAGGCGGCTTGGGAACGCAATGCCGGTACCCTCTACGATGACCTGGAGGGGGGTAGAAGCACCTTGCTCAAACGGGTGCGTGAGTTTTCCGCCCGGCTCGGCCGGCCGTATCGATTCGAATTGCTCGAAGGTGAAAGCCGTCGGGAAATGACCTTCAAGGGCTGACCATGCAAAAAGCGCTCGTCGTGGATGATCATCCCTTCATCCGCTCCACCGTCTGTACCCTATTGCGCCAGGACCGACTGGAGGTCATCGGCCAGGCCGACAATGGCCTCGACGCGGTACGCATGGCGCGAGAATACGTGCCGGATATCATGATCCTCGACATCACCTTGCCCGGGCTCGACGGCCTTGAGGTGATTGCCCGCACCCGGGCCATGGAACGACCGGCCAAGGTGCTGGTGCTGACCTCGCAGCAGGCTGACTATTTTTCCCTGCGCTGCATGCGCGCCGGGGCGCTGGGCTTCGTGTCCAAGTCCGATGACCTGGTTGAGCTGAGCAAGGCGGTGACGGCTGTGCTGTCGGGCTTCACTTACTTCCCGGCGGTGGCCTTCAGTTCGGTGAACCGCCATGACATTCAGGCCACCGAGGCGCAGCGCATTGCCAGCCTGAGCGACCGTGAGCTGATGATCCTGCAACAACTGGCACGGGGCTTGAGTAACAAGGCCATCGGTGAGGCCATGCTGCTGAGCAACAAGACCATCAGTACCTACAAGACCCGATTGCTCGAGAAGCTCAGGGTGAAGTCACAGGTTGACCTGGCGAATATCGCCAGGCGCAACCAACTGATCTAGTCCTGCCTGGCTGTGGGAAAGTATGCGCTGCTGGTGCTGTTGCTGTGCTATCTGTCACCTGTCCTGGCAGGTGATGGCGTGCCTCGCCTGCACGGCCGCAGCACGCTCTCAGGCCCGCACCTGCAACTGGCCGACAGCGACCTGCGCTGGCTGTGGGCTCATCGCCAACTGCGCCTTGGGGTGGTGCGGCCCGACAAGCCGCCCTTCGATATCCTCGGCACCGGTCGACAGTACGAAGGTATCAGCGCCGACTACGCCCAATTGATCGCTATGCAACTGAACCTGGCGGTTGATGTGCGTACCTATGACACGTTCACGTCTGCTGTAAGCGCATTGCAGGCAGGTGACATCGATATATTGAGCAGTGTCACCGCCACCCAGGCTCAGCAAGCGGGTGTGCGCTTGTCGCAGGCCTATGCCTCCGACTGGCCGGTGTTGGCCAGTCGTGAAGGCAGCCCGGAAGTAAAAGGACCTGTGCGCCTGGCGATGGTGCAGGGCTATCGGTCGGTCGAGCACGTCACGCAGTTGTACCCCCAGGCCCAGGTGCTGGCGTTTCCTTCGACCCTGGGCGCCATGGCGGCAGTCGCGCTTGGACAGGCCGATCTGTACCTGGGCAACGCCCAGGCCAGCTGGCACCAATTGGCCAAGCAGCAGTTCGATAACCTGAAGATCGAAGGCTATGCGGCCGTGCCCGGCCAGCCGATCGGTTTTGCCGTGGCAGAGCGCAACGGACCGCTGCGACGGCTGATCAACCGGGTATTGATCAGTATCGAAGACGCCCAGCACGAACGTATCCAGCGGCGCTGGAACGCTGTGGAACCGGGATGGCGAGACCGGACCCGGGTCACGCTGAGCGCGGCCGAGCAACACTGGCTGGACAGCAATCCCCGGGTGCGGGTGGTGCTCGATGAACAGTTCCTGCCGTTCAGCTACCGCGACGCCCAGGGCCGTCACCGTGGCCTGAGCATCGATGTGTTGCGGCGCATCGGGCGCATGACCGGGTTGAATTTCGAGATCATCCAGGGCGGCACCATGGCGCAGATGATCGAGCAACTGCATCAGGGTGACGTCCAGGTCATGGCCGTGTCGACGCCCAGTACGCTGCGTGAGCGGCAACTGAGCATCACCCGTGCTTATTTCAGCACCACACGTGTACTGGTCACGCGGGATTCACCGCAGGCACCGATCAGCCTGGAGCAGTTGGCGGGGCAACGCCTGGCGCTGATCCATGGCAGTGTCCTGGAAGACTACCTGCGCCGCGACTATCCGCAGATCGAGCAGGTGGTGGCGCAAAGCCCGACCCAAGCCTTGCGTCTGGTCGCCCAGGGGCAGGCCGATGGTGCGGTGCTGGCCCTGGAGGCAGCACGGTACCAAGTCGCCCGCAGTTACCCGGAACAGCTCAAGATCAGTGCCGCCCTGGCTCTTGAACCCGTACACCTGGCCCTGGCTACGGCGCGTGGGGCGCGGGAGCTGCACTCGATCCTGGACAAGGCGCTGCTGGGCCTGACACCGCAGGAACTGGGTGAATTGCTGCAGGGGTGGCGCAACGAGGTGATCGTCGCCGAAGGCTTCTGGCCAAGGCTGCGCTGGCGGGTCCTGCAGGGCAGTGCCGTGGCGGGGGTGGTCGTGCTGCTGGCGTTGTCCTGGATCCGCGCCTTGCGCCGTCAGGTCCGCTTGCGTGAGCAGGCCGAGCGCGTGCTGGCCGATCAGCTCGATTTCATGCGCGAGATGATCGACCGCATGCCCCACCCGATCTATGTGTGCGACGACAAGGGGCGATTGCTTGCCTGTAACAGCAGCTACCTGCAAACCCTCGACGTGTCGCTCGAATCGGTTATCGGGCAGCCGGTGGGTGAGTCCGAGCAACTGGCCTGGCAGCGGGTGTGGCGCGAGGTGCTGCGCACCGGCCAGGTCAGCGTCGAGGATTGCCAGGTGGTGCTGGGCAATAGCCGGCGGCACATGACCCTCAACCATTGGATGTTGCCCTATCGACACCAGCGCCAGGGGCATGTCGGGGTGATCGCCGGCTGGATCGATGTCACTGACCGCCAGCGCCTGCAGGTCCGCCTGCAAGGCGCCAAGCAGGAAGCCGAGCGCGCCAACCTGGCGAAGACGCATTTCCTGGCCACCATGAGTCACGAAATCCGCACGCCCATGAATGCGCTACTGGGCATGCTCGAGCTGTCCTTGCGCAAGGCCCGCCAAGGGGTGGCGGACCGGTTGTCGATCGAGGTGGCCTCGGATGCCGCGCGCGGCTTGCAGTCGCTGGTTGGCGATATCCTCGATGTCTCGCGCATCGAGGCAGGTCAACTGCAGTTGGTGCCGCGGCGGACACAGGTGCGGACCGAGGTGGAGGCGGTGGTGCGACTGTTCGAACAGCAGGCGCGTGACAAGGGGCTGGCACTGCGGGTGGATTATCAAGGGCCGGTGGACACCCAGCTGATGCTCGACCCGATGCGCTTTCGGCAAGTGCTCGGCAACGTGCTGAGCAATGCCCTCAAGTTCACCCCGGCCGGCCACGTACGGGTTCACCTTGGCCTGCACCCGCAGGGCGGGCGTCTGGCGCTGGCCATGAGTGTCGAAGACACCGGCATCGGCATTCCTCCTGCCGAGCTGGCACAGCTTGGTGAGGCTTTCCGTCAGGCCAGCAATTGCAACCAGTCAGCGCGACGTGGCAGTGGTCTTGGCCTGAACATCAGCCGGACCCTGTGTCGGCTGATGGGGGGCAGCTTGCAGTTGTACAGCCGTCTGGGTGCAGGAACCCGGGTCGACGTAAAGCTGCTGCTCGAGCGCAGCAAGGGCGAGGGCGACGAACCGGCAGGCGCCAGCAGCCCGGAGGACAACCTGGTGCAGGCCCGCTTGCGCGTGCTGGTCGCGGAGGATTACCCGCCCAACCGGTTGCTGCTGGTGCAACAACTGGAATACCTCGGTCATGAGGTCAGCGTGGCCGAAGAGGGGGGGGCAGGCATTGCGTGCCTTCCTCGGCGAACGCTTCGATGTGGTGATCAGCGATTGCAACATGCCCGGGCTCGATGGCTATGCCCTGGTGCGTGCAATACGCCTGCACGAGTCGCGGTGCCTGGCACCGCCTTGCCTGGTGCTGGGCATCACCGCCAATGCCCTGGCGCGAGAGCGCCAGCGCTGCCAGGCGGTGGGCATGAACGACTGCCTGTTCAAGCCCCTGAGCCTGGAGGCGCTGGCCGAAGGACTCGATCGCCACACGCCGTCGCAACAGCGCGATTGCCCGTCGGATGGCGCGTTTCAATCCCTGCTCCACCTGGCCCGGGGCAACACGTTGGCAGCTCGGGCGCTGCTTGAGGATTTGCTGCGCAGCAACCGCCCGGACCTCAAGCAGTTGATGCTGGCGCTGCGGGTCAATGACCGGGCAACCCTGATGGCGCTCGCCCACAGGATCAAGGGTGGGGCAAGGATGATCAGAGCCGGCGAGCTGGTGACTGCGTGTGAAGCGCTTGAGCGCCAATGTACCGCCAGCCGGGGCTCGGCGGATGGTGTGCGTCACCATGGCTTGAGCGTACGGGACGCCATCCTGGCACTGCAGGCGAGCCTGCTGCAGGCCCGGCGCCAGCTGGATGCTGGCGACCGGGCCGGCCTGGGGTCATATCATGCCCAGCAACAACAGCACCAGCAGTACCACCAGCACAACGCCGAGGACCCCCGAGGGACCATAGCCCCAGTTGCGCGAGTGGGGGAAAACCGGTAAGCCACCAATCAACAGCAGGATCAGGATGATGATGAGTATCGTGGTCATGTCGGAATCCTTGCATAGGGTGAGAGAGTGGGTGTGGGCAATCCTCTGTTCGGCCCTGGGAATCATGGCCGCCTATCCATTGCGACCTGTGCGGTGGTGCAAAAGTTTTACCGGTCTGCCTGCGAGCCACGTTTGCCTGCGCCATTCAGCATCCTGATAGCGGGTCTGCGCGGCCCGGGCCTTCGCTACACTGGCGATCACTTTCCAGGACAGAACAAGGCTTGCTGCTATGCAGAACCGCATGATGATTACCGGTGCCGGCTCCGGGCTCGGCCGCGAGATTGCGTTGCGCTGGGCGCGCGAGGGGTGGCAATTGGCGTTGGCCGATGTCAACGAGGCGGGCCTGAAGGAAACCCTGGCCCTGGTCAGGGATGCCGGCGGCGATGGCTTCGTACAGCGCTGCGATGTCCGCGACTACAGCCAGCTGACCGCGTTGGCCCAGGCCTGCGAGGAGAAATTCGGCGGCATCGATGTGATCGTCAACAACGCCGGCGTCGCCGCCGGTGGCTTCTTCGCCGAGCTGTCCCTGGAAGACTGGGACTGGCAGATCGCGATCAACCTGATGGGCGTGGTCAAGGGCTGCAAGGCGTTCCTGCCCCTGCTTGAGCGCAGCAAAGGGCGGATCATCAACATCGCCTCGATGGCGGCCCTGATGCAGGGACCGGCCATGAGCAACTACAACGTGGCCAAGGCCGGTGTGCTGGCGCTTTCCGAAAGCCTGCTGATCGAGCTGCGCCAGCAGGAAGTGGCAGTGCACGTGGTGTGCCCGTCGTTCTTCCAGACCAACCTGCTGGACTCTTTCCGTGGCCCGACACCCGCCATGAAAGCCCAGGTTGGCAAACTGCTGGAAAGCTCGCCGATCAGCGCCGCCGACATTGCCGACTATATCCATCGGCAAGTGGCCGCTGGCGAGTTCCTGATCCTGCCCCACGAGCTGGGGCGTGAAGCCTGGGCGCTCAAGCAGCGTAACCCGCAGGCGATTTATGACGAAATGGCCGGCATGGCTGAGAAAATGCGCGCCAAGGCCAGGCCGTCGCAGGCTTGAGTGAGTGCATCGGGTATTCTGGGCGGTCTTTGAATGGCCTTGAGTACCCGATGTGATCAACTACCTGTGGTTTTTTCTGGCGGCGGTCTTTGAAATCGCCGGCTGCTATGCGTTCTACATGTGGTTGCGGCTGGGCAAGAGTGCCTGGTGGATTGCCCCGGCGTTGCTCAGCCTGACCCTGTTCGCCTTGATCCTCACCCGCGTCGAAGCGGCGTATGCCGGGCGTGCCTATGCCGCGTACGGTGGCATCTACATTGTCACGTCCTTGCTGTGGCTGGCGCTGATTGAGCGTGCGCGACCCCTGGGCAGTGACTGGATCGGTGCGCTGTTGTGCGTACTGGGAGCCAGCATCATTGTGCTGGGGCCGCGCCTGCACAATGCCTGAGGCGAGGAAATCCCGGTCAATTTGTAGGCAAATTCAGCGCAGCAAGTAGGCTGCGTCTAATTAGTTGTAGGGGCGTTGATGGAGGCCTACACCCAGGCCAGTCTCTGAATTCCATTTGTGGAGGACCAGAGACATGTTGGTAATTGGCCGAGAAGTGGGTGAAGTCATCGTCATTGATGACCATATCAGGATCAAGGTGATTTCCGTCGATGGCAACGAGGTGCGCTTCGGTATCTGTGCCCCCCGCCATGTGGACGTGCACCGGTCGGAAATCTACCGGCGCCTCAATGAAACGCTGGCCAAGGAAACGGACTGATCAGTCGAACAGTTCCTTGGGTATCTCATGCTTGGCCAGCAGCTGGCATTGCTGGCTCTCGAGGTCGAAGAGGATGAAGGCCTGCCCCTTCGCCAGGGCCTGGCGCACGCGCAGGACGCGGGTTTCCAGGGGCGTGTCGTCGCCGTTGTCGGTGCCGTCGCGGGTGACGAAGTCCTCGATCAGGCGGGTGAGGGTTTCGGCTTCCAGTTGGTCGTAGGGAATCAGCATGGGCAGGACAGGCTTGGCGAAGTGATCGCCTATGCTACGCGAAACCTGTCCTGGCTGTGTAGGCACGGGCGTTTCAGTTGCGCTTGCCCTTGCCGCGAATCAACTCGCGCAGCATGAAGCGATTCGGGTGGCAGGCCTCGGCGACGCTACGCGGTACCGGCAGGGGCGCATTGTCGGCCCAGGCGGCGATCAGTTCGCCCGACAGGGGCGCGGTGATCAACCCGCGAGATCCATGGCCGCTGTTGATGAACAGTCCATCGAGCCAGGGGCAGGGCGTGTCCGGGATCTGCCGGGCATCCTTGGCCAGCACCGCGTAGTCCTGCTCGAAGGCTTGCCGGTCAGCCAGCGGGCCAACGATCGGCAGGTAGTCGGGGCTTGTGCAGCGGAAGGCGGCGCGACCCTGCAGGGTGTGCGGGTCGATCTCATGGGCGCCGAGGCGCTCGGCCAGGTCAGCGGAAATTTCTTCCAGCAGACCGAGGTTGCCGATGTGCTCGCCGACGGTGGGGGTGAGGTCGGTGCTATGGAAGTCGAAACTGGCACCCAGGGTGTGCTCGCCGTCACGGGGCGGTGCAACATAGCCGTCGGCACAGACCACGGTGCCCAGGACCTGGCTGCGCGCCGTGACGGGCAGGCGGGTGATCTGGCCGCGAATACGCTTGAGTGGCAGGCTTGCGCAGGGCTCGAAGCGCTGGATCTCGGCCGCGGTGGCCAGCACCACCAGTGGCGCACTGGCCAGCAGTTTCTCGCTTTCCCAGGCCTGCCACAGGCCCTCGACCTTGCGCAGCTGCAGCACCTGATGGTGGGGCAGCAAGGTGATGTTCGGATGCCGCAATTGTGCCTGGCACAAGGCGGGCGGATGCACCCAGCCACCTTCCGGGTAGAACAGACCGCCGCAGGCCAGGGTCACCCCGGCCAGTGCCTGCGCCTGTTCGCGGTCCAGGCGTTCCAGCAATTGCGGGTCGAAGGCCTCGGCCAGCAGCGCCTGGCGCTGGTCTTCCTTGGTATCGAAGGCCAGTTGCAGGACCCCGCAAGCGTCCCAGTCACGGCCTTTTTGCAGGGCTTCGAGCAGGCGCCGGGTGTAGCCGAATCCGCAGAGGATCAGTCGTGACAAGGCCGTGCCGTGGGCCGAGAGCTTGAGGTAGAGCACGCCCTGTGGGTTGCCTGAGGCCTCGGCTGCCGCGGTGGCGTGGCGCTCCAGTACGCTGACCTGCCAGCCTCGCGCCGCCAGGCTCGCCGCCGTGGCACAACCGGCAAGACCGGCACCGATCACCAGGGCCTGGCGCGGGCCGGGCAGGGCCGTGGGGCGGGCGAACCAGGGCGCTGCAGGCGGCTCGGGTTCAAGGTCGGTGGGTCGACCGCCAAAGACCCCGCGCAGGATCTCCCACTTTTTGCCGATGCCGGGAATGCGCTTCATCTGGAAGCCCACCGCAATCAGCCCGCGACGTACCCAGCCAGTGCTGGTGAAGGTGCCGAGGGTGGCGCCTGGCGCGGACAGCCGGCCGACCTGGGCGAACAGTTCCGGTGTCCACATCTGCGGGTTCTTGGCCGGCGCGAAGCCGTCGAGGAACCAGGCATCGACCTGGGCATCGAGTTGCGGCAACTGCTCCAGCACATCGCCGATCATCAGGGTCAGGCGTACCCGGCCCTGGTCGAAGACGAAGCTCTGGAAGCCCTCGTGCACGGCCACATACTGCGCCAGCAATTGGGTACTGAAGGGCGCCAGTTCCGGCCACAGGGCCAGTGCGCGGGTCAGGTCGGCGCGGCTGAGGGGATATTTCTCCACGCTGATGAAATGCAGGCGGGCATCGGCAGCGGCGCACGCGTCGAACAATTGCCAGGCGCAAAAGAAGTTGAGCCCGGTACCGAAACCGGTTTCACCGATCACCAGGCCTCGACCGGGTTGCAGTGCACTGAAGCGCTGGCGCAGGTCGTTCTGGTCAATGAATACGTGACGGGTCTCTTCCAGGCTCTGGTCCTTGGAAAAGTAGATGTCATCGAACTGGCGCGAATGGGGTCGGCCCTGGTCGTCCCAGTCGATCTGGGCGTAGTGGATTACATCGGTCATGGTCGGCTCGGGTGGGGCTAGAGCGGCATTTTAGCCGATCGCAGGTCCCCTGTTGGACTGACCTGCGGCAATCTTTGTCCAGGCAGACAATGTTGAGCGCGATCCGCTAGTCTTGCTTATCCATGTAGGGAGCCTGGTATGTTCGAATCCGCGGAAATTGGTCATAGCATTGACAAACAAACCTACGATGCCGAAGTGCCGGCACTGCGTGAAGCCTTGCTCGAGGCACAGTTCGAACTCAAGCAACAGGCGCGTTTCCCGGTGATCGTGCTGATCAACGGTATCGAAGGGGCGGGCAAGGGCGAGACGGTCAAGCTGCTCAACGAATGGATGGACCCGCGCCTGATCGAAGTGCGCACCTTCGACCAGCAGACCGATGAAGAACTCGCCCGTCCGCCGGCCTGGCGCTACTGGCGGGCACTGCCGGCCAAGGGCCGCATCGGTATTTTTTTCGGCAACTGGTACAGCCAGATGCTCCAGGGGCGGGTGCATGGCCAGTTCAAGGATGCGGTACTCGACCAGGCCATTCGCGGCGCCGAGCGCCTGGAAGAAATGCTCTGCGATGAAGGCGCGCTGATCTTCAAGTTCTGGTTCCACCTGTCCAAGAAACAGATGAAAGCCCGGCTCAAGGCGCTCCAGGACGACCCGCTGCACAGTTGGCGGATCAGCCCGCTGGACTGGCAGCAATCGGAGACCTACGACCGCTTCGTGCGCTTCGGTGAGCGGGTGCTGCGTCAGACCAGCCGCGACTATGCGCCCTGGCATGTGATCGAGGGCGTCGATCCCCATTACCGCAGCCTGGCCGTCGGCCGCATCCTGCTCGAAGGGTTGCAGACGGCGCTCAAGGTCAAGCATGCGCCGGTGCACCAGGCCAACATCGCACCGCTGGGCATGAGCATCGATCATCGCAGCCTGTTGGGCAGCCTGGACATGACCTTGCGCCTGGACAAGGGCGACTATCAGGAGCAGTTGATCACCGAGCAGGCGCGACTGTCTGGCCTTCTGCGCGACAAGCGCATGCGCCGCCATGCCCTGGTGGCGGTGTTCGAGGGCAACGATGCCGCCGGCAAGGGCGGCGCCATCCGCCGCGTGGCCGCGGCGCTGGACCCGCGCCAGTACCGCATCGTGCCGATTGCCGCGCCCACCGAAGAGGAGCGCGAACAACCCTACCTGTGGCGCTTCTGGCGCCACGTGCCGGCGCGGGGCAAGTTCACCGTGTTCGATCGCTCCTGGTATGGTCGGGTGCTGGTCGAGCGGGTCGAAGGTTACTGCAGCCAGGCCGACTGGATGCGCGCCTATGGCGAGATCAACGATTTCGAAGAGCAGCTGAGCATGGCCGGTGTGGTGGTGGTCAAGTTCTGGCTGTCGATCGACAAGCAGACGCAACTGGAGCGTTTCCAGGAGCGGGAGAAGACCCCGTTCAAGCGCTTCAAGATCACCGAGGAAGACTGGCGCAACCGCGACAAGTGGGGGCTGTACGAAGAAGCGGTGGGCGACATGGTCGACCGCACCAGTACCGAAATTGCACCCTGGACCCTGGTCGAGGCCAATGACAAGCGCTGGGCCCGGGTCAAGGTACTGCGCACGATCAACGAGGCGCTGGAGAAGGCGTTCAAGAAAGACAAGGGCTGAGGCCCATCGCCGGCGATGCCGGCTCCCACACGAACATGGTGGGAGATACCGTCTTGATTGCCTGATGGTGTAGCCGCTGCCGCCAGGCTGCGATCGGCGGGCTTTCCCCGCGATTTAGCGCTGCAACGCATCGCGGGGCAAGCCCGCTCCTGCAGGCAGTCGATCGCAGCCTCGTTCCTCGGCAGCGGCTACACAGAATGACGGCGACCATCGCCGGCTCTTGTGGCTGGTATAGCCGGCGATCGGGGTTGCAGGAACCCAGGGAATGAGATGCTGAAATCTTTTCCGCAATTGTACCTGTCGGCCCCCCGTATCCAGCCCGTAGAATCCAGTTTCCCCCCACTAAAGGGCTTTCGAGGCTGGTATGCACATTTCTTCCGGACGCTGGGTCTATGGCCTGTCACTTTCGCTGCTGACGGCCCTGCTCTGGGGCATCCTGCCGATCAAGCTCAAACAGGTGCTGCAGGTGATGGACCCGATCACCGTGACCTGGTTTCGCCTGCTGGTTTCCGGTGGCCTGCTGCTGGCCTGGCTGGCAGCGAGCAAGCGCCTGCCTTCGTTCAAGCCCTTGGGGCGCAAGGGCTGGGGCCTGGTGGCGCTGGCCACCTTCGGCCTGGTCGGTAACTATGTGCTGTATCTGGTCGGCCTGAAACTGCTCAGCCCCGGTACCGCGCAACTGGTGGTGCAGATGGGACCGGTGTTGTTGCTGGTCGCCAGTGTGTTCCTGTTCAAGGAGCGATTCAGCCTGGGGCAGGGCGTGGGCCTGGTCATCCTCCTGCTTGGCTTCGGCCTGTTCTTCAACCAGCGCCTGGAAGAACTGCTGACCTCCCTCAGCGTTTACACCACAGGCGTGCTGACCATTCTGCTGGCAACGACGATCTGGGTCTTCTATGCCCTGAGCCAGAAGCAACTGCTGACGGTGTGGAATTCCATGCAGGTGATGATGGTGATCTACCTGTGCTGTGCCGTGCTGCTGACGCCCTGGGTACATCCGCTTGAAGCGCTGCAACTGAGTCCGTTGCAAGGCTGGCTGTTGCTGGCCTGCTGCCTCAATACCCTGGTGGCCTACGGTGCATTCGCCGAAGCCCTGGCTCACTGGGAAGCCTCGCGGGTCAGCGCGACCCTGGCGATCACGCCGCTGGTGACCTTTGTCGCCGTGGCCCTGGCCGCCTGGTTCTGGCCCGACTACGTGCACGCCGAGCAGATCAATAGCCTGGGCTATGTCGGTGCAATGGTGGTAGTGCTCGGTTCGGCGCTGACCGCGCTGGGCCCTTCGCTGGTGGCCGGCTGGCGGGCCAGGCGTTTGCGCCTGGCCCGGTGATTCAGCCTTTCTTGCCGGGCTCGAGCATGTCTTGCGGGCGTACCCACTGGTCGAACTGCTGGTTGGTCAGGTAGCCCAGGGTCAGCGCGGCCTCACGCAGGGTGGTGCCTTCGCTGTAGGCTTTCTTGGCGATTTCCGCTGCCTTGTCGTAACCGATATGCGGGTTGAGCGCTGTCACCAGCATCAGCCCGCGCTCCAGGTGCGCGGCCATCTGCTCGGTGTCCGGTTCGATGCCGGCCACGCAATGCTGCTGGAAGTTGCGACAGCCGTCGGCCAGCAACTCGATCGATTGCAGCAGGTTGTGGATGATCACCGGTTTGAACACGTTCAATTGCAGGTGTCCCTGGCTTGCGGCAAAGCCGATGGCCGTGTCGTTGCCCAGTACTTGGCAAGCCAGCATTGACAGGGCTTCGCACTGGGTCGGGTTGACCTTGCCGGGCATGATCGAGCTGCCCGGCTCGTTCGCCGGCAGGCGCACTTCGGCAAGCCCGGCGCGGGGGCCGGAACCGAGCAACCGCAGGTCGTTGGCCAGTTTCATCAACGCCACCGCCAGGGTCTTGAGGCCCCCGGCCAGGGTGGTCAGCGGCTCGTGCCCGGCCAGGGCGGCAAACTTGTTTGGCGCGGTGACGAAAGGCAGGCCGGAGAGGGCAGCCAGCTCCGCGGCAATGGCTTCGGCAAAACCGTGCGGCGCATTCAGCCCGGTGCCGACCGCGGTACCGCCCTGGGCCAGTTCGCACACCGCCGGCAGGGCGCCACGAATCGCCCGTTGGGCGTACTCGAGCTGGGCCACGTAGGCCGAGACTTCCTGGCCGAAGGTGATCGGTGTGGCATCCATCATGTGGGTGCGGCCGGTCTTGACCAGGTGCTGGTGGCGCACGGCAAGTTCGGCCAGGCCCGAGGACAGCTCGGCAATCGCCGGCAACAGCTGGTGCTGGACGGCCTGGGCGGCGGCGATGTGCATGGCGGTGGGGAAGCAGTCGTTGGAACTTTGCGAGCGATTGACGTGGTCATTGGGGTGGACCGGCACCTTGCCACCGCGTCCCTTGCCGGCCAGCTCGTTGGCGCGACCGGCGATCACTTCGTTGACGTTCATGTTGCTCTGGGTGCCACTGCCGGTCTGCCAGACGACGAGCGGAAACTGGTCGTCGAGCTGGCCATCGAGGACCTCGTCGGCGGCCTGCTCGATCAGCCGGGCAATATTGGCCGGAAGGTCTCCGTTGCGGTCGTTGACCCGTGCGGCGGCTTTCTTGATCAGCGCCAGGGCATGCAGGACGGCCAGTGGCATGCGCTCCTTGCCGATGGCGAAATTGATCAGCGAGCGTTGCGTCTGGGCACCCCAATAGGCCTGGTCAGGAACTTCGACCTGCCCCAGGCTGTCAGTTTCGATACGACTCATGCTGCGAACACTCCCTTGTGGTCTGAATTCGCAGTTTAGGTCCCTTTTCGCCGTAGCGGATCCAACGCTCGTCGTTCCACTTGAGTGCCGTGCCCTAGTCAGCGCAGAATGCTCTACTCTGGGGTACTACCTCCTCTGTCTAATGAAGGAATTCCGATGACCCGTCTTCGCGCCCTTTGCACCGCTGTTGCGCTGGTCTGCGCCAGCGGCCAGGTGCTTGCCGACACCGCCAGCCACAACGCCAGTGCCGAAAAATTCCTCATGATGGCGCACGCCGACAAGCTGGGTACCCCGGTCTACATGCAGGTGCAGCAGATGTTTGCCCAGCGTTTCGAGCAGACCAAGGCCCCGGCCTCGAAGAAAGCCGTACTCGACAGCTACCAGGCCAAGGCCAACGCCGCCCTGGACCAGGCCATCGGCTGGAACAAGCTCAAGCCTGACATGGTCAAGCTGTACACCAGCACCTTCAGCGAAAGCGAGCTCAAGGACCTGGTCGCTTTCTACCAGTCGCCGCTGGGCAAGAAAGTCATGGAAAAAATGCCCCAGATCACCCAGCAGTCGGCCCAGCTGACCCAGCGCAAGCTCGAAAGCGCGGTGCCGGTGGTCAACAAGCTGCTGGCTGACATGACCAAGGAACTCGATCCGAAAGCCGGCCAGGCCGCTCCGGCCAAGAAGCCGTAAGCGGAGCCTGACATGAGCATGCAACAAAAGATCGAACAGAGCCTCCAGGCGCTGGCACCGCAGCACCTGGAGGTGCTCGACGAGAGCCATATGCACAGCCGTGGCCAGCAGACCCACTACAAGGCCGTGCTGGTCAGCGAGCAGTTCGAGGGCTTGAACAGCGTCAAGCGTCACCAGAAGGTCTACGCCACCCTGGGTGAGCTGATGGGGCAGTTCCATGCCCTGGCCCTGCACACCTATACCCCCGCCGAATGGCAGAAAGTCGGCGTCGCGCCTGCTTCGCCCACCTGTGCCGGTGGCAGCAAGCACTGATTTTATCGTCAGCTTTTTGTTAGAATGTGCAACGCGCCGCTCGTCGGCGCGTTTTTTTTGCTATCCGGTCCGCCCTTTGCGAGGGTGACCACCTGGAGATTCATTGCATGACCCAAGCTATCGTCGTGGCGGCGCTGTACAAGTTCGTCACCCTGAAAGATTACGTCGAGCTGCGCGAGCCGCTGCTCGAATCCATGCTGGCCAACGACATCAAGGGCACCTTGCTGCTGGCCGAAGAGGGCATCAACGGCACCGTCTCCGGCAGCCGTGAAGGTATCGACGGCCTGCTGGCCTGGCTGCGCAGCGATGAGCGCCTGGTGGATATCGACCACAAGGAATCCTACTGCGACGAACAACCGTTCTATCGCACCAAGGTCAAGCTCAAGAAAGAGATCGTCACCCTGGGCGTACCGGGCGTGGACCCGAACCACAAGGTCGGCACCTACGTCGAGGCCCAGGACTGGAACGCGCTGATCAGCGACCCCGAGGTGTTGCTGATCGACACTCGCAATGACTACGAAGTGGCCATCGGCACCTTCGAAGGCGCGATCGATCCGAAGACCACCACCTTCCGCGAGTTCCCCGAGTACATCAAGGCCAACTTCGACCCGGCCCGGCACAAGAAAGTGGCCATGTTCTGCACCGGTGGCATCCGCTGTGAAAAAGCCTCCAGCTACATGCTCGGTGAAGGTTTCGAAGAGGTCTATCATCTTAAGGGCGGGATCCTGAAATACCTCGAAGAGGTGCCTCAGGAGCAAAGCCGCTGGCAGGGCGACTGCTTCGTGTTCGACAACCGGGTCACCGTGCGTCACGACCTGAGCGAGGGCGACTACGACCAGTGCCATGCCTGCCGCACCCCGATCAGTGTGCAAGACCGTGCGTCCGAGCACTATTCGCCTGGCATCAGCTGCCCACATTGCTGGGACAGCCTGAGCGAGAAGACCCGACGCAGCGCCATTGACCGGCAGAAGCAGATCGAGCTGGCCAAGGCCCGTAACCAGCCACACCCGATCGGTCACAATTACCGCAAAGCTGCCGAGGCCTGACCGATGTCCGCACGCCTGCTCTATGTGATGGACCCGATGTGCTCCTGGTGCTGGGGTTTTGCGCCGGTGGCCAAGGCCCTTATCGCCCAGGCGCACGAAGCCGGGATCGAGACCCGCCTGGTGGTCGGTGGTTTGCGCACCGGCAGCAGTGCGCTGGATGCCTCGACCCGGCGCTACATCCTCGAGCACTGGCAGGCGGTCACCCAGGCCACGGGCCAGCCCTTTACCCTCGAAGGCGCCATGCCGGACGGTTTCGTTTATGACACCGAGCCTGCCTGCCGCGCGCTGGTGGCAGCCCGCAGTCTCGACGAACACCGCACCTGGTCGCTGCTGGCGGCCATCCAGCAGGCGTTCTACCAAGGTGGCAAGGACGTCACCCGCGCACCCGCACTGGTGGAGTTGGCCGAACAGGTCGGCTTCGACCGCACAGTGTTTGCCGAGCGCTTTACCAGCGCCGACGTGCGTGCGGCCACCGCTGCCGATTTCACCTGGGCCCAGGACCTGGGCATTGCCGGGTTCCCGACCTTGCTGGCCGAGCGCAATGGTCAACTGGCATTGCTGACCAACGGCTACCAGTCGCTCGATAGCCTCAGCCCGCTGCTCGGCCGCTGGCTGCAGCAGGCCGCCTGTGCTTGATCTGCCAGGGTCGCCCGACCCTGTGCCGGGGCCTTCTCCCGCTGTTGCCGATCGCTTGAGCTGGGCGGAGATCCGCCGCCTGGCCCTGCATCACAAGAAAGCCCTGTGGATCGCCAACGGCGTTGCCGTACTGGCGGCCCTGTGCAGTGTGCCCATCCCCTTGCTGTTGCCCTTGCTGGTCGACGAGGTGCTGCTCGGCCATGGTGATGCCGCGCTCAAATGGATGAACCATGTCCTGCCCGGCAACTGGCAGGTGGCGGCCGGCTACATCGGCCTGATGCTGCTGCTGACCCTGGGCCTGCGTTGTGCGGCGCTGGCCTTCAACGTGGTGCAGGCGAAACTGTTCGCAGGGCTTGCCAAGGACATCGTCTATCGCCTGCGTATCCGCCTGATCGAGCGGCTCAAGCGTATTTCCCTGAAGGAATACGAAAGTCTGGGCGCCGGTACCGTGACTACGCACCTGGTCACCGACCTGGATACCCTGGACAAGTTCGTCGGTGAAACCCTGAGCCGCTTCCTGGTGGCCATGTTGACCCTGACCGGCACCGCCGGGATCCTGATCTGGATGCACTGGAAGCTGGCCTTGCTGATCCTGTTGTTCAACCCCCTGGTGATCTTTGCCACGGTGCAACTGGGCAAGCGGGTCAAGCACCTGAAGAAGCTCGAAAACGACAGCACCTCACGCTTCACTCAGGCGTTGACCGAAACCCTGGACGCGATCCAGGAGATCCGCGCCAGCAACCGCCAGGGCTATTTCCTCGGTCGTCTTGGTGTGCGTGCCCAGGAGGTGCGCAACTATGCGGTGGCCTCGCAATGGAAAAGCGACGCCAGTGGCCGTGCCAGTGGTCTGCTGTTCCAGTTCGGCATCGATATCTTCCGCGCCGCGGCGATGCTCACGGTGCTGTTCTCCGACCTGTCCATCGGCCAGATGCTGGCCGTGTTCAGCTACCTCTGGTTCATGATCGGGCCGGTTGAGCAGTTGCTCAACCTGCAGTACGCCTACTATGCGGCGGGCGGCGCCCTGAGCCGCCTCAACGAACTGCTGGCGCGTGCCGACGAGCCGCAATTCCCTGGTGGCGTCGATCCGTTCAAGGGGCGCGACACCGTGGGTATCGAAGTCCAGGGCCTGCGCTTTGCCTATGCCGACGAGCCGGTGCTCGACCAGTTGAACTTGTCCATTGCCCCGGGCGAGAAAGTCGCCATCGTCGGCGCCAGTGGCGGCGGCAAGAGTACCCTGGTGCAACTGCTGCTCGGGCTCTACAGCGCCCAGGCCGGCACCATCCGCTTTGGTGGTTCGACCTTGCAGGACATCGGCCTGGAAACCCTGCGCGAGCATGTGGCCGTGGTGCTGCAGCACCCGTCGCTGTTCAATGACAGTGTGCGCGCCAACCTGACCATGGGTCGTGATTGCAGCGACGAGGCCTGCTGGCAAGCGCTGGCCATCGCCCAGCTCGATGCCACCATCGCCGCCATGCCGCGTGGCCTGGACACCGTGGTCGGGCGTTCGGGCGTGCGCCTGTCGGGTGGTCAGCGCCAGCGTCTGGCGATTGCGCGGATGGTCCTGGCCGAGCCCAAGGTGGTCATTCTCGACGAGGCCACCTCGGCCCTGGATGCGGCCACTGAATACAACCTGCATCAGGCTTTGGCACGCTTCCTGAGCGCCCGCACCACGCTGATCATTGCCCATCGCCTGTCGGCAGTGAAGCAGGCCGATCGCGTGTTGGTCTTCGATGGCGGGCATGTGGCCGAAGACGGCGATCACCAGCAATTGATCGCCGATGGCGGCTTATACGCCAAGTTATATGGTCATTTGCAACAGAGTTGAGCGCAAAGTGATGCCGGGCCGCGAAAAGCGCTCCAGCTTTCATGGCAAATAGCCTAGTCTGTGCATCAACAATAGTGAGATTCATCCGGCTCTGTGTGCAAGGGACCTCATGAACCGAAAACGGACTCTCGAAGCGCCGAAGTTGTTGGGCATCATCTGGCCCTTTGTCGCGGTCGTACTGTTTCAGGCAATGCTGGGGAGCATCAGCCTGTACGCCTTGTCGGCGGTGCGTGGTTATGTGGCGGGGGAGAGCCTCTGGTCCAAGGGGCAGAAGGATGCAATCTACTACCTCAACCTCTATGCCGACAGCCGCGACGAGGCCACCTTCCAGAAGTACCGCAAGGCCATCGCCGTGCCCCAGGGCGGGCATGACCTGCGCGTTGCCCTGGACCTGCCGACGCCGGACCTGGATGCCGCACGCCGTGGCATTCTCCAGGGGGGTAATCATCCTGACGACGTCTCCAGCCTGATCTGGTTGTACCTGAACTTTCACCAGGTCAGTTACCTGGAAAAAGCCATTGAGCTGTGGGCCGTGGGCGACGGTTTTCTCTATCAGCTCAACGAAGTTGCCGAACAGATGCACCAGGGCTTTGCCTCGGGCAAGGCCGATGGCCGCGCCGTGGCCGAATGGAAAGCGCGCATCGCCGCCATTAACGATGAGGTGACCCCGGCCGCCCGGGCCTTCAGCGATGCCCTGGGTGAGGGCTCGCGCATGCTGCTGCGGGTGCTGCTGGCAACCAACCTGGCCACCGCCTTGTTCCTGATCGCCCTGGCCTGGTTGCGCTCCAGCAAGTTGCTGACCCAGCGTCAGGCTTTTGCCAATGCCTTGCAGGTCGAGAAGGAGCGGGCGCAGATCACCCTGGAGTCCATCGGCGATGGCGTAATCACCACCGACGTCGAAGGCTGTATCACCTACATGAACCCGGCTGCCGAACAGCTGACCCACTGGCATGCCGCCCAGGCCCAGGGGCTGCCGCTGGCGGCGCTGTTCAGCCTGCTCGACGACAACGCCGAGAAAGACAGCCTGACCCTGGTCGAGCACATCCTCAGTGGTACCCTGCAGAGCGGCAGCGACCACGCCAAGCTGATCCAGCGCCTGGACGGCAGCACCGTGTCGGTCACCCTGGTCGGGGCGCCGATCATGGCCGAAGGAAGGATCAGCGGTATCGTCCTGGTGCTGCACGACATGACCCAGGAGCGTCAGTACATCGCCAACCTGTCCTGGCAGGCGACCCACGACGCCCTGACCGGGCTGGCCAACCGCCGCGAATTCGAATACCGCCTGGAGCAGGCCTTGAACGGCCTGGCGCGCAAGCCGGCCCGTCATGCCCTGATGTTCCTCGACCTGGATCAGTTCAAACTGGTCAACGACACCTGCGGTCATGCCGCCGGCGATGAGTTGCTGCGGCACATCTGCGCAGTGTTGCAGGCCGGGCTGCGCGAGGGCGACACCCTGGCCCGCCTGGGCGGCGACGAGTTCGGCATCCTGCTGGAGAACTGCCCGCAGGAGCAGGCCGAGCGCATCGCCGAGGGCCTGCGCCAGGCGGTGCAGAGCCTGCATTTTGTCTGGAAGGGGCGGCCGTTCATGACCACGGTGAGTGTCGGCCTGGTGCATATAGCCCAGGCGCCTGTCACCCTGGAAGCCTCCCTGCGTGCGGCTGACATGGCCTGCTACATGGCCAAGGAAAAGGGCCGCAACCGGGTCCAGGTGTACCATGCCGACGACAGCGAGCTGTCCATGCGCTTCGGTGAAATGGCCTGGATCCAGCGCCTGCACGTGGCCCTGGAAGAGAATCGCTTCTGCCTCTATGCCCAGGAGATCGCGGCCCTGGGGCCTGATGACAGTGGCGGGCACATCGAAATCCTCCTGCGCCTGCATGATGAAAGCGGGCGGATCATCCTGCCCGACAGCTTCATTCCGGCCGCCGAGCGCTATGGCCTGATGACAGCCCTGGACCGTTGGGTGGTGCGCAGTGTCTTCAAGGTCATCCGCCAGTGCCTGAACGAGCGGCGAGACGGTCCCCTGGCCATGTGCGCGATCAACCTGTCGGGCAGCAGCATCGGCGATGACAAGTTCCTGGAGTATCTGCAGCGCCTGTTTGGCGAGTACGGCATTCCACCGCACATGATTTGTTTTGAAATTACCGAAACCAGTGCTATTGCCAATCTGGGCAGCGCTATTCGCTTCATCAATGAACTCAAGGGCCTGGGCTGTCGATTCTCCCTGGATGATTTCTGCGCCGGGATGTCGTCGTTCGCATATTTGAAACATTTGCCTGTAGACTTCCTGAAGATCGACGGAAGTTTCGTCAAAGACATGCTCGATGACCCGGTCAACCGCGCCATGGTCGAGGTGATCAACCATATCGGGCATGTCATGGGCAAGCGCACCATCGCCGAGTTCGTCGAGACCCCGTTGATCGAGCAAGCATTACAAGAGATAGGCGTCGACTACGCCCAGGGCTACCTGATCGAGCGACCGCAGGTGTTCACCTGCGAAAGCCTGCAACGCCAACGGACTGCCACAAGGCCCTTGTTGTCCAGGGCACCCGGGACCTTTCGCTGAAGGTCCGCACGATAATCACAAGGAACAAGGAGCTGACAGTGATTGACGCGTTCATTCGTACCGGTCCATTGATGGACCCCACCAGTTACCCGCTCTGGGCCCAACAACTGATCAAGGACTGCTTCGAGAGCAAGCGCCGGGTCGTCGAACATGAACTTTACCAACGCATGCGTGACGGACGCCTGAGCGGCCGCACCATGCGCCAGTACCTGATCGGTGGCTGGCCGGTGGTCGAACAGTTCTCCCTGTACATGGCCCAGAACCTGACCAAGACCCGCTACGCCCGCCATCCTGGGGAGGATATGGCGCGCCGCTGGCTGATGCGCAACATCCGCGTCGAGCTCAATCATGCCGATTACTGGCTGTACTGGAGCCAGGCCCATGGTGTCAGCCTGGAAGACCTGCAGGCCCAGGATGTGCCGACCGAACTCAACGGCCTGAGCGACTGGTGCTGGCATACCTGTGCGGCCGATTCACTGGTGGTGGCCATCGCGGCGACCAACTATGCGATCGAAGGGGCGACGGGGGAGTGGTCGGCGGTGGTCTGTTCGACCGGCGTCTATGCCCAGGGCTTCCCGGAAGAGGGCCGCAAGCGCGCCATGAAGTGGCTGAAGATGCATGCCCAGTACGACGACGCCCACCCGTGGGAAGCGCTGGAAATCGTCTGCACCCTGGCGGGCAATAATCCGTCCCAGGCCTTGCAGGTGGAACTGCGTCGGGCGATCTGCAAGAGCTACGACTACATGTTCCTGTTCCTTGAGCGCTGCATGCAGCTGGAACAGCGCCAGCCCGCCCGTCTCCAGGCGGAACTGGCCGAAGGCTGATTACTGGGCGTTGAACGCCTGGCCATTGACGCCGCTGCTGTCCGGGCCCATCAGGTACAGGTAGACCGGCATGATCTGCTCGGGCAGCGGGTTGTTTTCCGGATTCTCGCCCGGGTAGGCCTGGGCGCGCATGCTGGTGCGGGTGGCGCCCGGGTTCACGCTGTTGGCACGTACCGGCGCCACGCCTTCCAGTTCGTCGGCGAGGGTCTGCATCAGGCCTTCGGTGGCGAACTTCGATACCCCATAGGCACCCCAGTAGGCCCGGCCTTTGCGCCCGACGCTGCTGGAGGTGAAGATCACCGAAGCATCCTTGGACAGCTTGAGCAGCGGCAGCAGGGTGCTGGTCAGCATGAACATGGCGTTGACGTTGATCTGCATCACGCGCATGAAGTTGTCGCCCGACAGCTGTTCCAGTGGCGTGCGAGGGCCAATGATCGAGGCGTTGTGCAGCAAGCCGTCGAGGTGGCCGAACTCGCCTTCGATCATGGCTGCCAGCTCGTCATACTGGTGCGGCAGGGCGGTTTCCAGGTTGAACGGAATGACCGCAGGCTTGGGGTGCCCGGCGGCTTCGATCTCGTCATAGACCTGGGTCAGGTTGCCTTCGGTCTTGCCCAGCAGCAGCACGGTGGCGCCATGGGCGGCGTAGGCCTTGGCGGCTGCTGCGCCGATACCGCGACCTGCACCGGTAACCAGGATGGTGCGGCCCTTGAGCAGGTCGGGGCGGGCGGAGTATTCGAACATGGGGTTGCCTCTTGCAAATGGGGGTGGCTTCATCGCGGGGCAAGCCCGCTCCTACAGCTGTGTGTGGGAGCGGGCTTGCCCCGCGATCACGGTCAGCAACCGCAAAGCGCGCTATCAAGCACCTTGCGCAGCTCCAGCGGATGATCGACCACCACATCCGCGCCCCAGTTGTTGGGGTTGTCGTCAGGGTGAATATAGCCGTAGCGGACCGCCGCGGTGCGGGTGCCGGCATCGCGGCCGGACTCGATGTCGCGCAGGTCGTCGCCGACGAATAGGACGCTGGCCGGGTCCAGATCCAGGGTCTTGCAGGCGAGGATCAGCGGCTCGGGGTCCGGCTTGCTGTTCTTCACGTGGTCCGGGCAGATCAGCAGGGCCGAGCGCTCGGCCAGGCCCAGCTGCTGCATGATAGGTTCGGCAAAGCGCACCGGCTTGTTGGTTACCACGCCCCACAGCAGATTGGCTTTCTCGATGTCGGCCAGCAGTTCGGCCATGCCGTCGTAGAGCTTGCTGTGCACCGCGCAGCCTTGCTGGTAGCGCTCAAGGAACTCCAGGCGCAGGGCCTCGAACTCCGGCGCTTCGGGGTCCAGGCCGAAGGTCGCTGAAACCATCGCTTTGGCGCCGCCGGAAACCACGTCGCGGATGCGCTGGTCATCAATGGCCGGCAGGCCGCGGTCGGCCAGCATGCCCTGGCAGATGGCGATGAAATCCGGCGCCGTGTCGAGCAGGGTGCCGTCCATGTCGAAAAGTACCGCTCGCAAACGCATGCTCATTCCTCGCGCAGGGTCTGGATCATGTAGTTGACGTCAACGTCGTTGGCCAGCTTGTAGTGCTTGGTCAGCGGGTTGTAGGTCAGGCCGATGATGTCCTTGACACTCAGGCCCGCCTCGCGGCTCCAGGCGCCCAGTTCCGAAGGACGGATGAATTTCTTGAAGTCGTGGGTGCCGCGCGGCAGCAGCTTCATGATGTACTCGGCGCCGATGATCGCGAACAGGTAGGCCTTGGGGTTGCGGTTGATGGTCGAGAAGAACACCTGGCCGCCGGGCTTGACCATGCGAAAGCAGGCGCGAATCACCGAGGACGGGTCGGGCACGTGCTCGAGCATCTCAAGGCAGGTGACCACGTCGAACTGCTCGGGCATCTCCTCGGCCAGGGCTTCGGCGGTGATCTGCCGGTACTCGACCTCTACCCCGGACTCCAGTTGATGCAACTGGGCCACGGCCAGCGGCGCTTCGCCCATGTCGATGCCGGTCACGGTAGCGCCGCGCAGGGCCATGGCTTCGCTGAGGATGCCGCCGCCGCAGCCGACGTCCAAGACCTTCTTGCCGGCCAGCTTGACCCGCTCGTCGATCCAGTTGACCCGCAGCGGGTTGATATCGTGCAGCGGCTTGAACTCGCTCTCGCGGTCCCACCAACGGTGGGCCAGGGCTTCGAACTTGGCGATTTCGGCGTGGTCGACGTTGCTCATGGAACAGTCCTCTGAAACTCTGATAAAGGTGTCACGGGCCGGCAGCGGTGGCTGCCAGCAGGTTATTCGTTGCGTTCACCGATCCGCTGGCCCCAGGCGCACGCGGTGGCATGCAGGGCCTGCTCGTCCAGGCGGGTCAGGCGACGCTCGTCCAGCAGTTGTTTGCCGGCAACCCAGACGTGCTTCACGCAGTCACGGCTGCTGGCGTAGATCAATTGTGAAACCGGGTCGTAGACCGGCTGCTGGGCCAGGCCCGACAGGTCGAAGGCGACGATGTCGGCAGCCTTGCCCGGTTCCAGCGACCCGGTCACGGCTTCCAGGCCCAGGGCCCGGGCGCCGTTGAGCGTTGCCATGCGCAGCGCCCGGTGGGCGTCCAGCGCGGCGGCCGAGCCGGCTACGGCCTTGGCCAGCAGGGCGGCGGTACGGGTTTCGCCGAGCAGGTCGAGGTCGTTGTTGCTGGCCGCGCCATCGGTGCCCACGGCCACGTTGACGCCCGCCTGCCACAGGCGCTCGACCGGGCAGAAGCCGCTGGCGAGCTTGAGGTTGGACTCGGGGCAGTGCACCACGCTGGTGTTGCTTTCTACCAGCAGGGCCAGGTCGTCGTCGCTGACCTGGGTCATGTGCACTGCCTGCAGCCGTGGCCCGAGCAGGCCCAGGCGGGCGAGGCGGGCCAGCGGGCGCTCACCGCGGGTGGCCAGGGACTGCTCGACCTCGAAGGCGGTTTCGTGGATGTGCATGTGGATCGGCGCATCCAGTTCCTCGGCGATCACCCGGATCTTCTCCAGGTTCTCATCGCTCACCGTGTACGGCGCATGCGGGCCCATGGCCACGGAGATGCGCGGGTGGTGACGCAGGTCGCCGAACAGCTCCACGGCCAGGTGCAGGGCTTCATCGGTGCTGCGTGCGCCGGGGATCGGGAAGTCCAGCAGCGGCACGGCGATCTGTGCGCGGATGCCGCTGTTATGGACCCGCTCGCTGGCGATCCGGGGGTAGAAGTACATGTCGGCAAAGCAGGTGACGCCACCCTTGATCTGCTCGGCGATGGCCAGGTCCGTGCCGTCGCGGACGAAATCCTCGTCGACCCAGCGACCTTCGGCCGGCCAGATGTGCTCTTCGAGCCAGGTCATCAGCGGCAGGTCGTCGGCCAGGCCGCGGAACAGGCTCATGGCGGCGTGGCCGTGGGCGTTGATCAGTCCGGGCGCCAGCAGGCAGCCCGGCAGTTCGCGGGTTTCGGCCGGGGCCAGGCGGGCGGCCTGTTCGCGCGGGCCGATAAAAACGATTTGCCCGTCGCGAATGCCCAGTCCATGCTCCTTCAATACCACCCCGGCAGGTTCGACAGGCACCAGCCAGGTCGGCAGGAGCAGCAGGTCGAGCGGTGTAGCGGGTTTGGGCATGGCAGGGTTTCCCTGGGTCGCATGGGCTGAGGGCGAAGTATACCCGAGCGTCCGCGCCGGGGGCTCGCTATAATCGCCCGCTTTTGATGTCCGACTGATGGGGTGAGGCATGCGCGATCAATTAATGGCGGCAGAGAAGGTGACGGCCATCGATTGGCGCGACGGCGTCCTGTACCTGCTCGACCAGCGTGCGCTGCCGTTCGAGCAGACCTGGCAGTCCTGCGCCGATGCGGCGGCGGTGGCCGAGGCGATTCGTGGCCGGGTGGTGCGCGGTGCGCCGGCCATCGGCATCAGTGCCGCCTACGGCCTGGCCATGGCCGTGCGCCAGCGCCTGGCCGAGGGCGATGATTGGGAGCGGGCCCTGGAGGAAGACTTCGAGCTGCTGGGCGAGGCACGGCCCACCGCCGCCAACCTGTTCTGGGCGCTCAATCGCATGCGCGAACGCCTGTTGCGGGTAAAGGAGGGTGAGGATGTGGCGGCGATCATGGCCGCTGAAGCCATTGCCATCCACGACAGTGACCGCGAAGCCAACCTGACCATGGCCCAGCTCGGCGTCGACCTGATCCGCAAGCACCAGGGCAGCGAGCAGGCCCTGTTGACCCACTGCAATACCGGGGCCCTTGCCACTGGTGGCTTTGGCACCGCGCTTGGGGTGATTCGTGCGGCACATCTGGAAGGGATGGTCGAGCGGGTGCATGTCAACGAAACCCGTCCCTGGCTGCAAGGCTCGCGGCTGACGGCCTGGGAGCTGGCCGGCGAGGGCATCCCGGTGACCATCCACGCCGACTCTGCCGCTGCGCACCTGATGAAAACCAAGGGCATTACCTGGGTCATCGTCGGTGCCGACCGCATCACCGCCAATGGCGATGTGGTCAACAAGATCGGTACCTACCAGCTGGCAGTCACCGCCATGCACCATGGCGTGCGCTTCATGGTGGTGGCGCCCAGCTCCAGCATCGACATGAATCTGGAAAGTGGCGAGGACGTCTACCTTGAAGAGCGCGGTGCCGGTGAACTACTGGAAGTGGAGGGCAGGCACCTGGGCCCCGGGGTGGAAGCTTTCAGTCCGGCCTTTGATGTGACTCCAGCGGACCTGGTCGATGTTATCGTGACCGAAAAAGGCATCGTTGAGCGTCCCGACGCGGTCAAGATGGCGCAACTGATGTGCCGCAAGCGTTTGCATTGAGGGTGTGTCCTGCGCTGGCGGCCTGTTGCGGCGGCTGTCGCACGTTGCAGACGAGCAGTAGGGTAGTAGTGCCGCAGCCTACTCCCACCGTCTGGGCGATTGTGGTAACATCCGACGGTTTCCAAGGCAGCCCCGCGGGGTTGTCTTTACTGCGCAGATCCATGGCTTAACTCGTTGATTTGTCGTAAGTCGTTGCAAAGTGTCACTTTGCGGCGACGAGCTTCGTTCGTCCCATATGGATGTGACGAGGTTTCACCAGAAAAAGGAATCAGGCTTCTCATGGGCGAACTGGCCAAAGAAATCCTCCCGGTCAATATCGAAGACGAACTGAGACAGTCCTACCTCGACTACGCGATGAGCGTCATTGTCGGGCGTGCGCTGCCCGATGCGCGTGATGGCTTGAAGCCCGTGCATCGCCGTGTTCTCTATGCGATGAGCGAGCTGGGCAACGACTGGAACAAACCGTACAAGAAATCCGCCCGTGTGGTCGGTGACGTGATCGGTAAGTATCACCCCCACGGTGATACTGCGGTCTACGACACCATCGTGCGCATGGCGCAGCCGTTCTCGCTGCGCTACCTGCTGGTCGACGGTCAGGGCAACTTCGGTTCGGTGGACGGCGACAACGCCGCGGCCATGCGATACACCGAAGTGCGCATGACCAAACTGGCCCATGAGCTGCTGGCCGACCTGCACAAGGAAACCGTCGACTGGGTGCCCAACTACGACGGCACCGAACAGATCCCGGCGGTCATGCCGACCAAGATCCCCAACCTGCTGGTCAACGGTTCCAGCGGTATTGCCGTGGGCATGGCAACCAACATTCCGCCGCACAACCTCGGTGAAGTCATCGATGGTTGCCTGGCGCTGATCGACAACGCCGACATCACGGTCGATGAGCTGATGCAGTTCATCCCGGGCCCGGACTTCCCGACCGCCGGCATCATCAACGGTCGCCAGGGCATCATCGAGGCCTACCGAACCGGTCGTGGCCGGATCTACATGCGCGCCCGCTCCAGCGTCGAAGACATCGACAAGGTCGGTGGCCGCCAGCAGATCGTCGTCACCGAGCTGCCCTACCAGCTGAACAAGGCCCGCCTGATCGAGAAGATCGCCGAGCTGGTCAAGGAAAAGAAACTCGAAGGCATCACCGAGCTGCGCGACGAGTCCGACAAGGACGGCATGCGCATCGTCATCGAGCTGCGCCGTGGCGAGGTGCCTGAGGTCATCCTCAACAACCTCTACGCCCAGACCCAGCTGCAGAGCGTGTTCGGCATCAACATCGTGGCGCTGATCGACGGCCGTCCGCGGGTGCTGAACCTCAAGGACCTGCTCGAAGCCTTCGTCCGTCACCGCCGTGAAGTGGTGACCCGCCGTACCGTCTTCGAACTGCGCAAGGCCCGCGAGCGCGGCCATATCCTTGAAGGCCAGGCGGTTGCCCTGTCCAACATCGATCCGGTCATCGCCCTGATCAAGGCCTCGCCGACCCCGTCCGAGGCCAAGGAAGCGCTGGTCAGCACGCCGTGGGAATCCAGCGCCGTGCAGGTGATGGTCGAGCGCGCCGGCGCCGACTCCTGCCGCCCGGAAAACCTCGACGAGCAATACGGCCTGCGCGACGGCAAGTACTTCCTGTCGCCGGAACAGGCCCAGGCCATCCTCGACCTGCGCCTGCACCGCCTGACCGGTCTTGAGCACGAGAAGCTGCTGGCCGAGTACCAGGAGATCCTCAACCAGATTGGCGAGCTGATCCGCATCCTCAGCAGCGCCGAGCGCCTGATGGAAGTGATCCGTGAAGAGCTGGAACTGATTCGCGCCGAGTACGGCGACGTGCGCCGCACCGAGATCCTCGATGCGCGCCTGGACCTGACCCTGGGTGACATGATTCCGGAAGAAGACCGGGTCGTGACCATCTCCCACGGCGGCTACGCCAAGACCCAGCCACTGGCGGCCTACCAGGCCCAGCGCCGTGGCGGCAAGGGCAAGTCGGCCACCGGCGTCAAGGACGAGGACTACATCTCGCACCTGCTGGTCGCCAACAGCCACACCACGCTGCTGCTGTTCTCCAGCAAGGGCAAGGTGTACTGGCTCAAGACCTACGAAATCCCCGAGGCCTCCCGTGCCGCGCGCGGTCGACCGCTGGTCAACCTGCTGCCGCTGGACGAGGGCGAGTACATTTCGACCATGCTGCCGGTCGAGGAATACACCGAAGGTCACTTCATCTTCATGGCGACCGCCAACGGCACCGTGAAGAAGACCCCGCTGGAATCCTTCAGCCGCCAGCGCAGCGTCGGCCTGATCGCCCTGGAACTGGACGAAGGCGACGTGCTGATTTCCGCGGCCATCACCGATGGCGAGCGTGAGGTGATGCTGTTCTCCGACGCCGGCAAGGTCACCCGTTTCAAGGAGTCCGATGTTCGCGCCATGGGCCGTACCGCCCGCGGTGTGCGCGGCATGCGCCTGGGTGAAGGGCAGAAGCTGATCTCCATGATCATTCCGGAGGAGGGCAGCCAGATCCTCACCGCCTCCGAGCGTGGTTACGGCAAGCGCACCGAAATCGGCGAGTTCCCCGAGTACAAGCGTGGCGGCCAGGGTGTTATCGCCATGGTCAGCAACGAGCGTAACGGTCGCCTGGTCGGTGCCGTGCAGGTGCAGGACGGCGAGGAGATCATGCTGATCTCCGACCAGGGCACCCTGGTCCGTACCCGCGTCGGCGAGGTCTCCAGCCTGGGTCGAAACACCCAGGGCGTGACCCTGATCAAGCTGGCCAATGACGAGACCCTGGTGGGTCTGGAGCGTGTCCAGGAGCCGTCCGAAGAGGAAGGCGACGAGGACTTCGCCGACGAAGCTGACGCCGTCGAGGCACCAGAGGCCCAGGCCGCTGGCGACGAAGAGGCGCCGCAGGAATAAACCAAGCAGTACCCTGGTGGGGTGGTCGCGGCGACGCAGTCCTTGCGCGGCGCGGCCTGCTCCACGGACATCATGAGCAGAGCGAGAGTGGATGTGAGCAAACGAGCCTTTAACTTCTGCGCAGGCCCTGCTGCGCTCCCTGACGCTGTACTGCAGCGCGCCCAGGCCGAAATGCTGGATTGGCATGGCAAGGGCCTGTCCGTGATGGAAATGAGCCATCGTAGCGACGACTACGTAGCCATTGCCGAAAAGGCCGAACAGGACCTGCGCGACCTGTTGTCCGTTCCTGCCAACTACAAGGTGCTCTTCCTGCAGGGCGGTGCGAGCCAGCAGTTCGCCGAGATCCCCCTGAACCTGCTGCCCGAGAATGGCACTGCCGACTATATCGAAACCGGTATCTGGTCGAAGAAGGCCATCGAGGAAGCCCGTCGCTTCGGCAATATCAACGTTGCCGCCAGCGCCAAGCCTTATGACTACCTGTCGATCCCTGGCCAGAACGAGTGGAAGCTGACCGCGAACGCCGCCTATGTGCACTACGCCTCGAACGAGACCATCGGTGGTCTGCAGTTCGACTGGGTGCCGCAGACCGGTGACGTGCCGCTGGTGGTCGACATGTCCTCGGACATCCTCTCGCGCCCGATCGACGTCTCCGATTTCGGCATGATCTATGCCGGCGCCCAGAAAAACATCGGCCCGAGCGGCCTGGTGGTGGTCATCGTCCGTGAAGACCTGATCGGTCGCGCCCGCAGCAGCTGCCCGACCATGCTCGACTACAAGATCGCTGCCGACAACGGTTCGATGTACAACACTCCGGCTACCTATTCCTGGTACCTCTCGGGGCTGGTCTTCGAGTGGCTCAAGGAGCAGGGGGGCGTCGCGGCCATGGAGCAGCGCAACCGCGCCAAGAAAGACCGCCTGTACAACTTCATCGACAGCAGCGATTTCTACACCAACCCGATCAGCGTCAACGCGCGTTCCTGGATGAACGTACCGTTCCGCCTGGCCGACGAGCGCCTGGACAAGGCCTTCCTGGCCGGTGCCGATACCCGCGGCCTGCTCAACCTCAAGGGCCACCGTTCGGTCGGTGGCATGCGTGCCTCGATCTACAACGCCCTGGGCCTGGACGCCGTGGAGGCGCTGGTCGGCTACATGGCCGAATTCGAGAAGGAGCACGGCTGATGTCGGAGCAGGAACTCAAGGCGCTGCGGGTGCGCATTGACAGCCTCGACGAGAAGATCCTCGAGCTGATCAGTGACCGTGCCCGTTGCGCGCAGGAAGTGGCGCGGGTCAAGACCGCGAGCCTGGCCGAAGGTGAGGCGCCGGTGTTCTACCGGCCCGAGCGCGAGGCGCAGGTGCTCAAGCGCGTCATGCAGCGCAACCAGGGTCCGCTGGGCAACGAAGAGATGGCCCGCTTGTTCCGCGAGATCATGTCCTCGTGCCTGGCGCTGGAGCAGCCGCTGAAGGTCGCCTACCTGGGCCCTGAGGGTACCTTCACCCAGGCCGCGGCGATGAAGCATTTCGGTCATGCGGTGATCAGCAAGCCGATGGCGGCCATCGACGAAGTGTTCCGTGAAGTGGCGGCCGGCGCCGTCAACTTCGGCGTGGTGCCGGTGGAAAACTCCACCGAGGGTGCGGTCAACCACACCCTGGACAGCTTCCTCGAGCACGACATGGTCATCTGCGGCGAAGTCGAGCTGCGTATCCACCACCACCTGCTGGTAGGCGAGAACACCAAGACCGACAGCATCACCCGCATCTACTCCCATGCCCAGTCCCTGGCCCAGTGCCGCAAGTGGCTGGACGCGCACTACCCGAACGTCGAGCGCGTGGCGGTATCGAGCAACGCCGAAGCCGCCAAGCGGGTCAAGGGCGAGTGGAACTCGGCGGCCATCGCCGGTGACATGGCGGCCAGCCTCTACGGCCTGACCCGCCTGGCCGAGAAGATCGAAGACCGTCCGGACAACTCCACGCGCTTCCTCATGATCGGCAATCAGGAAGTGCCGCCGACCGGCGACGACAAGACCTCGATCATCGTCTCCATGAGCAACAAACCGGGCGCCTTGCACGAGCTGCTGGTGCCGTTCCACGAGAACGGCATCGACCTGACCCGTATCGAGACCCGCCCGTCGCGTAGCGGCAAGTGGACCTACGTGTTCTTCATCGACTTCATCGGTCACCACCGCGATCCGCTGATCAAGGCCGTGCTGGAGAAGATCAGCCAGGAAGCCGTGGCCCTCAAGGTGTTGGGTTCCTATCCAAAAGCGGTACTCTGAGGCAATGAGTGGCGTACATGCAGTTTTGAACAGGGTCCAGCTCCGTGGGTGAAGTCGTGGTGAACAAGGTCGAGCCGATCATCGGCCGACTGGTGGTGGTCGGTCTCGGCCTGATTGGCGGTTCGTTCGCCAAGGGCCTGCGTGAAAGCGGCCTGTGCCGCGAGGTGGTCGGTGTCGACCTGGATCCGCAGTCGCGCAAGCTGGCGGTGGAACTGGGTGTGGTCGACCGCTGCGAGGAAGACCTGGCCGCTGCCTGCGTCGGCGCCGATGTCATCCAGCTGGCCGTGCCGATCCTGGCCATGGAGAAGCTCCTGGCCCGTCTGGCTGAACTTGATCTCGGGCGCGCCGTGCTGACCGACGTCGGCAGCGCCAAGGGTAATGTGGTGCGCGCTGCGCGCGAGGCGTTCGCCGAGCGCCTGGCGTACTTCGTGCCCGGCCACCCGATCGCCGGTTCCGAGCAGAGCGGGGTGGAGGCTTCCAATGCCACGCTGTTCCGCCGCCATAAGGTGATCCTTACGCCGCTGGCCGAAACCGACCCGACCGCCCTGGCCCTGGTTGACCACCTGTGGCGTGCGCTGGAGGCCGATGTCGAGCACATGCAGGTCGAGCGCCACGACGAAGTCCTGGCGGCGACCAGCCACCTGCCGCACCTGCTGGCCTTCGGCCTGGTCGATTCATTGGCCAAGCGCAATGAAAACCTGGATATCTTCCGATACGCTGCCGGAGGCTTCCGCGATTTCACAAGAATCGCCGGAAGCGACCCGGTCATGTGGCACGACATTTTTCTCGCCAACCGCGAAGCTGTTCTGCGCACACTGGATACATTTCGCAGCGACCTCGACGCCTTGCGCGACGCGGTCGATGCAGGGGATGGGCATCAATTGCTGGGCGTCTTCACGCGCGCCCGGGTTGCCCGCGAGCATTTCAGTAAAATCCTGGCCCGTCGGGCCTATGTGGACGCTATGAACTCCAACGACCTGATTTTCCTGGCAAATCCTGGTGGCCAACTGACTGGCCGGATTCGCGTACCAGGCGACAAATCGATTTCCCACCGCTCGATCATGCTCGGCTCCCTGGCTGAAGGCACCACCGAAGTCGAAGGCTTCCTCGAAGGTGAAGATGCCCTGGCGACCTTGCAGGCTTTCCGCGACATGGGTGTGGTCATCGAAGGCCCGCACCATGGCCGTGTGACCATCCATGGCGTGGGCCTCAATGGCCTGAAGCCGCCGCCCGGCCCGATCTACCTGGGTAACTCCGGCACGTCCATGCGCCTGCTCTCCGGCCTGCTGGCCGCGCAGCCGTTTGATGTGACCATGACCGGCGATGCATCGCTGTCCAAGCGTCCGATGAACCGTGTCGCCAACCCGCTGCGGGAAATGGGTGCGGTGATCGAGACGGGTCCGGAAGGCCGTCCGCCGCTGACCATCCGTGGTGGCAACACGCTCAAGGCGCTGACCTACACCCTGCCAATGGCCAGTGCCCAGGTGAAATCCTGCCTGCTGCTGGCTGGCCTCTACGCCGAAGGCAAGACCACCGTCACCGAGCCTGCGCCGACCCGCGACCACACCGAGCGCATGCTGCGCGGCTTCGGCTACGCGGTCGATAGCAACGGCCCGGTGGCCTCGCTGCAGTCCGGTGGCAAGTTGACCGCAACCCGTATCGAAGTGCCGGCCGACATCTCCTCGGCGGCCTTCTTCCTGGTTGCCGCCTCGATTGCCCAGGGCTCGGAGCTGGTGCTCGAACACGTCGGCATCAACCCGACCCGTACCGGTGTCATCGATATCCTGCGCCTGATGGGAGGCGACATCACCCTGGAGAACCAGCGTGAAGTCGGCGGCGAGCCTGTGGCGGACCTGCGCGTGCGCGGGGCGAAGCTCAAGGGCATCGAGATCCCCGAGCACCTGGTGCCACTGGCCATCGACGAGTTCCCGGTGCTGTTCGTCGCCGCGGCCTGTGCCGAAGGCCGTACCGTGCTGCGTGGCGCCGAAGAGCTGCGGGTCAAGGAATCCGATCGCATCCAGGTCATGGCCGACGGCCTGCTGACCCTGGGCGTCAAGTGCGAGCCGACCCCGGACGGCATCATCATCGACGGCGGTCCGATCGGCGGTGGCGAAGTCCACGGTCACGGTGACCACCGTATCGCCATGGCCTTCAGCGTTGCGTCGCTGCGCGCCACTGCACCGATCCGCATCCATGACTGCGCCAACGTCGCCACGTCCTTCCCGAACTTCCTCGCCCTGTGCGCCGAAGTCGGCATCCGTGTTGCAGAAGAGGGCAAGTCGTGAGCCTGAATGCACCGGTCATTACCATCGACGGGCCGAGCGGATCGGGCAAGGGGACCGTGGCCGGGATGCTGGCTCGCGAACTGGGTTGGAAACTGCTGGATTCCGGCGCCCTGTACCGTCTGCTGGCGTTCGCCGCGACCAATCACGGTGTTGCCCTGACCAACGAAGAGCTGTTGGTCAAGCTGGCTGCGCACCTGGATGTGCAGTTCATCGCCGCCGAGCCCGGCAAGCTGCAGCAGATCATTCTCGAAGGCGAAGACGTCAGCAACGTCATTCGTACCGAGACCGTCGGTGCCGGCGCCTCCATGGTCGCTTCGCTGCCGGCGGTGCGCGATGCGCTGCTGCAACGCCAGCGGGCATTCCAGGAAGCGCCGGGGCTGATCGCCGATGGTCGCGACATGGGTACCGTGGTGTTTCCCGAGGCGCCGTTGAAGGTTTTCCTGACCGCCAGTGCCGAGGAGCGTGCCCGCCGCCGCTACTTGCAGTTGAAGGCCAAGGGCGAAGATGTTAGTCTGTCAAGTCTGCTAGATGAGATCCGTGCGCGCGATGAGCGCGACACCCAGCGCGCAGTGGCCCCGCTCAAGCCGGCGGCCGATGCGATCCAGCTGGATTCCACGGAGTTGTCCATCGAGCAGGTGCTGGAACGCATCAGAAGCGAGATCGCCCTGCGCGACCTGGCCTGATGGAGAGGAGAGCGGGCAGGGGCACCAGTCAACGTCCTGCCAGCTTTTCTTTACTTAAACGAAACCCACATTGTCTGGAATGTGGCTATGGGCGTCTGTTTCGCCCGAATCTACAGGAATTAAAATGAGCGAAAGCTTTGCAGAACTCTTTGAAGAAAGCCTGAAAACCCTCAATCTTCAGCCGGGTGCGATCATCACCGGTATCGTTGTCGACATCGACGGCGACTGGGTTACCGTACACGCTGGCCTGAAGTCCGAGGGCGTCATCCCGCTCGAGCAGTTCTACAACGAAGCTGGCGAGCTGACCATCAAGGTCGGTGACGAAGTTCACGTTGCGCTGGACGCGGTCGAAGACGGCTTTGGCGAAACCAAACTGTCCCGTGAAAAAGCCAAGCGCGCCGAGTGCTGGATTGTTCTGGAAGCAGCTTTCGCCGCCGAAGAAGTGGTCAAGGGCGTTATCAACGGTAAGGTTAAAGGCGGCTTCACTGTCGACGTTAACGGTATCCGTGCGTTCCTGCCGGGCTCCCTGGTTGATGTCCGCCCAGTGCGCGACACCACCCACCTGGAAGGCAAAGAGCTGGAATTCAAGGTCATCAAGCTGGACCAGAAGCGCAACAACGTTGTCGTTTCCCGTCGCAGCGTCCTGGAAGCCGAAAACAGCGCCGAGCGCGAAGCTCTGCTGGAATCGCTGCAGGAAGGCCAGCAAGTCAAAGGTATCGTCAAGAACCTCACCGACTACGGCGCATTCGTTGACCTGGGCGGCGTTGATGGCCTGCTGCACATCACCGACATGGCCTGGAAGCGTATCAAGCACCCATCGGAAATCGTCAACGTTGGTGACGAGATCGATGTCAAGGTTCTGAAGTACGATCGCGAGCGCAACCGTGTTTCCCTGGGCCTGAAGCAACTGGGCGAAGACCCATGGGTTGCTATCAAGGCACGTTACCCAGAGAGCACCCGCGTCATGGCGCGCGTTACCAACCTGACCGACTACGGCTGCTTCGCTGAGCTGGAAGAAGGCGTTGAAGGTCTGGTACACGTTTCCGAAATGGACTGGACCAACAAGAACATCCACCCATCGAAAGTCGTACAAGTCGGCGACGAAGTGGAAGTCATGGTTCTGGACATCGACGAAGAGCGTCGTCGTATCTCCCTGGGCATCAAGCAGTGCAAGTCGAACCCATGGGAAGACTTCTCTGGCCAGTTCAACAAGGGCGACAAAATCTCCGGCACCATCAAGTCGATCACCGATTTCGGTATCTTCATTGGTCTGGACGGCGGCATCGACGGTCTGGTTCACCTGTCCGACATCTCCTGGAACGAAGTGGGCGAAGAAGCCGTACGTCGCTTCAAGAAGGGCGACGAGCTGGATACCGTCATCCTGTCCGTAGATCCAGAGCGTGAGCGTATCTCCCTGGGTATCAAGCAACTGGAAGACGATCCGTTCTCCAACTACGTTGCTGTCAACGACAAAGGCGCTATCGTCAAAGGTACCGTTAAAGAAGTTGACGCCAAGGGCGCTATCATCACCCTGGCCGACGACATCGAAGCCACTCTGAAAGCTTCCGAAATCAGCCGTGACCGCGTTGAAGACGCGCGTAACGTCCTGAAGGAAGGCGAAGAGATCGAAGCCAAGATCATCAGCGTTGATCGTAAGAGCCGCGTGATCAGCCTCTCCATCAAGTCGAAAGACGATGCTGAAGAGAAAGAAGCCATCCAGAGCCTGAAAGAAACCGCTCCGGAAGCTGCTGACACCACCATGGCCGCGCTGCTGCGTCAGGCAATGGCCAAACAGAACTAAGTTCTGCTTGGGTGTTGAAAAAGGGCGACTTCGGTCGCCCTTTTTTGTGCCTGGCGTTTGGGTGTGCTGGGTCGGTGGTTGTGGCTGTAACCCTTGCTCCGGCTGGGTTCGGCGAGTGTGGCTACAAAATGGTGTTTTTTTTCTACAAATGGGAGGACAAGATTCCTCGATTAAGTCAATAACCGCCCTGTTCAAAACCCTCAGCTCATGCTAAAAACAATGAAGCAATGATCTAGCTGCTTGATAAAGAAGGGAAAAATATGACGAAGTCGGAGCTGATCGAACGTATTGTTACCCATCAAGGGCTGCTCTCATCCAAGGATGTGGAGCTGGCCATCAAGACCATGCTTGAGCAGATGTCTCAATGCCTGGCTACCGGCGATCGTATCGAGATCCGTGGCTTTGGCAGCTTTTCCCTGCATTACCGCGCGCCAAGGGTAGGGCGTAACCCGAAGACCGGGCAGTCCGTCAGCCTGGATGGCAAGTTCGTGCCGCATTTCAAGCCGGGCAAGGAGTTGCGGGATCGGGTGAATGAGGAAGAAGCGGGTGCAGACCACGGAGGAGTCGGGCGTGCATAAGGTCAATCGCCTATTGTTGGTTTTGCTGCTAGTGCTGTTGGTTGCCGTTGTCCTCGTGTTCACCCTCGAAAACCAGCAGGTGATCAGCTTGGTGTTTCTGGGGTTCGCATTGCCACCGCTGCCAGTTGCTTTGCTCTTGGTAATAGCCTTGGTGCTGGGGCTTTTGCTCGGCCCGGTTCTGGGGGCATTGGTGGTGTGGCGCGGGCGTCACAGGATCAGGCAGGCGGCGCGTTATCCCCGCTAGGGATCGTTTTTTTCTTCCTGGTGCGTAGATTTCGTGAGTCTGCGCAGCTGTCTTCGGGCGTTCGCCCTTTCAAAAAGATAATGCTTATCATTAGCGATACAAGGCCGTTTAACCGACCGCCGGAGTCGTTCGTCAATGAACTATTAAGTCTCTGATAAGTCAGAAAAGCTTGCTTTGCTGGCATGCCAGTATCAGATATTCTAAGCGCGCAATCAGGCCACACGAACTTAGGATGTAAGTCATTTTTGACTGATCTGTAGGAATGCTTGCGAACTGAGTAAGACCTCTCTGGTTTTTCGGGGCGGTCTTGAGTGAATTGCCACTGTCACCTAAGCTGGCGTGCGCCTGTACCTCGTTTCCGGTCAGCGAGCCCGCGTTTAAAAGGCCTGGTGAGCTGTATCCGAGGAAAAATAGAGTAAAAATGGTTAGTGAACGCCTGGTACAGAATGACGAAGTAGACCTGACGGAACTGTTCAAGGGGCTATGGAGGCAAAAACTGCTGATCCTGCTGTGTGCAGCCGTGGTGTTCCTGGCGGCTGCGGCTTATGCCTGGCAAGCCAAGCCAGTGTATGAAGCCAATTTGATCATTCAGCCTCCCACCCAAAACGATATTGCCAATCTCAACTTTGGCAGAGGTACGGAGAATGGCCTGGAAGTTCTTCGGATAAAGGACGTCTATGATGTCTATCTCAAGCACTTGCAGTCCGAAGCATTGAGATGGGAGTTGTATCAGAATCTCTATGTGCCGCTGCTGACGGAAGCGCAACGTCAAGGTCCCCAGAATGCCTTTTTCGCTCGATTCAGCAATTCGCTGGTCATTGCACCTGTGCGCAAGGACGACCCGACCCGCTTCTCGATCACCGCGAGCGTAGGTGATCCGCAACAGGCCGCAGACTGGGTCAAGGCCTATGCAGCCTTGGCTGGCGAAAAGGCCAAGGAAGAGGTGCTGAAGAACACCCGGAGCGACGCAACGATCAAGGCAGACAACTTGCAGAAGCAAATTGATCGCCACCGCGCCAGTTCAAGCAAAGAGCGCGAGGATGAGATTGTGCAACTCAAGGAGGCGTTGCGGGTAGCGAAATCCATCGGTCTGGAAAAGCCGCCGATCATCACCGGAAAACTGGCGGCAGAGGTTTCGTCCGGTATGGATAGTTCCTTGATGTACATGCGCGGAAGCAAAGCGCTTGAGGCGGAAATCGAAAATCTTGAGAGCCGCAAGTCGGACGATCCATTTATCCGTAATTTGCGTCAGAGCCAGGAGAGCCTGGCCTTCTACCGGACCCTTGAAATCGACCCTGCGACTGTCGCGGTCTATCGACAGGATGGCATCGTCGAAGTCCCTGATCGCCCCGTCAAGCCTAGAAAGCTGATGATCATGGCATTGGGTCTGGTAGTAGGACTGGGATTGGGAATTTTCGTGGCACTCGTCCGCTTTTTCCTGATTGAAAAAGTAGGGAATCGACGGGCAGTGTAAGCAGATTGATGGAGCTGTAGCTGTGTTGCTGCAGATTGGCCTGATGCCCAGGTTGCAAGGTTTTGTGAGGTGATTTGTTGAATCTGGCTCAGGTCAAGCAGCTCTACAAGGATAATGTCAAGGTAATAAGTAATTATTCCCATATGACAATCCTGCAAGTGGCAAACTCGTTCTTTTATTTGCTGATTTATCCATTTGTTATCAATAATGTTGGTATTGATAACTTTGGGCTTTTCGTGTTTTCCACCAGCATCGCAGCTTATTTCATGGTTTTTATAAACTTTGGATTTGACATGCATGCTGCCAAGCTGGTGTCCCTGAGTCAGGACGATAATGCCTTGCATGCGTCGCTGTTGTCTTCTGTGACAGTGGCGAAAATAGTGCTGGAGCTCCTGGCTGTTGCGGTATTTGTCGCCTTGCTCTTATTTGTCCCGTTCATGCAGGCGAATGCATGGATCTTCATCATGTGTTTTGCCAACACCTTGTCCTGCATATTCTTGCCGCTCTGGTACTTTCATGGCATGCAGCAGATGAAAGTGCTGACAACGGTTCAGCTTTCATTGAAATTGCTGTCATTGCCAGCGATTTATCTGCTGGTCAAGGGTGTTGATGATGTCGGGGTCTACACATTTATTGTGGTGGCCACCAACGTGCTGTCTTCCGTTGTGGCGTTCTACCTGGCCTTGCGGCATACGCGGTCACCGCTGAAGTGGCCAGCGTTTTCAGGCGTTATCGCTTTGCTGCGAGAGGTGCAGCCATTTTTCTGGTCCAGCGCAACCAATACGCTCAAGCAGAAAAGTATAGAAATCATAATCGGCTCTTTCTTTGGCATGAAGGAAGTGGCGATCTATGACCTCGCCAACAAGATTTTCTCGGTGCCCAGCCTGCTGGCCTCCAACATCAATGCCGCACTGTTCCCGATGATGGTGAAAAACGCGCACAGAAACCTTGTCAATAAAATCATCAAGGTGGAAATCTTCATCGGCCTGCTCTGCATGCTCTCGGTGGCAGTGGGGGGCTACTGGGTGGTGCGCCTGGTGTCCGTGCACGATATGCAGGAAGCCTATTATCTGTCGATGTTGCTGAGTATCAATATCATGACGTTCCTTATCGTCGGCAGTCATATCTACTTCATATTTGTACCGCGTCAACGCTATGACTTCGTACTCAGGAACCAGGTGGTTTCAGTCATATCGTTCTATGGGTTCTGTGCTGTTTATCTGTCCTTGCACTGGAGCATCTATTCGGTTGTGGCGGCGTTGGTGACTTCGGCGATGCTTGAGATTCTGTATAGCTACTCGCTGGTCAAGAAGGTTCAGGATTATTAAGCCTGCCGGTTGCAGATGCCACTGCGGGTGGCGGCCGGGCCAGCAGGCAAACAAAGTTTAGGAGAGGGGTGTGGCAGCAATGCAACAATTTGATATTCCAGTGGTTCTGCTTTTGTTCAAGCGCATCGACAAGCCGCTGGAGGTCATCAAGCAGATTGCCAAGGTTGCCCCGGCCAAGCTGTACCTGCTCTCGGATGGCGGTCGCAATGATGAAGAGAAGGCGCAGGTTGCCCAGTGTCGCCAGGCGATCGAAGCCGCCATCACCTGGGACTGCGAGATTATCCGCAAGTACGAAGAAAACAATATTGGCGTGTACGCGAATATTGGTGAAGGCGCAAAGTGGGTTTTCCAGCGTGAAGAGCACGCCATTTTTCTCGAGGATGACAACCTTCCAGAGGTTTCATTCTTTGAGTTTTGCCGGGAGATGCTGCTTCGCTACAAGAATGACACGCGTGTTCTTTGGGTGTGCGGCACGAACTATTTGAAGACCTATGAGCCTGAAGATGGCTCCAGCTATGTATTTACCAAGAACATGATGCCGTGCGGCTGGGCTTCTTGGTCAGACAAATTCACCCGGTTCTACGATGGTGAACTGGTCCTGTGGCGTGATGAGTATATTCGCAACAGGATCAAGGATGAGTACGCGTACCAGAAGCTCTATTACCAGGATAGCTACAACCTGGACTATGAGCTGGAAGCAAAAGAGAAAAACGGGCGTTTTTACTCATGGGATTATCAGATGAGCTTTTCGGTGCGCGCTCACAACCTGTATGCAATCGTGCCAAAATACAATCAGATCACCAATATCGGCGTTGATCTTGACTCCACTCATGGTGGTCACTCGATGGAAAATCTCATGGTGGAAAGGTTCTGCGGCCTGCCTACTCGCCCCATGGAGTTTCCATTGAAACACCCCGAGGTATTGCTGATCGACAACACCTTTGAAATGGCGGTTGCGAAAATCATTCTGGACCCTCAATTCTTCTCGATGCGTTCGATGCTCTCCAGAACGATCAGGCGAATGTTGGGTATCGGCAAGACGGAAAGCATTTCCAGTTTCATCAAGAACAAATTCAAATAGAAGTCGGCAATATGGAAGCAAGAAGACAGTTGTCCATCGTGCTCGCGTTGCCTGTTCTGCTGGTGATGTGGATGCTGTATGGCTGGAATTTTTGGAATGGCGATCGCGAAGGCTATGAGCTGTATTACTATACGCGCGACACCATTGCCAGTTGGGGCAAGGAGATAGGCTATGGCTATCTGAACATCTTTGCCAGTCGCACCGGGCTTTCGTACCAAGGGTTTCAGATCATTATCGCCCTGGTTACGTTGTTGCTGGTGTGGCGCTATGTGGTCAAGCGCACCCTGTTCCCCTTCGTCTCGTTGCTGGTCTACCTTGTCTGCTTCTTTTCTCTCGATTTCGTGCTGGTCAGGAATTTTCTTTCTTTTGCCATTGGCCTGCAGGCCATGCTGGTGCTGTTCGAAAACAAGTCCTACAGTCGGCTCAAATATGCACTGCTGATTCTTCTGGCCGCATCGATACACCAGTCATCACTGATCTTTATCATCTTCATTGTCATGCCCTTGAGCAGGGTCGTCCCGTTGGGGCGGTTCTTGTTTCTCTATACCTCCTTTCTCTGTGCCTATGTGCTGGCGCGTTACAGCTTGCCCCTGCCTGCCAGTATCGCCAGCCATTTCAGTTATTACGACACGTCATTGAAGAGTTCGTTGGCCAACGTCGCAGTTCATGCCTTGTCGGTCGTGCTGGTGTCTTTTGCAATTTTTTCCGAGCGGTTCAGCCTTCGGCAAGTATTCAATGCGACGGGGCGGGATAAAGAACTTGTCTTTCTTTTGAACTTGAACTTGTTTTCCCTGTTTTTCATCGTTTTGTATTTCGAGTCCGAGATATTTGTCCGGCTACTTCGCTCTATCATATTTTTCAATATGCTGCACTGTGTCAATTCGCTATTTTTGCAGCGGCGTAGCTACTTTTTTCTCGGCTTGTATATCCTGTTTTTTGCAGGTTATCTGGTTTTATTTTATATTGCTCCGGTTGCGCAGTTTTCGCTGCTGCCGTTGCTTCGGGACAATCTGCTTTGGAATTGACGCGATGAGCAAGGGCTCGAGGGTGTCTGGTGTTGTCGGTCGACGGATGGTCGACCGCTTGCGTTTGGTAACTGCTCAGGTGAGGGCGTGATGAGAGTACTGTTCCTGGGTGGAATTTTTAGCGACGGCGACAAGACTAATATTGTCCAGAAGTCCAAGGGCGGGGTGCAGCACGCCGCAGACACACTCCAGAAAAACTACATTCAGGGCTTCTCGCAAAGCCCGTCTGTCGATGCGCTGACGGTGATTAATCTGCCATTTATTGGCGCCTATCCCCGGCGTTATCGCGATGCGTTCTATCGGCCGGCGGCGAAACGGGAAACGCTCGATCGCGCCACCATCATGAACGTCGGTTTTTTCAACCTCACGATCGTGAAAAACCTGCACAAGGTCGTGCGTGCGGTCAAGACGATCCTGCTGCAAATGAAAGCGGACAAAGGCAAGCCCCAGGTGCTGGTCTGCTACTCCATGCATTTGCCGTTCCTGCTGGCCTGCTACGTCGTCAAGTCGCTGCGCAGGGATACGCATTTTTGTGTTATTGTTCCGGATCTGCCTGAGTACATGGCCGTACGGCGTGGGTTGGCGAAATTCGTATTCCATATGCTATCGCGGATCTCTTACTACATAGTCAGTCGAGCAGACAGCATTTCGGCAATCACCAAGGATATGCTGGGTAAGTTCGATGACGGCATCAAGAAAGTGGTCATTGAAGGTATTGCCGACAAGCGATATATCGCCTTGTCCGACGCGGTAGAGCGGAAAAAGTATTTCTTGTATACCGGGACTCTTGATCGTCGCTATGGCATAAGAAATCTGGTCGATTCTTATGTCGCTTCCGGGGTCAGTGACTACGAGTTGTTTATCTGCGGTGACGGTGATGATCGCAAGTATGTAGAACAGGTTGCTGCTGTACAGTCGGGTGTAAAGTATTTTGGACAGCTGGATCGCGAGTCGGTTTTGAAGTTGCAGCGCAATGCGGCGTTGCTGGTCAATCCGCGAGATAACGACTCTGTGTACACGAAGTACTCGTTTCCATCCAAGATTATCGAGTACATGTCGTCCGGGGTTCCTGTTCTGATGTACAAGCTCGACGGTATTCCTGAGGAATATTACGATTTTTGCTATCTTGTTCCGCCGGGTAGTGATGGCTTGAAAATGAAATTGCTGGAGCTGTCAAAGCTCGCTGATAGTGAATTTGTCAGCAAGGGCGTGTCGGCCAAGCAGTTCATTATTGAAAATAAAATGCCTGATATGCAGGTCGCTAAATTGTTGGACGCTATTAAAGGAAAAGGTCATGTTTAAAGGCAAAAAGTTGCTGATCACAGGCGGTACTGGTTCTTTTGGTAATGCTGTGCTTAAGCGTTTTCTCGATACCGATATTGCCGAAGTCCGTATCTTCAGCCGAGACGAGAAGAAACAGGACGACATGCGCAAGCGCTATGGTAGTTCCAAGCTGAAGTTTTACATCGGCGATGTTCGTGACTATCAAAGTGTGCTGAACGCCACCCGTGGCGTGGATTACATCTTCCATGCCGCCGCCCTGAAGCAAGTGCCTTCCTGCGAATTCCACCCGATGGAAGCGGTCAAGACCAACGTTCTGGGTACAGAGAACCTGCTTGAAGCCGCGATCCAGAACGAGGTTAAGCGCGTTGTCTGCCTGAGTACCGACAAGGCGGTCTACCCGATCAATGCCATGGGTATCTCCAAGGCAATGATGGAGAAGGTCATGGTGGCCAAGTCGCGTAACGTCGATGACACCAAGACCGTGATCTGCGGTACCCGTTACGGCAACGTCATGGCGTCCCGCGGCTCGGTAATCCCGCTGTTCATCGATCAGATCCGCGCTGGGAAGGCCCTGACCCTGACTGACCCGAACATGACGCGTTTCATGATGACGCTCGCCGACGCCGTGGACCTGGTCCTGTATGCGTTCAAGCACGGTAACAACGGTGACCTGTTCGTGCAGAAAGCCCCGGCAGCGACCGTGGAAGTCCTGGCCCGCGCACTGACCGATCTGGTCGGCAAGCCAGAGCACCCTATCCAGGTCATCGGTACTCGCCATGGCGAAAAGCTCTACGAAGCGCTGCTCAGCCGTGAAGAAATGGCGTGTGCAGAAGACATGGGCGATTACTTCCGCGTTCCGCCTGACCTGCGTGACCTGAACTACGCCAAGTTTGTCGAGCAGGGCGAAACCAAGATTTCCCGCACTGAAGACTACAACTCGCACAACACCGAACGTCTGGACGTGCAGGGCATGCAGCAGTTGCTGCTCAAGCTGGACTTCATGCGTGCGATCCAGCGTGGCGAACACGCAACGCCTGAGGAATAAGCGATGAAGGTTCTGATTACAGGTGCCAACGGTTTTGTCGGTCAGAATTTGATCGCTCACCTGGGGGAGCGCAGCGACGTCGAGGTGCTGCGCTTTACTCGCGAGGATTCACTGGCGAGTCTGCCGGGCCTGGTTGCGCAGGCGGATTTCGTATTTCACCTGGCAGGTGTCAATCGCCCGCAGGACCCACAGGAGTTCCATTCCGGCAACACCGACCTGACCCGCGCCGTATGCGACGCGGTCAAGGCCAGTGGCCGCAAGACACCTGTGCTGTACACCTCGTCCAGCCAGGCAGAACTGGATAACCCCTATGGCAGCAGCAAGCGTGGTGCTGAACAGGTCCTGCTTGACCTGAAGTCCGAGAATGGCTCTGCTGTGCACCTGTTCCGCCTGCCTAATGTATTCGGGAAATGGGCACGACCGAACTACAACTCGGCGGTGGCGACCTTCTGTAACAACATCGCCAAGGATCTGCCGATTCAGATCAACGACCCGAGCGCGCGTATCAACCTGGTCTACATCGACGATGTCGTCGGCCATTTCATTGCCGTGATGGATGGCAAGTTGGCTGGGGATCCGTTCGTCACCGTCGAGCCTCAGTACAGTATCACCGTAGGTGGGCTGGCTGATCAGCTGGCCGCATTCCGCGACAGCCGCAAAACCATGATTACCGAGCCGGTAGGTACCGGGCTGGTAAGGGCGCTGTATTCCACTTACCTGAGCTATCTGACGCCTGACCGCTTTACCTATGAGGTTCCCAAGTACGGGGATCCGCGTGGTGTATTCGTGGAAATGCTGAAAACGCCGGACGCTGGCCAGTTCTCGTACTTCACTGCGCATCCCGGTATTACCCGCGGCGGTCATTACCACCACTCCAAGACGGAGAAGTTCCTGGTTATTCGGGGCAAGGCCTGTTTCCGTTTCCGTCACATTGTTTCCGGCGAATTCTACGAATTGTTCACCACTGGCGAGCAACCTGAAATCGTCGAAACGGTGCCGGGCTGGACGCACGACATCACCAACGTGGGCGAAGACGAGATGATCGTCATGCTCTGGGCCAATGAAATTTTTGACCGCGAGCACCCGGATACCTACGCTCGGCCGGTGGGCACCGAAGCCTGAGCCGCTGTTTACAGGAAATTGCAATGAAGAAAATGAAAGTTGTAACAGTGGTGGGTACTCGCCCGGAAATCATTCGCCTGTCGCGGGTGATGGCCAAGCTCGATGAGCACTGCGAACACATCCTGGTGCATACCGGCCAGAACTACGATTACGAACTCAACGAGATCTTCTTCCAGGATCTGGGCATTCGTAAGCCGGACCACTTTTTGAACGCAGCCGGCGCCACTGGCGCAGAGACTATCGGTAATGTGATCATCGCAGTCGATCGCGTGCTGGCCGAAGTCCAGCCCGAAGCGCTGCTGGTACTGGGCGATACCAACAGCTGCATGGCCGTGCTCCCAGCCAAGCGACGCAAGATTCCTACCTTCCACATGGAAGCGGGTAATCGTTGCTTCGACATGCGTGTGCCTGAGGAAATCAACCGCCGCATCGTCGACCATACCGCCGATATCAACCTGACCTACAGCACCATTGCCCGCGACTATCTGTTGCGTGAAGGGCTGCCAGCGGATCGCGTCATCAAGACCGGTAGTCCGATGTTCGAAGTGCTCAATCACTACCGTGAAGGTATTGATGCTTCCGACGTGCTGACGCGCCTGGGCCTGGAGCCTGGCAAGTTCTTCGTCGTCAGTGCGCATCGGGAAGAAAACATCGACTCCGACAAGAACTTCCTGAAGCTGGTGGACGTGCTTAACTCGGTTGCCGAGCAGTTCGATTTCCCGGTCATCGTATCGACCCATCCACGTACTCAAAAGCGCGTCACTGCGATGGGCGTTACCTTCCATCCCAATGTGCGTTTGTTGAAACCGTTGGGCTTCAAGGACTACAACAAGCTTCAACTCGAAGCCAAGGCGGTATTGTCCGACAGCGGAACGATCAACGAAGAAGCGTCGATCCTGAACTTCCCGGCCTTGAACATCCGTGAAGCCCACGAACGTCCGGAAGGCATGGAAGAGGCCGCGGCAATGATGGTCGGCCTGGAAACCGAACGCGTGCTGCAAGGCCTGAACATCCTGGAAAGCCAGGCGCGTGGTGAAGAGCGCAGCATGCGCCTGGTCGCCGACTACAGCATGCCTAACGTATCGGACAAGGTTGTGCGTATCGTGCACAGCTACACCGACTACGTGAATCGTGTCGTCTGGAAGCGCTACTGAACCGGGTGTATCAATGGCTGACGAGAAACTACGGGTTCTGGTAGTTACGCAGTACTTTTGGCCGGAAAATATGCGGATCAATGACCTGGTCCGCGATTTTTCAGAAAAAGGCCACGAGGTCACGGTGCTCACCGGGTTGCCAAACTACCCGGAAGGCAAGGTATTCGATGCTTACCGTAACAACCCAGCGGATTTTGACACCTACGCCGGTGCGAAGGTGGTTCGCGTTCCGCTGTTACCGCGTGGCAAGCGTGCGATACAGTTGGTGCTCAACTACCTGTCGTTCTTCTTGATGGCATCCACGCTGGGTGCCTTCAAATTGCGCGGCCGCAAGTACGATGCCATCTTCGTCTATGCCGTCTCACCCATCATGGCTGCCATTCCGGCAGTGGTCATCGGGCGATTGAAGCGTGCGCCGGTGTTTGTCTGGGTGCTGGACCTCTGGCCGGAAACCTTGCGGGCAGTGAATGTCCTGCACAATCCCAGATTGTTGTCGCTGGTCGGCAAGCTCGTTTCATGGATCTACAACCGCACCGATTACCTGCTGCTGCAATCCCATGGCTTTTTTGACAATGTCCGTCAGTATTGCACCAGGGCTATTTCCAGCGAACGGTTGGTGTATTTCCCAAGCTGGGCAGAAGATGATTTTTCGGCTCCGGCTCCCCAGCAGGGCAACCTGATTGAGCATGATCCTGAGGTTTTTACCGTCGTGTTTGCCGGTAACCTCGGTGAAGCGCAGGACTTTCCGGCACTTATTGACGCTGTGCAGGCCCTGCGGGAAAAAGTGAAAGTGCGCTGGGTGATTGTCGGCGATGGGCGTATGAGTGAATGGTTGCAGGCTCAGGTCGATAGCAAGGGATTGGACAATGTCCTGCTGCTGGGGCGTCATCCTCTTGCTGCGATGCCCGGCTTGTTCGCCCAGGCGGACGCGTTGTTGGTATCGTTGCGTACCAACGATGTATTCGAAAAGACGATCCCGGGCAAGGTTCAGGCCTACCTGGCATCCGGTCGTCCCATTCTCGGCATGATCAACGGCGAGGCTGCACGTGTCATCAAGGAATCCGGCGCCGGCCTGGCGTGCAATTCCGGTGATGCGCAGGGACTCGCGCAAATCACGTTGCAACTGGCGACAACCTCCGTCGAGCAACGTCGGGAGATGGGGGAGGCCGGGCGTCAGTACTATTGTGAGCAGTACTCCAAGCCTGCGTTGTTGGCGCGATTGGAGACGCTTTTCCGTGATGCCACTTTACGCAAGGCAGAGACATGATGTCGCAATCCATATTTCTTACGGGTGCTAGCGGTTTTGTCGGCAGAGCTGTTCTGAACCGCCTGCTGGCTGACGGCGTGCCGGTTGTTGCTGCGCTACGTGGTAACAGCCAGCTGGCCGGTGTCTCGGTGCCTGTCGTTCGTTTCGACAACCTCGATGCAGAGCATGACTGGGGTGACAGTCTGGTCGGTTGCGACGTCGTCATTCACGCGGCCGCCAGGGTCCATGTGATGAACGATACCGAGGCCGACCCGCTGGCGGCGTTTCGAAGGGTCAATGTCGATGGCACACTTGCGCTCGCGCGTCAGGCAGCAGCGGCAGGTGTAAAGCGTTTCGTCTTTATCAGTTCGATCAAGGTCAATGGCGAAGGCACGGACCTCGGCCGTCCTTACACGGCCGATGATGTTCCGGCACCTGCAGATCCTTATGGCATCTCCAAGATGGAGGCTGAGAAGGGACTTCAGCAATTGGCCAAAGACTGTGCGATGGAAGTGGTCATACTGCGACCGGTGCTGGTTTATGGACCTGGCGTCAAAGCCAACTTCCTGGCGATGATGCGCTGGCTGGACAAGGGCGTACCACTGCCCTTTGGCTCGATCGACAACCGTCGCAGCCTGGTGGCCCTGGATAACCTGGTGGATCTGATCGTGACGTGTACGCGTCATCCCGCTGCCGCCAACCAGACCTTCCTGGTGAGCGACGGTGAAGATCTATCCACCACACAGTTGTTGCAGCGCATGGCGCGAGCACTGGGCAAGCCGGCACGATTGCTGCCGATTCCTGCCTGGGTGTTGAAAACCGGCGCAGCCATGCTGGGCAAGCGTTCACTCTCGCAGCGTTTGTGTGGATCGTTACAAGTTGATATCGACAAGACCCGTTCGCGCCTGGGTTGGGTACCCCCTGTCAAGGTGGATGACGCGTTGAGTCTGGTTGCACGGCAGTATCAGGAAAATAAATAAAGATGAATGTCTGGTGGCTGTTTCCGATTGTCTTGTTGGTCTCGTTGTTGTTGACAGGTGCGCTTCGGCGCTATGCGTTGGCCAAGAGCATCATCGACATTCCCAATGCACGTAGTTCCCACTCGGTTCCAACACCGCGGGGCGGTGGCGTAGCCATTGTCATTGCGTTCCTGTTGGCCATTGCGACGTTGATGGTTGTCCGGGGCGAAGACCTTTCGGTGTTGATAGCGCTCGCCGGTGCAGGGGCGATGATCGCCATTCTCGGGTTCATGGACGACCATGGGCATATCGCCGCTCGCTGGCGACTGCTCGGGCATTTCATCGCATCTGCCTGGGTATTGGGCTGGCTGGGCGGATTGCCGGCACTTGAAGTGTTTGGCCTGACCCTTGATCTGGGTTGGTTTGGTGCCATTCTGGCAGCCGTCTACCTGGTCTGGTTGCTCAACCTTTACAATTTCATGGACGGCATTGACGGAATCGCCAGTGTCGAGGCCATTACGGCGTGCCTGGGGGCCTGCCTGTTGTACTGGGTCGGCGGTGTCGCGCATCTGGCTATCCTGCCGTTTTTGCTGGCAGTGGCGGTTGCCGGTTTCCTGTTCTGGAACTTCCCGCCAGCGCGGATCTTCATGGGCGATGCGGGCAGCGGGTTCCTCGGTATCATGTTGGGGGCGCTATCGCTGCAGGCGGCCTGGGCGTCATCGCAATTGTTCTGGTGCTGGTTGATCCTGCTCGGTGTCTTCATCGTCGATGCCACCTTTACGCTGTTGCGTCGCCTCTCGCGTGGAGACAAGGTGTACGAGGCGCATCGCAGCCATGCCTACCAGTTTGCTTCTCGCCAACATGGCAGGCACTTGCCGGTTACCCTGGCCGTGGCGGCACTGAACCTGTTCTGGTTGCTGCCGGTTGCCTTGAGCGTGATGTTGCTGGGAGTCGATGGTGTGCTTGCTCTGATCATCGCCTATGTGCCGCTCGTTGTTCTGGCCGTGCGTTATCGTGCAGGGCAACTCGAGTAGACCTGACGCAGGACGTCTCATCTACAGTTCAGGTTGCGGGTAAGGTCAATTCAAGGTTTTCAGAGGGAATATGGATAAAGTGCGCGCGTTTTTGCTGAGTATGCCACGTCGTCAAAAGCGCCTCCTGCAAGTGCTTACAGATATCCTGCTGGTGTGGGCGGCGCTGTGGCTGGCGTTCGTGGTGCGCCTGGGTATTGAAGAGCTGGCCAACCCCTTCCGGGACCACCTCTGGCTGTTCCTCTGCGCACCGGCAATCGCGATCCCGTTGTTCATCCGCTTCGGTATGTACCGCGCCGTCATGCGTTACTTCGGTAACGATGCGCTGATTGCAATCATCAAGGCGGTCAGTCTTTCGTCCCTGATTCTTGGTTTTATCGTTTACTGGTCCAGCAATCACCAGCATGTCGTACCGCGGTCGATCATCTTCAACTATTGGTGGTTGAGTCTGGTGATGGTCGGTGGACTGCGCCTGGCCATGCGTCAGTACTTCCTCGGTGACTGGTTTGTTGCGACGCAGCATGTGCCCTTTGCCAGTCGCGAAGACGGGTTGCCGAAAGTTGCAGTGTATGGCGCCGGTGCTGCGGGCAACCAGCTGGTGGCGGCACTGCGCATGGGCAAGATGATGCGACCGGTTGCATTTATCGATGATGACAGCAGCATCGCCGACCGGGTCATTTCCGGATTGCAGGTCTATAACCCGAGCCAGATCAAGCGCATGATCGATGTCACGGGGGCTCAGGAGCTGCTGCTGGCCATTCCTTCGGCCACGCGCGTACGTCGTCGTGAGATCCTCGGTTTTCTCGAAGGTTTCCCGCTGCATGTACGCAGTATCCCGGGCTTCATGGATCTGGCCAGTGGCCGGGTCAAGGTGGATGACTTGCAGGAGGTGGATATCGCCGACCTGTTGGGACGAGATGCCGTGCCTGCCCAGGAAGACCTGCTGGCCCATTGCGTCTCGAACCAGACCGTACTGGTTACCGGGGCAGGCGGGTCCATCGGCTCGGAACTCTGCCGGCAGATTCTGACCCTCAAACCCAAGGTTCTGCTGTTGCTGGAGCACAGCGAGTTCAATCTCTACAGCATCCTGTCCGAGCTTGAACAGCGTGTAGCGCGCAAATCGTTGTCCACGCGCATCCTGCCGATCCTGGGTTCGGTACGTAATCCAGCCCAGTTGCTGGATGTGATGACCACCTGGCGCGTCGATACGGTGTACCACGCCGCAGCCTACAAGCATGTCCCCATGGTCGAGCACAACATCGCCGAAGGGGTCTTGAACAATGTCATCGGCACGCTCAACACCGCACAGGCAGCGTTGCAGGCGGGCGTCTCCAACTTTGTGCTCATTTCCACCGACAAGGCCGTGCGTCCCACCAATGTCATGGGTAGCACCAAGCGACTGGCCGAAATGACCTTGCAGGCCCTGAGCCGTGAAATCGCACCGGTGTTGTTCGGTGACAGTGGCAACGTTTCCCAGGTCAACAAGACCCGCTTTACCATGGTGCGTTTTGGCAACGTGCTGGGTTCCTCCGGTTCGGTCATACCGTTGTTCTACAAACAGATCAAATCGGGTGGTCCCCTGACGGTCACTCACCCGAAGATCACCCGCTATTTCATGACCATCCCCGAGGCAGCCCAGTTGGTTATTCAGGCGGGGTCCATGGGGCAGGGCGGCGATGTCTTTGTGCTTGATATGGGCGAGCCGGTGAAAATCGTCGAACTGGCAGAGAAAATGGTCCATCTGTCGGGTTTGAGCGTTCGCTCCGAACGTAACCCCCATGGCGATATCGCCATCGAGTTCAGCGGTTTGCGTCCTGGTGAGAAACTCTATGAAGAGCTTTTGATCGGTGACAACGTGGTGGCCACACGGCACCCGATGATCATGGGGGCGCAGGAGGACTACCTGCCATGGGATCAGCTCAAGGAGCGATTGAACGAGTTGCTGGCAGCCATTTCCGTCGATGATTATGGGCGGGTTCGTCAATTGCTGCGTGAAACGGTCAGTGGCTATACCCCTGAAGGTGAGATTGTCGACTGGATCTATCAGCAGCGCCGCCTGGACCCTTGATTCGACGCGGTGTGCCTGGCTTGATGTCAGATTGATTCAGTAAAGAATCTACGGGCGATACCTGTTTGATTCTTCGCTCCTTAGGACTAGGTTTCAAAAGCAGCCAAGGAAAAGCTGCCATTTGAAACCAGTCCAAGGAGTGCTACCCCATGCGCAACACCGTCCTTTCCTACCTGCTGCTGCCCCTGTTCGCCAGCGTATCCTTCTCGCTAAGTGCAGCGCCTGCCACCACACCCGCTACCAGCCCGGCACCTGTTGTCGCCTCCCAGCAGACTGACACGCGTCTTGACCTCAACAGCGCTGACGCCGGCACCTTGCAATCCACCCTCATCGGTATTGGCAAAACCAAGGCCGAAGCCATCGTCGCCTATCGCCAGGCGAACGGCCCCTTTACCTCCGTGGATGAACTGCTCGAGATCAAGGGCATCGGCAAGGCCCTGCTTGACCGCAACCGCGACAAACTCACGGTTAACTGACGCCACTGTTCAGGCCGATCATCGATCGGCTTGTCCTCAGTGAATGCCTTTGGTCGGTTGGGGTTGTTAAAATATTATGCTGGTAATATTTTGTTTCGACGGCCTCAACCCATCATTGCAAGCCTGTGGAGATCAACGCTATGACTGACGTATCGATTGCACCTACCGCGCTCGTTACCGGTGCTTCTTCGGGGATTGGCGCGGTCTACGCTGAGCGACTGGCGGCGCGCGGACATGATCTGCTGCTGGTTGCGCGTGATCGGCAGCGGCTTGAAGCCCTGGCAGCCGATTTGCAAGCGCGCCACGGCGTGAATGTCGAGGTGTTGCAGGCCGACCTTGCCCAGCCGGCGGATCTGGCGCGCGTGGAGCAGCGTCTGCGTGACGATGCCGATATCGGTGTGCTGGTCAATAACGCGGGGATTGCCATGCACGGCACCCTGGCCGAGGCAACCGGGCAACAGATCGACGCGCTGGTTGCGCTCAACATCGTCGCGGTCACCCGCCTGGCATCGGCAGCGGCGGCCCGGTTTGCCCAGGCCGGCCGCGGCACCATCATCAACCTGGCGTCAGTGGTGGCCCTGGCACCGCAGCTGTTCAACGCGGTGTACAGCGCCAGCAAGGCCTATGTGCTGAGCCTGACCCAGACACTGCATGGAGAACTGAGCGACAAGGGCGTGCAGGTCCAGGCCGTGTTGCCAGGTGTCACCCGCACCGAGATCTGGGAGCGAACTGGGCTGGATGTCGCGCAGATCGATCCGCGGATGGTCATGGAGGTAGGGGAGATGGTCGATGCGGCCCTGGCTGGGCTGGATCAACAGGAAGTGGTGACCATCCCGTCATTGCCGGATGTCGCCGACTGGCAGGCCTACATCAAGGCGCGGGACGCACTGGGACCAAATTTGTCGCGCAGTTCGGCCGCAGCACGTTACAAGTGATGTGAGAGGGCGGGCGGAGCGCTCAGCGGTCCTTGGCGTCCTTGGCATCCATTTCGGCATTGCGTTCGTGAATGCGCTTGAGCTGCTCCTCGGTCAGGGGCAGCTTTTTCGCGGTGTCGCGTAACAGCATCAGGCCACCAACAATGGAGCCGATGGCCAGGACCAGTATCAACCAGGCATACCAGGGCATGGGGTTCTCCTCAGCAGGGTACTGATGCCGCTGCTTAACATTTGGGCAAATACGCCATCCATTGGTTCAATTATAGGGACACCGGCGCCGCCGGGCTAATTCGCGATCTTCGGCCCCCCACGGGCCGCTGCTTCGTTTACAATGCGCGCCGTTCAAGACTTGCCAAGAGACCAGCCCATGTCCGCCTGCCAGACGCCCATCATCGTCGCCCTGGATTTCCCTACTCGTGACGCCGCCCTGAAGCTGGCCGATCAGCTTGATCCCGCCCTGTGCCGGGTCAAGGTCGGCAAGGAGCTGTTCACCAGCAGTGCTTCGGGCATCGTCGAGACCCTGGTCGACAAGGGTTTCGAGGTATTCCTCGACCTGAAATTCCATGACATTCCCAATACCACCGCCATGGCCGTCAAGGCCGCTGCAGAGATGGGCGTGTGGATGGTCAATGTGCACTGCTCCGGCGGTTTGCGCATGATGGCGGCCTGCCGTGAAGAGCTGGCCAAGCGCAGCGGTCCGCAGCCACTGCTGATCGGTGTGACCGTGTTGACCAGCATGGAGCGTGAAGACCTCGCCGGCATCGGCCTGGATATCGAACCCCAGGAGCAGGTGCTGCGCCTGGCCGCCCTGGCGCAAAAGGCCGGTATGGACGGGCTGGTCTGCTCGGCCCTGGAAGCACCGGCCCTCAAGGCAGCGCATCCGTCCCTGCAGTTGGTGACCCCGGGCATTCGCCCGGCCGGCAGTGCCCAGGATGACCAACGCCGCATCCTCACCCCGCGCCAGGCCCTGGACGCCGGCTCCGACTACCTGGTGATCGGTCGCCCGATCAGCCAGGCCGCCGACCCAGCCCAGGCGCTGGCTGCCGTGGTTGCCGAAATCAGGGCTTGAGCACCAGCTTGCCGAAATTTTCCCCGCTGAACAGCTTGAGCAGTGTCTCGGGGAAGGTTTCCAGGCCGTCGACCACGTCTTCCTTGCTCTTCACCTTGCCGGTTGCCAGCCAGCCAGCAATCTCCTGCGCCGCCTGGCCATAGTGGGCGGCGTGGTCCATGACCACGAAACCTTCCATGCGCGCGCGGTTGACCAGCAGTGACAGGTAGTTGGCCGGCCCCTTGACCGCCTGCTTGTTGTTGTACTGGCTGATGGCACCGCAGATCACCACCCGCGCCTTGAAATTCAGGCGGGTGAGCACGGCATCGAGGATGTCGCCGCCGACGTTGTCGAAATAGACGTCCACGCCTTTCGGGCATTCTCGTTTCAAGCCTTCCAGCACATCTTCGGCCTTGTAGTCGATGACCCCGTCAAAGCCCAGTTCGTCCTTGAGGTACTGGCATTTCTGCTCGCCTCCGGCAATGCCCACCACGCGGCAGCCCTTGATCCTGGCGATCTGTCCGGCAATGCTGCCCACGGCACCGGCGGCCCCGGAAATCACCACGGTTTCACCGGCCTTGGGCGCGCCGACGTCGAGCAGGGCGAAGTAGGCGGTCATGCCGGTCATGCCCAAGGCCGACAGGTAGCGCGGCAGTGGCGCCAGGGTCGGATCGATCTTGTAGAAGCCCTGGGGGTCGCCGAGGAAATAGTCCTGCACACCGAGGGCACCGTTGACGTGGTCGCCGACGGCAAAGCCCGGGTGCTTCGAGGCAATCACCTGACCGACGCCGAGGGCGCGCATCACCTGGCCCAGGCCGACCGGCGGGATGTAGGACTTGCCTTCGTTCATCCAGCCGCGCATGGCGGGGTCCAGGGACAGGTAGAGGTTTTTCACCAGCACCTGGCCTTCAGCGGGTTCGCCCACCTCTACCTGCTCGAAGCTGAAGTCATCGCGGCTGACCGCCCCGATCGGGCGTTTGCTGAGCAGGAAGCGGCGGTTGGTTTGGGCAGTCATGGCAGGGCCTCTGAAATGAAGGGCAAAGTCTGTTGATAGACCCTCACAGGCGATCCGGCAAGCTGCGCAGGCGTTGCGAATGCCGGGCGATCGATGACCGTGATCCCCAAAGGCCCGACAATAACCGGTAGCGATACCCCCTCAACCGGCGCCCTGATGATGCTGCCAATCGGCGGCGCTGCCTGACTAGACTCCTGGCCACAGACTTCACTTTGTTGCAGGAGCCAACGATGAGCATGACGTTTTCCGGCCAGGTTGCCCTGGTCACCGGTGGTGCGGCAGGTATTGGCCGGGCCACGGCCCTGGCGTTCGCCGCCGAGGGATTGAAGGTGGTGGTGGGCGACCTGGACGCCGCCGGCGGCGAGGCGACGGTCGAGCTGATCCGTAGCGCCGGGGGCGAGGCCCTGTTCGTGGCCTGCAACGTTACCCGCGAGGCCGATGTGCAGCAGTTGCTGGCGCGAACGGTTGAAGCGTACGGGCGACTGGACTACGCCTTCAACAACGCCGGCATCGAAATCGAACAGGGGCGCCTGGCCGAAGGTAGCGAGGCCGAGTTCGACGCGATCATGGGCGTCAACGTCAAGGGTGTCTGGCTGTGCATGAAGCACCAGTTGCCCTTGTTGCTGGCCCAGGGTGGTGGCGCCATCGTCAACACCGCGTCGGTCGCGGGCCTGGGGGCGGCACCGAAGATGAGCATCTACAGCGCATCCAAACATGCGGTGATCGGCCTGACCAAGTCGGCGGCCATCGAGTACGCCAAGAAGAAGATCCGGGTCAACGCCGTGTGCCCGGCAGTGATTGACACAGACATGTTCCGACGCGCCTATGAGGCCGACCCGCGCAAGGCCGAGTTTGCCGCGGCCATGCACCCGGTCGGTCGGATCGGCAAGGTCGAGGAAATCGCCAGCGCGGTGCTCTACCTGTGCAGTGACGGCGCCGCCTTTACTACGGGTCATGCGCTGGCGGTGGATGGTGGGGCTACCGCAATCTGAGCGCCGCCAACTGGCCTGTCGACAGGGCCTTGTGGCTGCGCCACAGGGCCAGGCCAACCAGCAGGCAGCCGATCAGAAGCGCCAGGCCGAACACCAGCAAGGCGGCACCAGCGCCGAGGCGGTCGACCAGTAATCCGGTGAGGATGACCGGTAAGCTGAAGCCCAGATAGGCCAACAGGAAGAAGCCTGCGCTGGCGCGGGTCTTTTCCTCGCCCGCCAGGCTGTTCACCGCTGACAGGCCACCCAGGTAGATAAAGCCATAGCAGGCGCTGCTGGCGGCGATGGTGCCGAGCAGTACCGCTGCCAGTTCGCCGGAGTCAGCTCCCCAGGCCAGCAGCGCATAGCTGCACGGCAGCACCAGCAGGCCGACTGCGGTTGCTCTTGCCGGGGGCAGGCGGCGTGCCAGGGGCTGGAACAACAAACCGCAGCTGATCACGCAAAACGTCGAAAATCCGGACCAGCTGGCCAGCCCATGCTGCTTGAGGATGGACGGCAACAAAGCGATCACCAGCCCGACACACGCCCAGGCCAGCAGGATCGCCAGGCCATAGGCCAGGCTGCCGCTCGGGTAGCAGGGCAAGCGCAGTAGCGGTGTCGTACGGGGCGCGCGCTGATCAGGCAGGCGCCAGACAGCGAGCAAGACCAGGGCGGCAAGCAGCAGGTGCAGGTAGAAGCTGCCGGGGCGCAGGTCGGGGCCGCTGAGCAGGAACACACTGGTCAGCGCCGCCCCCAGGCCAAAGCCCAGGGAGGTACTGGCGGTGACCCAGGTGGCGGCACGACGGTTGTCGCTGCCGGGCATCAGCTCGCTCATGTAGGCGGTTCCCGTCGCCGATGCCAGCGCGGTGCCTGCGCCGAGCAGCAAGCGCGCCAGGCCCAAGGCTTGCAGGCCGGGCGCCAGCAGCATGATCAAGGTGGCGAGCATCGACAGCCCCAGGGCCACCAGGATCAACGGTCGTCGACCGACCCGGTCGGCAAGGCCACCCAGCAGCAGCAACACCGGCAGTACACCCAGTACATAACCGGAAAAGGCAATTGCCGTTGCCCCTGCACCCTGTCCGGACAGTTCGGCATAGGCCGTGTACAACGGCGCCTGCAGGTTGACCGCAAAGGTGATCAGGCACAGGGCCAGGGCGAGCAGGGCAGGGGAGCGCAGGGTAGGCATGGGTAACTCCTTGTCGATGGCGCGACTATCCACCTGGGGCCTGCTCTGCCACAAGGCACACCCGTTGTGGATTTGTGGTTAACTGTTTGGACAAAAACAGCGAACACTTTGCCCATGAACCTTACCCTCGATCGTCAGTCTTCCACGCCGCTGGTGCAGCAACTGGCCGAGCAACTGCAAGCCTGGATCCGGCAGCGACGCTTGCGGCCGGGTACTCGGTTGCCATCGATTCGGCAACTGGCGCGAGAGCAGGGGGTCAGTCAGTCCTGCGTGATCGAAAGCTATGACCGCCTGGTGGCCGCCGGCTGGCTTCAGGCGCGCCATGGCGCCGGTTTTTTCGTGGCCGAACAGCGGCTCGGCGAACCTGTGCTCGATCAGCCGCTGCGCGACGAGGCCTTCGACGGACGCTGGCAACAGTTCAATGACGACCAGGCCGGGTTGCTCAAGCTCTGTTGTGGCTGGGTGCCTTCCAGCTGGCGCGCCAGCGAAGCGATTGCCCAGGCTGTGCGGCAGGTCAGCCGGGGGCCGGTGGAAGACCTGATCGACTATTGCCCACCCCTGGGCCTGGCCAGCTTGCGCAGTCAGTTGCACAAACGCCTGGGGCTGGTCGGGGTCGAGGTGGGGGCCGAGCAGATCCTTACCACCCAGGGGGCCAGCCATGCCCTTGACCTGCTGGTGCGGGCCCTGCTCAAACCCGGTGACAAGGTGCTGGTGGAAAGCCCGGGCTACTACAACCTCTACAACCTGTTGCGCCAGCACGGAATAGAAATGCTGGAGATGCCGCGGACCGCCACCGGCCCGGACCTGCAGGTGCTGGAAGACCTGTTGCGGCGTCATCGTCCACGCTGCCTGTACATCAACAGCCTGTACCACAACCCCACGGGCAGCAGCCTGACACCCAGGGTGGCCTATCGCTTGCTGGAGCTTGCCCGGGAGTACGACGTGCAGGTCATCGAAGACGATATCTATGCCGACTTCCAGGACGGTGCGGTCACGCGCCTGGTCAGCCTGGATGCCGAGCAGCGGGTAATCTACCTGGCCAGCCTGTCCAAGACCCTGAGCAGTTCGCTGCGGGTGGGCTATCTGGTGGCGGCCCCCGCGCTGATTACCCGCCTGGCCGAGTTGAAGATGGTTACCGGCCTTGGCACTTCACGCTTTACCGAACAGGTGGTGGCGCAGATGCTGGCCAGTGGTACGTACCGCAAGAGCGTCTCACGCCTTCGCCTGCGCCTGGCCCAGCACATGGCCAAGGCGCTGGGACAGTTGGAGGCATGCGGCTGGGAGGTGTTTGCCGAGCCTTACGGCGGCATGTTCGTCTGGGCCCGTTGCCCGGGCCGGGATTTTGCCGCGCTCGATCGCGACGCCCGGGCCTGTTCGGTGTTGTTGGCGCCGGGCAGTGCCTTTTATCCACAGGGCGTCGCCAGCGACTGGCTGCGGATCAATGTCGCCTATGCCCAGGATCAGCGCGCCCAGGCATTTTTCCAGCGCACAAGGCGACCTCCGCCGTCCTGAAAACGACTGGATCGTAGCTTTTCGCCATTATTGCGGCGCCAACATCTTGTGCCGGCACAGTCGTCGTTGCCACTCTGCGGCTTTGAGTCTTTACCGTGTGTCGGGCGACAGGGGGAGGTGCGATGAGCGCGGTCAAACGTGGTTTTTTTGCCAACCTGGGGATGGCGCGCAAGCTGGGCCTGGGCTTTGCCCTGGTCCTGCTGCTGACCGCCGTTGTGGCGTTCTGCGCCATTGCCGCGCTGCACAGCGTCGGCCAGCGATTCGATAGCCTCAAGCAGATCACGGCGCTCAACACCGGGCTGCTCAAGGTGCGCTTGCAGGAACAAGCCTTTGCCCTGCGCTCCGACCCCAAGGCCGTGGAAGCCGTGCATCAAGGGTTGGAGGCGTTGCTGGCCCAGGTGCGGGACCTGCCGCAGTTGACCGGCAGCGGTGTCGAGCAGGCATTGAATGACTATCGCCAACGCTTCGATGAGTTCGTCGCACTGACCCAGTCCAAGGAGCTGGCGTTGGACATGGCCAGTTGGTCGGTATCGAGTGTCTCCAACAACCTTGACGTGCTGCAGGCCGGGCTGGCCGACGACGGCACCTACACCCTCAAGGACAGCCAGGGCCAGCAGGGTGCCGAGTTCGTCGAGCAGTCCGGCCAGGTGGCCCAGGTCGCCCGGTTGATGCTCCAGGCCATGGACGAGGCACGGGTGCGCCTGGAGCACAATCGCAAGGGCAGCGAGGAAGCCCGCCAGGGCCGTATCGAGCAGGCCGAGCAAGCTGGTGCACTGGTCGAGCAGCTCAAGGCCGGGGTCAGCGATGCCGGTTACCAGACCGTACTCAACGAAGTCAGTGGCCATATCGGCAGTTTCAGCGAAAAGCTGGGGGAGTACACCGACTTGCTCGCGCGCGAGCAGCAACTCAAGCAGTTGCTGCAGCAACAGGCCACTCAGGTGACCACCCAGGTCGACCAGGCCAGCCTCCTGCAAGAGCAGATCATGCAGGATGAGCTCAAAAGGAATGCCGTATCGATCCTGCTGGCCTCACTGCTGGCGTTACTCACTGGCGTGGTGGCGGCCTGGCTGATCACCCGCGCGGTGGTCGGGCCGCTGCGGCAGGTGATCGGGCGCGCCGAGCAGATCGCCGCCGGTGACCTGAGTGGCACCATCAGCGTTGATCGCCGGGATGAAATCGGTCAGTTGATGCAGGCCATGCAACGCATGGGCTCGGGCTTGAGCGGCATTGTCAGCGGCTTGCAGCACGGTATCGAGCAGTTGGCGAGCAATGCCCAATCGCTGTCGGCGGTGGCCGAGCAGACCAACCGTGAGGTCGGCAGCCAGAAGGAGGAAACCGAACAGGTGGCCACCGCGATGCAGCAGATGACCGCCACGGTTCATGATGTCGCGCGCAATGCCGAAGAGGCTGCATTGGCAGCCCAGGCGGCGGATGACAAGGTTGGTAGCGGCCAGCAGGTGGTACGCCAGGGGATGCAGCGGATCGAACAACTGGCCCGTTCCGCCGAATCGGCCAGTCTGGGTATCGAAAGCCTGAGCGCCGAAATCCAGACCATCGCAACGGTACTGGACGTGATCAAGAGCGTGGCGGAACAGACCAACCTGCTGGCCCTCAACGCCGCCATCGAAGCGGCCCGGGCCGGCGAGCAGGGTCGCGGTTTTGCCGTGGTGGCCGATGAGGTACGGGCCCTGGCCCGGCGCACCCGGCAGTCCACCGAGGAGATCGAACACCTGGTCAGCCGTTTGCGCGGTAGCGCCCAGGCTTCGGTGGCGCAGATCCAGGGCAGTAGCGAACTGGTCAAACAGGCGGTGGCCGACGCCCTGCAGACCGAAAGTGCCCTGGGCAGCATTGCGGCGGCGGTGTCATTGATCCAGCAGATGAACCAGCAGATTGCCGCCGCAGCCGAAGAGCAGAGCTCGGTGGCCGAGGAGATCAATCGCAGCGTCACCCAGATTCGCAGCAGCGCCGATCAGTCGGCAGTGGCGATGAAGGGCAATGCACGTTCCAGTGTCGAGCTGGCGCAGTTGGGTAATGACCTGAAGGGCATGGTCGGGCATTTCAGGCTTTGATTACCAACTGTGCAGCCATCTCAAACCTTGCGCCCGTTGAGAATCATCAAGGTCAGCACACCCGCCACGATCCCCCAGAACGCCGAACCGATCGAGAACAGGGTAAAGCCCGACGCCGTGACCATGAAGGTGATCAACGCCGCCTCGCGCTCCTTCGCCTCGTTCATGGCCACGGTCAGGCCATTCATGATCGAGCCGAACAGGGCCAGGGCGGCAATCGACAGCACCAGTTCCTTGGGCAGGGCGGCGAAGAGGGCGGCCAGGGTTGCGCCGAAGATGCCGGCGATGCCGTAGAAGACGCCACACCAGACCGCGGCGGTATAGCGCTTGTTCGGGTCTTCATGAGCGTGGGGGCCGGTGCAGATGGCCGCGCTGATGGCCGCCAGGTTGATGCCGTGGGAACCGAAGGGGGCCAGCACCAGCGAGGCCAGGCCGGTGACCGAGATCAGCGGCGATGCCGGTACCTGGTAACCGTCGGCGCGCAGCACGGCGACGCCTGGCATGTTCTGCGAGGTCATGGCCACCACGAACAGCGGAATGCCGATGCTGATGGTCGCCGCCAGGGAAAAGCTCGGCGTGGTCCAGACCGGTGTCGCGACTTCCAGGCGAAAGCCGCTGAAATCCAGCAAGCCCATGGCGCCGGACAAGGCCGTGCCCACCAGCAAGGCGGCGAGCACCGCATAACGCGGCGACAGGCGCTTGACGATCAGGTAGCTGAAGAACATCCCCAGCACCAGAGTGGTGCGGTGCTGGGCGGCGATGAAGATCTCGCTGCCGATCTTGAACAGGATGCCGGCCAGCAAGGCCGACGCCAGCGAGGCGGGGATACGCTTGACCAGGCGTTCGAAACTGCCGGTCAGGCCGCAGATCACCACCAGCACGGCACAGGTGATGTAGGCGCCGATGGCTTCGCCGTAGCTGACGCCGCCCAGGCTTGTGATCAGAAGCGCCGCGCCGGGGGTCGACCAGGCCACCGTGATCGGCGTGCGGTAGCGCAGGGACAGGCCGATGCTGCAAACGGCCATGCCGATCGACAGCGCCCAGATCCAGGAGGATATCTGCCCGCTGGTCAGGCCTGCCGCCTGACCGGCCTGGAACATCAGCACCAGGGAGCTGGTGTAGCCGGTCATCATGGCAATGAAACCGGCGACGACGGCTGAGGGCGAAGAGTCGGCCAGCGGGCGCAATTGCGCAGAGGTGGCATCGGACATGGGGGTCGATCCTTGTTCTAGGTGTAAGCAGTTTTTTCAGACTACCGTGCAGGTTGTTGACCGTTGCCATACAGCAGGCATTGCATTTAGCCGTACAGTCACCAACTATGAGTGCGGCCAGGTTTCAGCCTTTGAATGGGGGGAGCGATGTACAAGGTTTATGGAGATTACCAGTCGGGCAATTGCTACAAGGTCAAGCTGATGTTGCACCTGCTCGGCCTGCCCTATGAGTGGCACTCGGTGGATATTCTCAAGGGTGAGACGGAAACCCCGGCGTTCCTGTCCATGAACCCCAACGGCAAGGTGCCGGTGCTGGAACTCGAAGACGGGACCTACCTGTGGGAATCCAACGCGATCCTCAACTTCCTCGCCGACGGCACCGAGTTCCTGCCTGCCTCGCCACGTTTGCGCACGCAAGTGCTGCAATGGCAGTTCTTCGAGCAGTACAGCCACGAGCCCTACATCGCCGTGGCGCGCTTCATCCAGTTCTACCTGGGGCTGCCGCAGGAACGTATTGAGGAATACAAGAGCTTGCACAAGGGCGGTTACAAGGCCCTGCGGGTGATGGAAAAACAGCTGCAGCTAACGCCTTTCCTGGTCGGCGAAAGCTACTCGATCGCCGACGTCGCGCTGTATGCCTACACCCATGTCGCCCAGCAGGGGGGCTTTGACCTGGACGGCTTCCCGGGCATCCAGGCATGGCTGGAGCGTGTCGCCAGCCATCCCCGTCATGTGCCCATGATCGGTTGATCGATCAGGCGGCAAAACGCTTGTTGAGGTAGTCGATGATCACCTTGGATTCGTACATCCAGGTGGTCTTGCCGTCTTCTTCGATGCGCAGGCACGGCACCTTGACCTTGCCGCCCTCGGCGAGCAGGGCCTGGCGGTGCTGTTCGTCGTTCTTGGCATCGCGCAGGGCCACCGGCACATTCAGGCGGTGCAGGGTGCGGCGGGTTTTCACGCAGAAGGGGCAGGCGTGGAACTGATAAAGGCTCAGGCCCTTGGCCTGTTGCTCGACCTTGGCCTGGGCCGCGGGGTCGCGCTTGAGCTTGGCCGGGCGACTGATCCAGTCGGCGAATACGATCAACTGGCCAAGGCCCACACGCAGTGCTTTGACGATCATGGCAACTCCTGGGAATGAAAAAAGCCGACCACGGTGGGTCGGCTCGATGACGCGCCTGCTTACTTGATCAGGCTGAGGAACTCGCTGCGGGTGGCGGCGTTTGCGCGGAACGAACCGAGCATTACCGAGGTGATCATGGTCGAGTTCTGCTTCTCGACGCCACGCATCATCATGCACATGTGCTTGGCTTCGATGACCACTGCCACGCCCAGGGCGCCGGTGACCTGCTGGACCGCCTCGGCGATCTGGCGGCTGAGGTTTTCCTGGATCTGCAGGCGACGTGCGTACATGTCGACGATCCGCGCCACCTTCGACAAGCCCAGGACCTTGCCATCGGGAATGTAGGCAACGTGGGCCTTGCCGATGAACGGCAGCATATGGTGTTCGCACAACGAGTACAGCTCGATGTCCTTGACCAGGACCATTTCGCTGTTGTCGGAGCTGAACAGGGCGCCGTTGGTGACTTCTTCCAGGGTTTGTTCATAACCGCGGCAAAGGTACTGCATGGCCTTCGCAGCCCGCTTGGGCGTGTCGAGCAGGCCCTCGCGGGAGACGTCCTCGCCGAGTTGGCCGAGGATAGCGGTGTAGTTCTGTTCCAGGGACATGGATCTACCTGTGGTATTTATCGCAAACGCGAAGGGTACGGCGGCTGTGACGACGCTGCAAGCGCGGCGTTACTCGTCACGGCCTTCGAGCATGGTTCGTTTGAGCATGACATACACCGCACCGGTGCCGCCATGGCGGGCCTGGCACGAGGTAAAGCCCAGTACTTGCGGGTGCTGGCGCAGCCAGGTGTTGACGTGGCTCTTGATCATCGGCTTCTTGCCATCCAGGCGCACGGCCTTGCCGTGGGTGACCCGCACGCAGCGCACTTCGAAACGGGTGGCCTCGGCCAGGAAGGCCCAGAGGGTCTCGCGGGCCTTTTCGACATTCATGCCGTGCAGGTCGAGGCTGCCTTCGAAAGCGATCTGGCCCAGCTTGAGCTTGCGCATCTGGCTTTCCTGAACGCCATCACGGCGCCAGTGCAGATCGTCTTCGGGGCCGACATCGATGACGAACTGGTCCGAAAGTCCATCGACCACACTCTGGTCGCTTCGGACGGTGGCCGCCTGGCGCAGGCCGGCCAGCTGCTTGCGGTCGGCCTTGGGCTTGCCGACCTCGGCGCGATCATGCTTGATCGGCTTGACGCCGCGCATCTCGCTCTTGAACAGGGAAAAATCGTCGTCTTGCATGTAAGCCTCCGCCTGGGCGGCGCAGTTTACGCGACTCCTCCACAGGTTGCAGTCAATCGTGTTTCTTCATCAGGTGCGGCGACAGGTTCAGCTCCCGGCTGCGGCGCAGGCGTAGACGGCTGCGGCGCCAGAACCAGATACCCAGGTACAGCAACAACAGGCCGGCGGCGAGGATCACCGCGGCCCCGGCGCGGTTGGCATTGAGCTCGGCCAGCGCCTCGGGATTGCCGAGCAGGCTGGCGGTGCCGGCCATGGCCAGGAGCACGCCCAGGGTCGCCAGCAACGCCGAAAAGGCTGCCGCCAGGCGTGCGCCCCAGTTGCGTGGCTCACGCTGGCGCAAGCGCTTGGCATCGAAACCGTCGGACAATTTCATTGCCGATTTCCTCTATGGATATCCGGTGTTGGACCGAAAAGCCGCAAGGTGGTTCCGCCAGCCCGTTGCCCGACCGCTCAGATCAGGCTGCTGGTGGGGGCCACGCAGGCGAAGTTGTCGGCCATGATCGCCATCTCGCTCTGCTGGATCTGCGCAGCGGGAATGACACCGTCCTTGAATGGCAGGTCACGGGTGGCGCAGGCATCCTCGATCAGGGTGCAACGGTAACCATAGTCCTTGGCCCGGCGCACGGTGGTGCTGACACTGGAGTGGCTCATGAAACCGCAGACGATCAAGTCAAGGTGACCGAAGCGCTGCAGGGTTTCGTGCAGCTGGGTGTTCTTGAACGCGTTGGGCATGCGCTTTTCGATGATCACCTCGTCGCCCTGGGGTTCGAGGCCCGGGATGAACTCGCCGCGCGGGCCCTGGGGGTCGAACAGGCCACCGACGGTGCCCAGGTGGCGCACATGGATGATCGGGCGACCGGCCTTGCGGGCAGCCTCGAGCATTTTAGCGATGTTCTTCACCGCCTCGTCCATGCCCGACAACGCCAGCGGACCGCTGAGGTACTCTTTTTGCGCGTCGATAATGACCAGGCTGGCATTGCTCAGTTTGGCCGGCGGATAGCCGCGGCCACTGAGGTGGAACATCGTCGTTGGAACAGACATCAAGGGCTCCTTTGGATAGGGCTTTTCACCTATTGTCCCCTGCCTGAGCACTTATGTGAATCGCTTCGCGTACAAGTGGCGTGGTTAGTGGCCTGCAGCCATGTCGGTGAAAAACTTACAGGGTGTTTTGCCGACCTTTTCCTTGACCGGGCTGGTAGAATCGCAGGTCGTCTTTCAAGGAGTCTGTCGTGATCACTTCTCGCCTGCGCACCCTGCGCGATCATATCCGTTGGGCTGTCAGCCGCTTCCATGAGCATGGCCTGTTTTTCGGGCATGGCGCCGATAACGCCTGGGACGAGGCGCGGCTGCTGGTGCTGGGTGCGGTGCACCTGCCCTGGGAAATTGCCGACAGTTACCTTGACTGCCAGTTGGAAGACGACGAGCTGGTGCACCTGCAACGCCTGCTCAAGCGCCGCATCGAAGACCGCGTGCCTACCGCCTACCTGCTGGGCGAGGCATGGTTCTGCGGCCTGTCGTTCATCGTCGACGAACGTGTGCTGATTCCACGCTCGCCCATCGGCGAGCTGATCGAAAAGCGCTTCGCGCCGTGGCTGGCCAGCGAGCCTGCGCGCATCCTCGACCTGTGCACCGGGTCCGGCTGCATTGGTATCGTCAGTGCCGAGGTGTTCCCGGACGCCGAGGTGGTGCTGGCCGACCTGTCGTTCGACGCGCTGGAGGTCGCCAACCAGAACATCGAGCGCCATGGGCTCGATGAGCGTGTGTACACCGTGCAGGGCGATGGTTTCGAAGGTTTGCCGGGCCAGCGTTTCGACCTGATCCTGTCCAACCCGCCCTATGTCGATGCCGAAGACTTCGCCGACATGCCGCAGGAATACCATCACGAACCGGAGCTGGGGCTGGCCTGCGGCAACGACGGCCTGGACCTGGTACGGCGGATGCTGGCCGAGGCGGCGGATCACCTGAGCGAAAAAGGCCTGCTGATCGTCGAGGTGGGCAACAGCCAGGTGCACGTCGAGGCGTTGTACCCGGAGGTGGACTTCACCTGGCTTGAGTTCGAACGTGGTGGGCACGGGGTGTTCATGCTCACGGCCGACCAGTGCCGCCAGCACCAGGGGCTGTTTGCTTCGCGGGTGTGAGGTGTGATTTTTCGCGGGGCAAGCCACGTCGCCCCGCGATGGTTTTCAACGGTGGGTGGCAATCCAGATCAGCAACCCGGCCTGGAACACCGCAAAGGCCACCAGGCAGGTGATGGTAAAGCGCAAGCCGCTGTCTTCGCGGCGGTACTTGCTGACCCGCTCGTCACGCTCGCGTAGCTGCGCTTCCTTTTCCTGCAGGTTCTGGTCGGCCTGCTGGAGCATCTGGGCGGCATCGAGAATCTCGATGCGCTGCACCTTTTCGCTGTTCCAGCCGCCCTTGAGCTCACCCACCTGCACCTCGACGTAGCGGCCCTTGAGGTGCTGGGCATCGGCGTATTCCACCTCCAGGCCATGGCTGTGCAGCACATGGTCGCGGCGCAGGCGGGTGTCTTCGTTGAGCGCGTCCTTGTTCGCCAGGGCCGCGCCCTCGACCCGGTAGTGCGACCACTTGCGCTGGGCCCAGCTCACGGCCTGGGCCAGCAGAAAGCGGCCCAGGCCACGGTTCAAGGGTTCGATCTGCAGGCCGCTGTCGGGGCCGACGCGTACACGTTTTTGCTGATGGTCGACCCAGATGTCCAGGTGGTTCTGCTCCTTGCGCACTTTCTGCCCCGGCAGCTGGATGGCCAGGCGCAGCAGGCTCATGTCCTTGTTGTGGCGCTCGGCATAACCATACTGGACGAAACGCAACGGGCGGGCACCGCTGTTGCGGTCAGTGGGCAGCGGCGCCAGGCGCAGCATCTGGAAATGCTCCGGGGCGACCTCGGCCCAGGGCAGCGGGGCAGGTTCCGACACGGCCTCTGGCGTTTCGGGGGCTTCCTGGGGGGCGGCTTCAGTCATCACGGCAATCCTCTTGTGCGCAGCAGGCTGGACACAATCTCCATGCCAGCACCGGCTTATCGGCAGGATCGTTCAGGACTGGAGGTTGAATTTCACGCAGTGACGTTCAGGCGGCCGGGAGCCTGTGGATAAAGTCGACGATCCGCTCGCCCAACTCGCTGGCTTGCGGCAGTTGCGGGTTCAGATAAGCATCGCGCTGCAGGCGGGCGTCCTGCGGGGCGATGCGCAGCATGTGGTTCATGCCCTGGATCAGCACCAGTTCGGCCTCGGGGCGGGCCGCCTTGAGACGCTCGGCATTGCTGACATCGACCTGGATGTCGTGGGTGCCCTGGATGATCAGGGCCGGTACCTGGACGCTGGCGAACGCCGCTGCCGGATCCTGGCGGAACAGTGAGATCAGGTACGGCTGGACGCTGGGGCGCAACACATCCTGCAAGGGTGGGGGGACGCTGTAGGAGACCCGGCCGGCCTTGAGGTTGTCGAGTATCTGCCTGGCCGGTGCCACGTAGCGATCGGCCAGGCGCTCGACGATCTGGGCACGAAAGACTTCATCGATCGGCCGACCGCTGCCGGCCACGCTGATCAGGGCGCTGGCGCCACCGGGCTGCGCGGCCAGGCTGGCAATCAGCGCACCTTCGCTGTGACCGAGCAGAATCAGCGGGCCGAAGCGCGGATCGGCCTTGAGCTTGCGGCTCCAGGCCACGGCATCGGCGACGTAGGCTTCGACCGTCAGGTCGCGCTCGTCCGGCGTGGCCGCCTGGCTGGCGGCCACGCCGCGCTTGTCGTAGCGCACGCTGGCGATGTGGTTTTTCGCCAGCACCAGGGCCAGCTGTTTGAGGTTGTCGGTGTGGGCGCCGTCGGGGTTGTTGCCGTTGCGGTCGGTGGGGCCGGAGCCGGGGATGATCAACACCACCGGCGGCGGTTGCTCGCTGCGCGGCAACAACAGGCTGCCATACAGCGTGCCGTTGCCGGTATCGAGACTGATCGGCCGTTGCAGAACCGTGGGAGCAGCTGCCTGGACCAGGCCGCTGAACAGCAGGGCGAGTACCGCGAGAACGCGCAACATCAGGGGGCCACTATCGAGAAGATGGCTTTTTGACCAGTGTCCCGGCAGAAGGTTCGCCGTCAGGGATGAACTGAATGGTTAGCCTGCGTATACTGGCGGCCTTGTTCAAATCAGGCTGATTCGCGGAGCGTCCTGCATGTCCGGCAATACCTACGGCAAGCTGTTCACTGTCACCACCGCTGGCGAAAGCCATGGTCCGGCGTTGGTCGCCATTGTCGATGGCTGTCCGCCGGGCCTGGAAATTTCCCTGGCCGACCTGCAGCATGACCTGGACCGGCGCAAGCCCGGCACCAGCCGGCACACCACCCAGCGCCAGGAAGCCGACGAAGTCGAGATCCTCTCCGGGGTGTTCGAGGGACGTACCACCGGTTGCGCCATCGGCCTGCTGATTCGCAACACCGACCAGAAGTCCAAGGACTACTCGGCGATCAAGGACCTGTTCCGCCCGGCCCACGCCGACTACACCTATCACCACAAGTACGGCGAGCGTGACTACCGTGGCGGCGGTCGCAGCTCGGCGCGGGAAACCGCCATGCGTGTGGCGGCCGGTGCCATCGCCAAGAAGTACCTGGCCACCCAGGGCATCCGCATTCGTGGCTACATGAGCCAGCTGGGTCCGATCGAGATTCCGTTCAAGACCTGGGACTCGGTGGAGCAGAACGCCTTCTTCAGCCCCGACCCGGACAAGGTGCCGGAGCTCGAGGCCTACATGGACCAGCTGCGCCGTGACCAGGACTCGGTGGGGGCGAAGATCACCGTGGTCGCCGAGGGCGTGATGCCGGGCCTGGGCGAACCGATCTTCGATCGTCTGGATGCCGAGCTGGCCCATGCGCTGATGAGCATCAACGCGGTCAAGGGCGTGGAGATCGGCGCAGGTTTCGCCAGCGTCGCCCAGCGCGGCACCGAGCACCGCGACGAGATGACCCCGGAAGGTTTCCTCAGCAACAATGCCGGCGGCATCCTCGGCGGCATTTCTTCCGGCCAGCCGATCGTTGCCCACCTGGCCCTGAAGCCGACCTCGAGCATCACCACCCCCGGGCGCTCCATCGATATCCACGGCAACCCGGTGGAAGTGATCACCAAGGGCCGTCACGATCCGTGCGTGGGCATCCGCGCCACGCCGATCGCCGAGGCGATGATGGCCATCGTGCTGATGGACCACTTGCTGCGCCATCGCGGGCAGAACGCCGATGTGAAGGTGAGCACGCCGGTACTGGGCCAGCTGTAATGCGGGTAGCCGTCCTGCGCGCCGCGGCTTGCTGAGCCGTGGCGCCGCTTCCCTACTGGCGACTGTCCAGTTTCTACCTGTTCTACTTTGCCTTGCTCGGTTCTACAGCGCCTTTCCTGGCGCTGTATTTCGATCACCTGGGGTTCTCCAGCGCGCGTATCGGCGAGCTGGTGGCCATCCCCATGCTGATGCGCTGCATCGCCCCCAACCTGTGGGGCTGGCTCGGTGACCGCAGTGGCCAGCGCCTGTTGATCGTGCGCCTGGGGGCGCTGTCGACGCTGGCGACCTTTTCCCTGATCTTCTTCGACAAGAGCTACGCCTGGCTGGCGCTGGTGATGGCCCTGCATGCGTTTTTCTGGCACGCGGTGCTGCCGCAGTTCGAAGTGATCACCCTGGCGCACCTGCAGGGGCAGACAGCGCGCTACAGCCAGATCCGCCTGTGGGGTTCGATCGGTTTCATCCTCACCGTGGTCGGCCTGGGGCGCCTGTTCGACTGGCTGAGCCTGGATGTCTACCCGCAGACCCTGGTCATCATCATGGCCGGTATCGTCCTGGCCAGCCTCTGGGTGCCCAATGCCCAGCCGCCCGGGCAGAACGAGCGCAGCGGCGGCGCGGGCTTTCTCAAGCAGCTGGCCAGCCCCGGCGTGGCGGCGTTCTATGCCTGTGTGGCGCTGATGCAGCTCAGTCACGGGCCTTACTACACCTTCCTGACCCTGCACCTGGAACACCTGGGCTACAGCCGCGGCATCATCGGTATGCTCTGGGCCCTTGGGGTGGTGGCCGAAGTGTTGATGTTCATGGCCATGAGCTGGATCCTGGCCCGGGTGTCCCTGCGTCGTGTGCTGATGGCCAGTTTCGCCCTGGCGGCGTTGCGCTGGGTGCTGCTGGGTAATTTCGCCGAACACTTGTGGGTGTTGCTGTTTTCCCAGGTCCTGCATGCGGCCACCTTTGGTAGTTTCCACGCAGCCTCCATTGCCTTCGTGCAACGCAGTTTCGGTGCACGCCAGCAAGGCCAGGGCCAGGCCCTGTATGCTGCTCTGGCGGGCACCGGCGGCGCCCTGGGTGCCCTGTATTCAGGCTACAGCTGGAACCTTTTGGGGCCCGCTACCACCTTTAGTATTGCCAGCGTCGCAGCCCTGGCTGCAGCCGTTATCATGGCGACCCGAATGAAAGAGGAAAGGGCATGAGCCTGACCGTTTACCACTGCTCCACCCCGGACATTCCCAACAAGGTGCTGACCCACGCCGAGGACATCGCGGCGACCCTGGCCGAGCAGGGCGTGCGTTTCGAGCGCTGGCAGGCTGTTGCGCCGATCCCGTCGGGTGCCGACGATGACGCGGTGATCGCTGCCTACCAGGGCGATATCGACCGGCTGATGACCGCAGGGGGTTACCGCTGTATCGATGTCGAACGTGTCAGCAGCCGGGAGCCGCAACCGGTCGAATTGCGCGAGTGCACCCGCGAAGAAGACCTGGTGCGCCTGTTCGTCGCCGGTCGCGGGATGTTCACCCTGCGTGTCGGTGACTATGTCTATGCGCTGGCGTGCGAGAAAAACGACCTGATCGTGCTGCCGGCAGGTACCCGACACTGGGTCGACATGGGCGAGACCCCGCATTTCGTGGTGATCCGCTTGTTCAACACCTGCGCGCAGGGTGGGAATGCGGTGTTCACGGGCGAACCGATCGCCGAGTCGTTTGCACGACTGGATGATTGACCCGGATTTACCGCGCGCAATCCCGGCAGCAGGGTAGATGTGATCGGTGGGAGCGGCTACTGACGTTCAATGATAGGTCGGCAATGCAAACCGTTGCTGGCTCTGTAGCCTGGAAATCACCGGCAACTCGCTGGCCTGTTCGGCCAGGTCCCGGCGAATCGCACTGATCGCCCAAGTCAGTTGTTCGGCGCTGTGCAACTGGCCGTAGGAAATCGAGCGCTGGACCTGCTTGCCATCTGCCGCACGCAAGGTCAGCAGGATGCCGCCATCAGGGCGCGCCTGGGTGGTCACGTCGTAGGTGGAGAATACCGAGGCGAATTTTTGCTGGATGAGGTCCATATCAACTCCTGGCTGTGAATGGCAGACATGGAGTGATGGGTGCAGTGAGTGTGCCAGCTTTCCATGAATAATATTTTTCTTGTTAATCAATGGCTTGCATATACTTTTGGGAGCGGGCCGTCGTGCATTGTGCAAGGCCGCGGAGGTTGCGCCATGCATTTTGCAAGATCCTGCGCCAATAGAATTGCTCTGTCGGCACCATGGGTTATCCACAATGGACCGGCAATCGTCCCTGGCAAATACTTGGGCTTTTCCGGCTGCCAGGAGGTTCCCCATGTCCGATCAACGTAGCGCCACCCCCATGAACGACGACCAGACCGCTGCGTTCGCCGAGCAGGTTTTCGACCGGGCGCGCCAGGGCGATGCCGCGACGCTCGCACGCCTGCTGGACAGCGGCCTGCCCGCCAACCTGCGCAACCACAAGGGCGATACCTTGCTGATGCTCGCCAGCTATCACGGTCATGTCGAGGCCGTTGAGGTTCTGCTCCAGCACGGCGCCGACCCGCTGATCGCCAACGACAACGGTCAGTTGCCCCTGGCGGGTGCAGCCTTCAAGGGCGACCTGGCCATGGTCCGCCTGCTGGTGGAGCAGGGTGTCGCCGTGGATTCGGCCGGGGCCGACGGGCGCACCGCGCTGATGATGGCGGCCATGTTCAACCGCCGCGCCATTGTCGAGTACCTGCTGGGCCAGGGTGCCGATGCGCAGCGCCAGGATGCCCGGGGCATCAATGCGCTGGGTGCGGCCCAGGCCATGGGCGCCGCCGACACTTCTGCGCTGCTTCAGGCGCTGGCCGGCTAACCCCCAGGGGCCGTTTGCGGCTATCCTTGGCGACTTTTTTTATCGTCGCAGGGCCCCTTCATGAAATCCAAACTGGTCGAACTCATCGGCAAAATCAGCGCTGGCTGCATGCGCGAGGACGACATCGAGCGCATCGCCGACGAAGCCGCCCAGGCCTATGCCGACCCGCAAGCCTTTCTCGCTGCCAATCCCGACATCAATTATGACGACAGCTTCCCGATCGCCCTGGGTGAGTGGGTAGTCGTCGGCAGCCTGCCGGACACCGTGCTGTTCCAGGCCGATACCTACCAGGACCTGTTCGCCCAGATCGTCGACTCCTTCGACAAGAGCGTGGCCTTCAACCTCAAGCCCAAGCAACTGGCCAAGGCCGACCCCCTGACCGCACTCAACCGCATCCAGGTGCAGATGGGGGCGATGAACAAGGAGGCGGGTGGTTACGTGCTGGTGAACTTCAGCCAGTTGCTCGATGACGAGCTGCAGATGGTCATGGTGGGCAACAACGACCTGGCGCGGGTGCTGGAGCTGTGTGTCGAGCTCGACATCAGCGCAGCACCGGCGCTGGAAGCGTTAAAGGTGGCGGTACACGTTTAGCCCAGGGCGGTATCGAGGAACATCATCACCGCAAAGCCGCCCATCAGGCCCAGGGTCGCCGAGGTCTGGTGGCCGTTGCGGTGGGTTTCCGGAATCACCTCGTGGGATACCACGAAGATCATCGCGCCGGCGGCCAGGCCCATGCTCACCGGGTAGGCGATGGCAAAGCCGGTGGAAATGCCCAGGCCAATGATGGCGCCCAGCGGCTCCATCAGACCTGAGCCGATTGCCACCAACGCCGCCTTGAAGCTCGACAATCCGGTGGCCCGCAAGGCCAGGGCCACCGCCAGCCCTTCGGGAATGTCCTGGATGGCGATGGCGCTGGTCAGCGGCAGGCCGACATTGAGGTCGCCATTGGCGAAGCTCACGCCGATGGCCATGCCTTCGGGCAGGTTGTGCAGGGTGATTGCCAGCACGAACAGCCAGACCCGGTTGATCCGTTCGGCCTGTGGGCCGCAGGGGCCGGTGCTTTCGTGTTCATGCGGGGTGAAGCGGTCCAGGCCCAGCATCAGCAATACGCCCAGGCCCATGCCGACCACCACGGTCAATGCCGCGTAGGGGCCATTGCCGGTGATCTCGCGGGCGGCGTCGAGGCCAGGCAGGATCAGTGAGAAGGAACTGGCGGCGAGCATCATTCCGGCGGCAAAGCCGAGCATCACATCCTGGCTGCGGGCGCTGACGTCCCGCAGTACCACGGCCATGATGGCGCCCAGGGCGGTTGCGGCAAATCCGGCCAGGCCGCCGAGCATGGCCAGCTGCAGGTTGTGCTGGTGATCACCGTGCACCGCATTCCAGGCGCTGGCCAGCAGCAGGCCGAGCACCGCCAGCAGGCTAAGGCCCAGGCCGGCGCTCAACCATGGCGCGGCGTGTGCCTGTTGCACCCAGGCGTTGAGCAGTGACACGGGAGCCGGGCTGGTGGCGCTTTGGGCGGGGGGCATGACGACCTCTCGGGGCAGGATTCTTTGGCTTGAGTGTAACCAGTGGTGTCGCAACCCAGCCAACCATTCCCTTCTATGGGCCTTATAGCCAACTATCCTTTGGGCACACTTACACGCTGGAGCGAAACAATGGGTTCCACATTCAACGGCCTGGTGGGGTTGATCATCCTCGCCCTGGATATCTGGGCGATCATCAATGTGCTGAAAAGCGGCGTGGGCATGGGGCCGAAGATTCTCTGGATCCTGTTGATCCTGCTGCTGCCGGTGCTGGGGCTGATCATCTGGGCGATCGCGGGGCCGCGCGGGAATGTACGCCTGTAGGAACGGGCTTGCCCCGCGATTGCGTGCGCTCAGGTACATTGCAATCGCGGGGCAAGCCCGCTCCTACAAGGCTCAGATCAACCAGGCGCCTTCCAGTTCCAGCAACTGCTGCTTGCGCTCCACGCCTCCGGCGTAGCCGGTCAAGGTGCCATTGCTGCCAATGACCCGATGGCAGGGCACGATGATCGAAATCGGGTTGGCGCCGTTGGCGGTGCCGACCGCGCGCACCGCCCGTGGGCGACCGATGCGCTGGGCCAGCTCGGCATAGCTGCAGGTGGTGCCATAGGGGATGCGCTGCAAGGCCTGCCAGACTTCCCGCTGGAACGGTGTGCCCAGGGGCGCCAGTGTCACTTCGAAGTGCTCGCGCTGGCCGGCGAAATACTGGTCCAGTTGCCGGGCCACCTCATCCAGTTGCCGGTCGGCCAGCTGCCAGGTATCGGGCAGCTCCCAGGGCTGCTTGGCATCCATGTGCACCAGGTGCAGGCCGTGTTCATCGCCGGCCAGCAATAGCGGGCCGAGCGGACTGGGCTGGTAGCGGTAATACATGGCTCGATCGCCTGGGTAATGGATGAATGACAACGATACCGCATGTCGTCGCCCGAAGCCGATATCAACGAAATTTTCACATTCGATTATGGAAAATCCGCGCGCGCAATTATCCGTTCGCCGAATGGCCGTGCATTGCCCTCGGGTTTAGTGCACATTTGCCGCTTCGCTTTTTCTGCCTTTCTTGAATCTGAATCCTAGGGATCTTCCTATCCATGGCTAACACGGACGCCTTGAGTGACCAGCGGGCCGCGTCGCGCCCGCTGCAACCGACGCTAAAATCGCACCTGGCCTACACCCTGCTGTGCGGCCTGGTCATCATGCTGATGCTCAGCCTGGTCCGTCTGGGCCTGCTGATCTACAACAATGACATGATTGGTAACACACCAATGTCGACCGTGGCCGAGGGCTTCCTCAATGGCCTGCGTTTCGACCTGCGGGTCGTGGTCTACCTGAGCATTCCACTGCTGCTGGCCGTCCTCAGTGCCCGGGCCATGGCCGCGCGTGGCTTCTTCCGCCTGTGGCTGACCCTGGGTTCGAGCATCGTGATGTTCCTCGGCCTCATGGAGATGGACTTCTACCGCGAGTTCCACCAGCGTCTGAACGGTCTGGTGTTCCAGTACATCAAGGAAGATCCCAAGACCGTACTGAGCATGCTCTGGTACGGCTTCCCGGTGGTGCGCTACCTGCTGGCGTGGATCGTCGGCACCTGGTTGTTGAGCCTGCTGTTCAAGGGCATCGACCGCCTGACCCGTCCCCGTGGCGGCTATGCCAACAAGGTGGTCGTCAGCCGTAGCGTCGCCCCCTGGTACGTGCGTGGCGTGGTGTTCTTCATGGTCCTGCTGGTGGCTGTCGTCGCCGCTCGCGGCACCCTGCGCCAGGGCCCGCCAATGCGCTGGGGCGATGCCTTCACCACTGACTCGAACTTCGTCAACCAGTTGGGCCTCAACGGCACCCTGACCCTGATCGATGCCGCCAAGAGCCGTTTTGGTGAAGACCGCGCCAACGTCTGGAAGTCGACCATCGAGCAGACCCTGGCCACCCAGACCGTGCGTGACATGCTGCTGACCGACAACGACAAACTGGTCGATGCCGACAGCGCCGCCATTCGCCGCGATTTCACCCCGCCGGCCGACAACACCCTGCCGATCAAGAACGTCGTGGTGATCCTCATGGAGAGCTTCGCCGGTCACTCGGTGGGCGCCCTGGGCAGCCCGAACAACATCACCCCGTACTTCGACAAGCTGGCCAAGGAAGGTCTGTTGTTCGACCGTTTCTTCTCCAACGGTACCCACACCCACCAGGGTATGTTCGCCACCATGGCCTGCTACCCGAACCTGCCGGGCTTCGAGTACCTGATGCAGACCCCTGAAGGCGGCCACAAGCTGTCGGGCCTGCCGGCACTGCTCAGCGCCCGGGACTATGACGATGTCTACGTCTATAACGGCGACTTCGCCTGGGACAACCAGTCCGGGTTCTTCGGCAACCAGGGCATGACCACCTTCATCGGCCGTAACGACTTCGTCAATCCGGTGTTCTCCGATCCGACCTGGGGCGTGTCCGACCAGGACATGTTCGACCGTGGTGCCGAAGAGCTGGCCAAGAACTACGGCAAGAAGCCGTTCTATGCCCTGCTGCAGACGCTGTCCAACCATACCCCGTATGCGTTGCCAGCCCAGCTGCCGGTAGAGCCTGTGACCGGTCAGGGCCGTCTCGACCAGCACCTGACCGCCATGCGTTACTCCGACTGGGCCCTGGGCCAGTTCTTCGAGAAGGCGCGCAAGGAGCCGTACTTCAAGGAAACCCTGTTCGTCATCGTCGGTGACCACGGTTTCGGCAACCACCAGCAAGTCACCGAGCTGGACCTGGGCCGCTTCAACGTGCCGTTGCTGCTCATCGCGCCCGGCATCCAGGAGAAGTTCGGTGCGGTCAACCACACCGTGGGTACCCAGATCGACATCGTGCCGACCATCATGGGCCGCCTGGGCGGCGAAACCCGTCACCAGTGCTGGGGCCGTGACCTGCTCAACCTGCCGGCGGGCGACCCGGGCTTCGGCATGATCAAGCCGTCGGGCAGCGAGCAGATCGTCGGTCTGGTCAAGGGCGATCGCATCCTGATCGAGTCCAAGGACATGTCGCCGCGCATGTACCGCTACGAACTGGGCGCCAACTTCAAGGCCGAGCTGATCGAAAGCCCGGACCAGAAGGACCTGACCCACAAGCTGGAGTCGTTCATACAGACCGCGACCAAGAGCCTGCTGGACAACACCGCCGGTGTGGTCCACGGTATGCCCGAGTAAGTGAGCGAACGCTACACTGAATAGAAAGAGGCCCATCAGGGCCTCTTTTTTTTGCCGGTTGACTGGACTGCGGCTGAACAATCCGCGGCCATGCGAGTCAACGGAAGGTAAGTTGTTGTTGATCAGTGCAGAGGAGAATCCAATGAAAGCCTGGGTCATTACCTTTGTTGATCAGAAAGGCGAGCGTGAATCGCTGCCTTACACCGGCAAGCAAAAACCCACGATCGAGGAGGCTGCGCGCCTGGTCCGCAGTCACTTGTTCCCGCTCATGGATGAATTGGATCTCAATGATTTCCTCGGCCGTGACAGCACGCCCACGGCCAAATGGCTGAAAGAGCAGAACGGCGTGCAGATCACCGATATCAGGGAGACGCTCTGAAACGGCCTGTCGGCTGGCACCCTTGGCCGCAAGGCGCTACGCTGCATACAAGCTTGGGCCTGTTTTCTCCGGGTCCGGGTTTGCCGATCCACGTCATGCATTCAGCTCGAATTGCCCCCGCACGGCTTGTGTGGCGGGCAGGTGCGTTTTGCACTGAAAGTCTATCCAATCAGTAATGAGGAGGACGATTCATGAGCAGCCAATACGAGGACATCAGCAGCACGGTATTGCGCAGGATGAAGGAAGGCGGGTTCAACTTCGCCCAGATACATCCCATTGAGTTCTATGCGGTTTTCCCCGATGAGGCACGGGCACGACGGGCAGCGGGACAGTTTCGTGGCGAATCGCTCAGCGCCCAGGTGCATGAGCGTGACGATGGTGCCTGGCACCTGGAGTTGAGCAAGGTGATGTACGCCACCTATGGCGGCATCGACGAGTTCGAGCAGAACTTCGAAGCGGTAATTGCCCCTCTGGGTGGTGAAATCGAAGGCTGGGGCGTCAAGCAGGAGCGCCAGCTGGCCTGAATAACAGGCTCACGGAGGCGGTCTGATCCGCCCTCTGTGAGCTGCTTTCCCTTTCCTTTGCACTTTTGAACCCCATTCTCAGGGCTTGCGCGTTGCCATATGCGCCAGGTAGGCGAGCAGCGCGTCCAGTTCCGTATCGCTGAGAACCGAACTGCTGAATCCGGGCATTTTCCCTTGAGGCCATTGGCGCAGGCTCTGCGGGTCGCGGATATAGCGGCGCAGGAAGGCCGGCTGGAAGTATTCGGTAGGGTTGTGAGGCAGGTTCAGGTCCGGGCCGAACTGTGCGTCGCCCGCGCCATTGAGGCGATGGCAGGCCAGGCAGTTTTTCTGGAACAGGGTGAAACCGAGGTTGATTGGGTTGTCGCGGGCCAGGTCAGCCGCCGGAAGCAGGGCGGGAAAACGCTCGGCCACCGGGGCCAGGCGGCGGATGCTGGCCACCTGGAAGGGCCACTGTTCCGGACTGATGCGCCCGGCTTGCGGTTGGGTCCAGACCAGATAGAACGGGCCGGCGCTGTGTTTGTCTTTACCCAAGGGCGGCCAGGGTTTGGCGGGGTCCTCGATGGCCAGCCAGGCACGGCTCGGGCCATCCTTGAGCAAGGGCGCTGCGGGCATTTCGGCGGCAAAGCCGTCCTCGGCCACGGCCTGGAGGTGGTCCTGGGGCGTTATGCCTGGCAACAACGCGGCCAGTGGCACCGCGCGGTAGTGCATGGTTTTCTTGTAAGACACATCGTCATCGATCTGGATATCCCGGGCCTGGGGATGGGCGAGCAGTTCGGCACTTTGCCAATGACGGCTGCCGTTACCCAACTCCAGGGTCAATTGCGCCGCTTGCAGGGGCAGGCAGAGCAGGGTCGATAACAGAACGAGACAACGGCGCATGGACAATCTCCAACCATCAGGGCTGGCAGATTACCTGCGCACGACCGCAAAGAGCCACAACGAGGTTCAACCGAACAAGCGCGACAGGTTCGGCAAGATCAACAGCAATGTCGTGGCGAAGAGAATGAGCCCGGCTTGACGTACTTTGTGTGTTTTGAACATGGCTGACCGCCTTTTTGTTGTTATTCCTGAGTGCCTTGTGGCTTCCTTGTCGTCGATCCGGCAAACATGGGTAATGCGGTTTGACGTTCAGACGCGAACCTTTGCTGATGGATATACAACTAACCTTAGGGTCAACGTCAGCACTGTTTTAGAACGCTTTCGTATGAACTTATTAGTTAATGTGTATTTCAGCTATGAGGCCATGTGCTACCAATCAGCATTCCCCTTGCTAGACGCTTGCGCGTGTCCAGCCCCTGGATCCACAGTGGATGACCGTTCGTCAGTGCATCCTACTTGCTTGTAAGCCTTATTCGCGGCAGGCTCTAGGGGGCAATCCCGCCTTTGTCGTTCAGGACTACTTTTATGTCGCTACGCATCTGCATCCTGGAAACCGACGTCCTGCGACCCGAACTGATCGGGCAGTACCAGGGCTACGGACGGATGTTCGAGCAGCTGTTCGCCAACCAGTCGATCGCCGCCGAGTTCGACGTGTACAACGTGATGAACGGCGAGTATCCCGCCGCCGACCAGGCCTACGATGCTTACCTGGTCACCGGCAGCAAGGCCGACTCCTTTGGCGATGATCCGTGGATTGCGACCCTCAAGACTTTCCTGCTTGAGCGTTATGAGCGTGGCGACAAATTGCTGGGCGTATGTTTCGGTCACCAGTTGCTGGCCTTGTTGCTTGGCGGCAAGACCGAGCGTGCCGAGCAGGGCTGGGGCGTCGGTATCCACCGCTACACACTGGCGGCGCGGGCGCCGTGGATGGACCCGCACGTCGCCGACCTGACCCTGCTGATCAGTCACCAGGACCAGGTCACGCAGTTGCCGGAGAATGCCACGGTCATCGCCTCGAGTGATTTCTGCCCGTATGCCGCTTACCACATTGCCGATCAGGTGCTGTGCTTCCAGGGCCATCCCGAGTTCGTCCACGATTACTCGCGGGCGCTGCTGGACCTGCGCCAGGAGCACCTGGGCGAAGAGGTCTACAAAAAGGCCGTGGCCAGCCTGGCCCAAGAGCACCAGGGGGGTCTGGTGGGCGAGTGGATGCTGCGCTTCGTCGCCCAGCCGCAGGCCGCTAAAGCCAGCCGGAGCGCTTGAAGCTGGCGTAGAGCGCCGTGCAGCCCACGGCGATCACGCCCAGTACGCCGAAATAGCCGTAGTGCCAGCCGAGCTCCGGCATGTTCTCGAAGTTCATCCCGTAGATCCCCGCCACGGCGGTGGGGAAGGCCAGGATCGCCGCCCAGGCGGCGAATTTGCGCTGTACGATGCTCTGGCGTGACGCTTCCAGGAGCATGCCGATCTCGATGGTCTGGCTGGCGATGTCACGGATCCCGGCCAGGTCTTCCATCTGTCGGGTGACGTGAATCTGCACATCGCGAAAATACGGGCGCATGTTCTTGTCGATGAACGGAAAGGTCAGGCGCTGCAGTTCTTCGCTGACCTCGACCATGGGCGCCACGTAGCGGCGCAGGCGCAGGATGTCGCGGCGCAGGCTGTGCAGGCGCTGGATGTCTTCTTCCTGGAGCGAATTGTTCAGTACGCTTTGCTCCAGCTCTTCGATCTCGCCATGAATGGCTTCGCTGACCGGCTGGTAGTTCTCGGTGACGAAGTCGAGCAGGGCGTAGAGCACGAAGTCTTCGCCATGTTCGAGCAACAGCGGTCGCGCTTCGCAGCGTTGGCGCACCAGGGCGTAGGACCGGGAGTGACCATTACGGGCTGTGATGATGTAGCCGTTGCCGGCGAAGATGTGGGTTTCGATGAACTCCAGCTTGCCTTCATGGCGCACCGGCGAGTAGGTGACGATGAACAGCGCATCGCCGAAGGTTTCCAGCTTCGGCCGGCTGTGCTTCTCCAGCGCGTCCTCGATGGCCAGTTCATGCAGGTTGAACTGGCGTTGCAGGTTGGCCAGCTCCTGGGCGTTGGGTTCTTCCAGGCCAATCCAGACAAAGTGCCCGGGCTTGGCCGCCCATTGGGCGCCTTCATCGAGGGTGATGTTGGTGACTTTTCTGCCGGCGCTGTATACCGCCGCCGCAACGACTCGTCCCATGGTGGTTCGCTTCTTCTGATTACCGTGCCAGTAGCTTGGTCTGACACGCAGGATTCGGCAACCGTTCAGGTGCGGGGCAGTTCTGCTTCCATCAGGTCGATGCAGCGTTGCATCTGTGCGCGGCATTGTTCGGCCAGCGCCGGTACGTCCTGCTGGGTCAGGCCGCTGGTGGCGATCGGTGGCAGGGAGCGAATGATCACGGTGCGTCGGCGCCAGCCACCCCGGCTCAGGCGCTTGGCATAACGGCTGACGCACACCGGTACGATGGGCACACCGGCTTCCACAGCCATGTGGAAGGCGCCTTTCTTGAACGGGATCAGTTGCGCTTCGGCATTGCGCGTACCCTCCGGGAATACCCAGATCGAGGTCTCGTCTTCACTCAAGGTGCGAGTGGTGGTCTGCATGGCGCGCCGCGCCTGGTAGGCATTGCCGCGATCGACCAGCACATTGCCGCCCAGCCAGAACAGCTGGCCGAACAAGGGAATCCATTTCAGGCTTTTCTTGCCGACGCACACGGTGCGCGGCGGTACCACGTGGCCGAGCACGAACAGGTCATGATTGGACTGGTGGTTGGCGACGATCACGCAGCCAGGGGGCTGGTCGAACAGCGGGCCGACCTCGGCCTTGACGTCAAGGCGCATCAGCCAGGTACCCGGCAGGCCATAAAGGCGCGCGAAGATCCGGCTATTGTCCGGGTTGAACGGACGACACAGGCCGATCAGTACACCGAGTACACCGACCACGAAACAATGCAGCCCCAGCAGGAGCATGCGGATAAGAAATAACATCGTACGACTCATGCAAGACAAACGCGGCGCAGTGTACGGGCGTGCACTTGCGCGAGCAAACGCTCAATGCGGTCGTACTGGCCTGATTGCGCAAATATGCGCAATCAGGCCTTGGTAGGGGTCAGGCCAGGTGTTCCTGATCGCGGATGATGGCGTCGTCCAAGATGTCGAGCAGGGCCTTGCGGACCTTGAGCTTGGTGTTTTTATGGGCGTGCATGTTGATTTTCTTCAACTGCTGCGCGGCGGTCAGGGCCGCTTGCTGCAGTTGCTCGGCGGGCACCACCTTGTCCAGGAAACCCGCGTCCACGGCGCCGGCCGGGTCGAACATCTCGGCATTGATCACCGAGCGGTGGAACGCCGAGCGACGCAGGCGATCACGGGCCAGTTCGATACCGACGTGGTGCATGGTCATGCCGATCTGCACCTCGTTCAGGCCGATGTTGAACGGGCCTTCGACGCCGATGCGATAGTCGGCCGAGAGCAGCAGGAAGGCGCCCTTGGCCACGGCGTGGCCCGGGCAGGCAACGATGATCGGGAAGGGGTGCGAGAGCATGCGTCGGGCCAGGGTGGAGCCGGCAGTCACCAGGCTGACGGCTTGCTGGGGGCCGGAGGTCATCACCTTGAGGTCGTAGCCTCCGGACAGAATGCCGGGCTGGCCGGTGATGATTACCACGGCGCGATCCTGCACGGCCTGGTCCAGGGCGGCATTGAAGGCGGCAATCACATCAGGCGAAATGGCGTTGACCTTGCCGTTGTTCAGGGTCAGGGTCGCGATGCCGTCTTCGAGGTGGTAGGTAATCAGCTCACTCATGACACAGGTTCCTAAAGGGAGAGTTGGGCAGACGTTACTCAGGCCGGAGGGGCAGGTAAAGCGCCGTGACTGACTGGCCAGTCAGCTCCGTGGCCTTTTGCCTTGCCCTGTGGGAGTGCGCGGCGCAGGGCTGCCGAAGCACGCCAGAGATTGGCGGCTTTGCCACCTGCGCCCAGGTTTTTTCGATATTTGGCTTAAGCGCATGAAAATTCTGAAAAAAACCTTTGCCATTGGCACAGGTTTCGACTACATTAGCGCACCTCGACGGGCTGAACAGCCTGGCGATACCCGGTGAAGTGTCCGAGCGGTTGAAGGAGCACGCCTGGAAAGTGTGTATACAGGAAACTGTATCAAGGGTTCGAATCCCTTCTTCACCGCCACTTTTAGAAAAGCCCCCGTCCTGAAAAGGTCGGGGGCTTTTTGTTTGGGCTTCTTGTAGGAGCAGGCTTGCCCCGCGATCGCAATGTCACTGATACATCGCGATCGCGGGGCAAGTCGAGTCGTCGCACCGCCGCTCCTACAACGGCGATGAGATCAACGCCTCAGAAGCTCACCGACGCCGAGACGTGCGCCGTCCTCGGCGCACCCTGGAACAGGTAGCCATCCCCCAGGTACTCACCGGCATCACGCCAGTAACGCTTGTCGAAAACGTTATCCACCATCAAGCGGAACACCGTGTCGTAACCGCCGACGCGGGTGCTGTAGCGGCCCCCCAGGTCAAACACCGCGTAGCTGCCCACCTCGACCGTGCCCGCCTGGTCGGCATACTTGCTGGCGCTGTAGCGGGCACCGCCGAGCAGGGCCAGGCCATCGACTGGCAGGCTGTAGTCGGCTTGAACCGCAGCACGGAAGTTGGGCACGTTGAGCGCCTGGTGATCCTCGTAGTCGGCCGTGCCGCTGTGCTTGACCCGGGCGCGGATGGCGGCGGCGCTGGCATTGATCTGCAGGCGGGAGGTCAGCCAGCCACTGGCACCCAGCTCCAGGCCGATGTTCTTTTGCTGGCCCTGCTGCACATAGGTGAAGCCACCTTCGCCATCCGGCCGGGAATACTGGTAGGCCTGGCGCAGCTGGAACAGCGCCGCGCTCAGGCTCAGGCGCTGCCAGTCGCGCTTGATGCCGACTTCCAGTTGGTGCGAGAGGGTCGGCGCAAGGATTTCGGCGCTGTTGCTGGCGAACCACGGCGCGGTGCCGCCGGAGGAAATCCCCTTGCTGTAAGCGGTGTAGAGGGAAATGTCCGCACGCGGCTTATAGATCAGCGCGGCATTGGGCAGCAGCTCGTAGTCGCGGGTATGACGGCCGGGGTTGCCCTGTTCATCGAAGGTTTTCTCGTCCAGGCGCACCAGGCGTGCGCCAATGACGGTCTGCCACTGCTCGTTGAAGCTGATCCGGTCGCTGGCGAACAGGCCGTACTGGCGGCTGTCCAGGCGACGGGTGCTGTGGCCGGGGGGCTTGTCGGACGGTTCCAGCGCAGGGGTGTCCTGGTAGATATTGCCGCTGCCGATCCACTCGTTGAAGTAAGGGCGCTGGTCGAGGGTGCGACGTTGGGCGCTGCTGCCCAGGGTCAGTTCATGGCCCAGGCCCAGGGCGTCGAAACGTCCGCTGAGCGTTGCCTGGGCTTCGTCGGTGCGCCGCGTGTCGTCGGGGCTGCGGTAGTCGTAGATGTCGTAGTCACCATTGCTGGCGAAATAAGCTCCCTCGCTGGAGCCCCAGGCAAATGAGCTGTAGTCGTCGATTACCACCTTGCTGCGCGAGGCGCTGAGGCTGCCGGTCCAGGTGTCGTTGAAACGGTACTCGAAACGCCCGCCCAGGTTCAGCGAGTCGATGCTGACCGGGTTGGCCCACTGCTGGTAGGCCAGGCGGTCGTGAGGGTCGATGCCGTGGGGCAGGGCGTTGCCGCCGAGCAACTGGTAGCCCGGCACCGAAGGCTGTTCGCGCTGCTGGTACTCGGCGTCCAGCTGCAGTACGGCATCGGGGTTGATCTGCCAGTCGAAGGCCAGGGCAGCGAAGTCGCGCTTGCCGTCGGCATGGTCGACATAGGAGCGGATGTCTTCATGGGCCAGGTTGGCACGCAGGCCGAACTGGCGTTCGCTGCCGAACCAGCCACCGACATCCGTGGCGATGTAGCGCTCACCATCGTCATTGCTCGACACTGTCACCGAGCGTACTTCTTCGGGGCGTTTGGTCACGTAATTGATCAGGCCTCCGGGTTCGGCAACGCCGCTCTGCAGGCCCGACAGGCCCTTGAGCAACTCGACCTGCTGCTTGTTCTCCAGGGCTACGTTCTGCTCGCCGGCGATGGTCTGGCCGTTGATCTTGTAGCTGCTGGCAGCGTTGAGTTCGAAGCCGCGTACGTTGAAGTTCTCGTAGTAGCCGATCGGCGCATAGCTCGCTCCCACCGAGGCATCGCTTTGCAGCACTTCGCTGAGCTTGCGTACCTGGCGGTCGGCGAGCAGTTGCTGGCTGAACACGGCCACCGATGCCGGGGTGTCGAGCAGCGCTGTCGGGGCGAATCCCGCCACCGACGCTTCCTGCACCTGATAGCCCTCGCTGTAGCTTTCCGACACCTTGACCGGGGCCAGGATGACGCTGTCCTGGGCCAGGCTGGGCGAGGCGGGCAGGGCCAGGCTCAAGCCAAGCAGGCTCAAGGGTAGGTGAGGGCGAGGCAGGGTCATGCAAAAAGCTCCTTGAATGCACGCAGCAGACGCGCCGACAGGCAGCGTCGCGGTCCATGGGGATGGGTTCGAAAGTCACAAGGTGTGGATAGCCGCCGGCATTGCACCGGGCAGGCGGGCGCGCATCTTAGCAGGGGCAGCCGGATCTCGGTGCCCCTGTTTACATGGTTTCAAGCGTTTGAGTGAACGACCGTCGGGCTCAGCGATTAGCGACCGCTGGCGAATGACGGCGCCAGTGGCCGTTGATCTTCGACCAGGTCTTGCTGTCGGTGATGGCCATCAGCTTGCGACCGTCCTTGAAGGTGGCCAGGAAGGTCACCTCCTCTTCCTTGCCGCCGAGCCACAAGCCGGCAATCAGGCCTACCGGCCCTGCCACCAGGGCGCCGGCCATGCCCCAGCCCAGGGCGCTGCCCAGGCTGCGGCTGGACTCCTGGTTGGCGACCACCAGTTCGCTGATGCGGGTAACGGCTATTTTTTCACCGGGAGAGGGGCTGCGGCAGGTCTTGAGAGTGAGCGATCCATTGCGATATTCGCCTTCACCTTGCAAGAAGTCGCCGGACTGAACCGTGAGTCTTGTCATCGTGTCATCCAGATTGAGAGGCAATTGTCCACCCGCTACTGAGCTCCAGAGACCTGAACAAGTCAATCCTCAGGCGACGGAGGGTCGCCCGGGATCTGCGCGATATCGATCAGGCCGTGCGTGTCCTCAGGCTGCGCTGGCGCTCGGCCAGGGCCCAGACCAGCAGGGCCAGGCTACCGATGATGAAGCCGGCGACGACAATACCGTGCCAGCCCCGGGCCTGGAACAGCTGGGTGCCGAGCAGCGAGCCCAGCGCACCGCCGATGAAGTAGCAGGTGATGTACCCGGCGTTCAGGCGGTTGCGGGCTTCCGGACGCAGGGCAATCACCGCGTTCTGGTTGCTCACGTGCACCAGCTGTACCGCCAGGTCCAGCACCAGTACGCCGATCAATAACGCCACCAGCGACGATTGAGCAAAGCCCAGCGGCACCCAGGACAGCAGCAACGCCAGCAGGCCGACCGTGGTGCCCAGCGGGCCCTTGCCGCGATCGGCCAGGCGTCCGGCCCAGTTGGCCGACAGCGCGCCGGCGGCACCGGCCAGGCCGAACAGGCCGATCACCGCGTCGGAGTAGTGATAAGGCGCTGCCGAGAGGAGAAAGGCCAAAGGCGTCCAGAACAGGGCGAACAGGCTGAACGCCAGCAAGCCGAGCAACGAGCGCAGGCGAAGGATAGGTTCTTCGGCGAACAGGCGGAATACCGAAGCGATCAGCGCGGGATAATTGAGCCCGGCATGCTGGTGGCGTTCGGGCAAGGCGCGCCACAGGGCGATGGCGCAGATCGCCATCAGCGCCGCCGCCAGCAGGTAGATGCTGCGCCAGCCACCCAGTTCGGCCATGAAGCCGGCCGCGGTGCGCGCCAGCAGGATGCCCAGCAGCAGGCCGCTCATCAGGGTGCCGACCACCCGACCGCGCTGGCCCGGATCACTGAGGCCGGCGGCCATGGGTACCAGTATCTGGGCGACCACCGAGAACAGGCCGGTCAGGGTGGTGCCCAGCAACAGCCAGGGCAGGCCGGGGGACACGGCACTGATCAGCAGGCCCAGGGTGCTGATGCCGATCATGCTGACGATCAGGCGGCGTTGTTCGAACAGGTCGCCCAGTGGCGCCAGCAGCAACAAGCCGGCGCCATAGCTCAGCTGGGCGGCGATGACGATGGCCCCGGCGCTGGCGGTGGTCAGGCCGAAATGCTCGGCGATGCTGTGCAGCAGCGGTTGGGCGTAGTAGTTGCTGGCCACGGCAAGGCCGGTGGCGGTTGCCATCAGCAGGATCAGGCCGCGGCTCAGGGTAGTCGTGGAGGAGGTCATGGACCGTCTCGATCAGTGGTAGTTGGGGAGTGACAGTATCGGAAATGCGCTAGCATGACGCCAATGTATCGTTTTCATTCTATCCATCTTGAAAATAGATCAATCCATGAACCTCAAGCAGATCGAATATGCCCTGGCGGTGGCCGACACGGGCAGCTTCACCCGCGCTGCCGAGCGCTGTCATGTGGTGCAGTCGGCCTTGAGCCACCAGATTGCCCGCCTGGAGGAGACCCTGGGTGTCAGCCTGTTCGAGCGTAGCTCACGGCGGGTGCGCCTGACCCCGGCTGGAGAGGCTTTCGTGCAGAGTGCCCGCCCGGCGCTGGAAGCCACCCGGCGTATTGCCGAGGACGTGGCGGCAGCCTGTGGCGAGGTGCGCGGGCAGTTGTCCATCGGTGAAATCACCTCCTTGACCGAGCTTGACCTGGTCGACCTGCTGGCCGGTTTTCATCGCCAGTACCCGAAGGTGGATATTCGCTGGCTGATGGCCAAGAGTGAGTTGTTGATTGCCGATGTCCGGGAGCGTCGCCTGGACGTGGGCTTTATCGGCGTCTGGCCGGGCGAGCGTCTGGAAGGGGTCGAGTACCGCTTGCTGGCCGAAGAAGAACTGGTGGCGGTGCTGCCGGTCGGGCATCCCTTGGCGGCAGTCGAAGGCTTGTCGCTGGCACATCTGCAGGACCAGCCGCTGGTGGACTTTCCCGCGGGCACCGGTGCCCGTCGGCAGACGGACGAAGCCTTCGCCGCTGCGGGTGTGCCGCATCGGGTGCAGTTCGAAGTGAGCAACATTCGCCTGGTGGAAAAATTCGTCCAGCGTGCCCTGGCCGTGGGCCTGGTGCCGGCACGCATTGCCAGTGGCTTCAACGAGGTGGCGACGGCCGCGGTGCGCGATGCGCCACGACGCCACCTGTATGCGATCTGGTCGCAGCACCCGACCCCGGCAGCCAGGGCGTTCGTGCGCATGATCGAGCACAGCCTGGCTGCCCGGGATGCCAGCTGATTGCATCAGGCGGCAAAGCCACCGTCGATGGTCAGGCTGGCGCCAGTGATGTACGCCGCTTCCGGGGACGCCAGGTAGGCGACGAAACTGGCGATTTCCTCGACTTCACCGTAACGGCCCACCGCCATGAACCCCATCAGGCTCTCGGCGAATTCGCCCTTGGCCGGGTTCATGTCGGTATCCACAGGGCCGGGCTGCACGTTGTTGATGGTGATGCCCAGCGGACCGAGGTCGCGGGCCAGGCCACGGGTCAGGCCGACCAGTGCCGACTTGCTCATGGCATACGGGCCGCCGCCGGCGAACGGCATACGCTCGGCATTGGTGCTGCCGATATTGATGATACGTCCGCCCTGGCCCATATGCCGGGCCGCGGCCTGGGTGGCGACGAAAACGCTGCGCACATTGACCGCCAGGGTGCGGTCGAAATCCTCCAGATCGAACTCCAGCAGGGGGGCGACCGCCAGCACGCCTGCGTTGTTGACCAGGATGTCCAGGCCACCGAAGGTGGCCACCGTCCGCTCCACGGCCTGTTGCACGGCGCGGGCGTCGGCACTGTCGGCCTGGATGGCCAGGGCTTTGCCGCCGTTGGCGATGATGCGCTGTTGCAGGTCTTCGGCCTGGGCCGTGGCGTTGGCGTAGGTGAAGGCGACACTGGCGCCTTCGGCGGCCAGGCGCTTGACGATGGCGGCACCGATGCCGCGTGATCCGCCCTGGATCAGGGCAACCTTGCCGGTGAGGCGGGTTTGAGTCGACATGTTGTGCTCCCGAAAGAACAAGGCCGGATGCCTTGGATGGGGCTCAGTATCGATGGCGCATTACCCGCTGGGTAGCCGGTAATCGCTATAGTCTGTGTAAACCAGAAGTATGGAATCGAGCCCGTGGAAACCTTCAGCAGTATCGAATGCTTCGTGCGCAGCGCCGAAGTCGGCAGCTTCGCCGAGGCCGCCCGGCGCCTGAGCCTGACCCCGGCGGCGGTGGGCAAGAACGTCGCTCGCCTGGAGGCGCGCTTGGGGGTTCGGCTGTTCCAGCGCAGCACCCGGCGGCTGACCCTGACCGAGGCTGGCCAGCGTTTCCTGGGCGAGGTCGCCAGCAGCTTCCAGACCATCCAGCATGCCGTGGCCAACCTCGCCAGCGCTGAAGGGCAGCCGGCGGGCACCTTGAAGGTGAGCATGGGTACAGTGTTCGGACGCCTGTATATCGTGCCGCTGCTGGCCGAATTCCTGCGGCGCTATCCTGCCATCAGCCCGGACTGGCATTTCGATAACCGCCAGGTCGACCTGATCGGCCAGGGCTTCGACGCCGCCATTGGGGGTGGCTTCGACCTGCCCCAGGGCGTGGTGGCGCGAAAACTGACCCCGGCGCACCGGATCCTGGTGGCTGCCCCGGCGTTTCTCGAACGCCATCCGCCGATTCAGCGGCCGTCCGACCTCAAGGAACTGGACGGCATCTTGATCCGCTCACCTCAGACCGGGCGAGTGCGTTCCTGGCCGTTGACCAGTCGCCAGCAGGAGCAAAGCCCGTTGAACCTGCGCCTGCGCATGACCATGAGTGATTCGGAGGCCGCCTGTGGCGTCGCCCAGCAGGGGTTGGGGGTGGCACTGGTGAGCATGCCGTTCGCCGTGCCTTACCTGCAGGCGGGCAGCCTGGTGCGGGTGCTGCCGGACTGGTATGTGGATGATGGCAACATTTCCCTGTATTACGCCGAGCACAGGCTGTTGCCGGGCAAGACCCGGGCGTTCATCGACTTCATCATCGAGCAGTTTGCCGCGCAGGGGCTGGCGCGGCGGTTCGATGCGCTGGGGATTTGAAAGGCATCGCGGGGCAAGCCCGCCGGTAGGAGCGGGCTTGCCCCGCGAAGAGGCCTTGAGGTCGTTTCACTCCGCTGCGACCACGACAAAGCACCGGGGTACGCCACCTAATAGCAGACTGACCTCTTCATCCTCACGTTTTCCCAGCAGGCATTGCCCCAAAGGCGAGCGTGGGGTAATTACCGTGATCAACTGCTCACCCTTACCGATCTTCAAACCCGCGCCTTCCGGCCCGAGAAACAGCCGCTGGCAACTGCCATTCTCCGCCTCCAGGGTCACCAGGTTGCTGACCTGGATGCCGCAGGCCGGGTCGTAGTCGCGCAGCACCAATTGCTGGAACGCCTTGCGTGCCTGACGGATCTCTTCCATGCGCCGGGCTTGTCCGGTGGCCAGGTAGGAGGCTTCCAGGCCCAGCGTGTCGTACTTGTTCTCGGCGATATTTTCTTCGGCGGTGGCCGCTTCATAGGCGGTTTGCGCGGCGCGCTGGACCACCTCCAGGTCGGCGCCCAGGGCGTCGATGATGCGTTGCAGCAGGTCGGCTTTGTTCATGGCGTCAGTTGCACAATTCCAGGACGAGGGCACGACTCCTTTCGGTCGGAGCGGTGCGGTTCTGTTGCAGCCAGAACTGGCAGTTGGGGTTGGACAGGTTATGCACGCTGCTTTCGGCTTGTTCCCGGGCTTGCTGCAGTTCCTGTTTGCGCAGGGTCGCTTGGTATTGCTCGAACATCTGGCGCTGTGGATCGGATTGCGTCAGCGGGGCAATCGGGACGGTTGCCGGTGGGCTCAGCACCTGGCCCAGGGGTTGTACCGCTTCAGGCAGCAGGCGCCCGGCCAGCCACAGGCTCAAGGCAATGGCGACGGCACCGAGCCACAGGCCCAGGGCAACGCACAGGATCAACTGCACAGGCTTGAGGGTGATTTTCAGTTCGCGAGGGCGGGGCATGATGGCCTCCTGGCCGGGACGGAGGCCCATTGTCGCATGCCGCAACGGGTTTTTTTCGTGCCACGCTTTTGTCTGCGATGATTTACCCGGACAATCGGCGCTTTTTCCAAGGGGCCAGCGATGAAAGCGAACTGGGACATCTTCTGTTGTGTCGTCGACAACTACGGCGACATCGGCGTGACCTGGCGCCTGGCCCGGCAGCTGGTGGCCGAGCAGGGGGTTGCCGTGCGCCTGTGGGTGGATGACCTCGGCGCCTTTGCGCGCATCTGCCCGCAAGTCGATCCCCTGGCGGCTCAGCAATGGCAGCAGGGCGTCGAAGTCTGCCACTGGCTGGCGGACTGGCAGCCGACGCCGGTCGCCGATGTCGTCATCGGTGCCTTTGCCTGTCAGCTGCCGGCCGCGTACGTGCAGACGATGCTCGACTGTGAGCGTGCGCCGTTGTGGCTGAACCTGGAATACCTCAGCGCCGAACACTGGGTCGAAGGCTGCCATGGCTTGCCATCGCCGCAGCCCAACGGCCTGCGCAAGGTGTTTTTCTTTCCGGGCTTTACTGCCAGGACCGGGGGATTGCTTCGCGAGGCTTCCCTGCTGGCGCGGCGCGAAGCGTTCGAGCAGGACCCGGCTGCGCGCCAGGCCTTTCTCCAGCGCCTGGGGGTGACGGCAGCCGAAGGCTCGCGCCTGATCTCGTTGTTCGCCTACGAGAACCCGGGCCTGGGCAGTTGGCTCGATGCGCTGGCGGCCGACAGTCGTGCCAACCATCTGTTGGTGCCCGAGGGGCGTATTCTGGGGGACGTGCAGGCCTGGCTGGGCGAGGGCGCCCTGCAGGTGGGCAGTGTGGCCACCCGTGGCGCCCTGACCGTGCATATCCTGCCGTTCGTCAGCCAGGATGAGTACGACCAGCTACTCTGGTGCTGCCACTTCAACGCCGTGCGTGGCGAAGACTCGTTCGTGCGTGCGCAATGGGCGGGGCGTCCGCTGCTTTGGCACATCTATGTGCAGGAAGAATACGCCCATTGGGAAAAACTCGAGGCGTTTCTCGATCACTACGTCGAGGGGTTGTCGCAGCCGGCCAAGGCGGCCATCGTCGATCTGTGGCGCGCCTGGAACATGGACCGCGACATGGGTCAGGCCTGGCGACAGGTGCTTGAGCACTGGGACGAGCTCGACCGGCATGCGCGCCGCTGGAGCGCCGTTCAGGCCGCTCAGCCGGACCTCGCCACGGCGCTGGTACAGTTTTACCGAAATTGGCTATGATACGCGGCCTCGATTTTTGTAAATCCATCCAAATTCGGATATCACGTAATGAAAACTGGTAAAGAACTGAAACCCGGTACCGTACTGCGGATCGACAACGACCCGTGGCTGGTTCAGAAAGCTGAATTCACCAAGTCGGGCCGTAACAGCGCGATCATGAAGACCAAGCTGAAGAACCTGCTGACCGGTTACAAGACCGAAACCGTTTACGGTGCGGACGACAAGCTGGACGACGTGATCCTGGATCGCAAAGAAGCGACCCTGTCGTTCATCAGCGGTGACTCCTACACCTTCATGGACACCACCGACTACACCATGTACGAACTGAACGCCGAAGACATCGAGGCCGTTCTGCCGTTCGTCGAAGAAGGCATGGAAGACATCTGCGAAGCCGTGTTCTTCGAAGGCCGCCTGGTGTCGGTAGAACTGCCGACCACCATCAGCCGTCAGGTTGTCTACACCGAGAACGCTGCTCGCGGCGACACCTCGGGCAAGGTCATGAAACCTGCCAAGCTGAAGAACGGCACTGAAATCAGCGTTGCTGACTTCATCCAGATCGACGAGTGGATCGACATCGACACCCGCGACAACAGCTTCAAGGGCCGTTCCAAGAAGTAATTCTTGCGCCCACGAAAAACCCGGCCTTGGCCGGGTTTTTTTATGCCTGGGATTTACCCTCAGACCGTGACGTGCAAGCGCACATCAACGTTGCCGCGGGTCGCGTTGGAGTAAGGGCAAACCTGGTGGGCTGCGTCTACCAGCGCTTGCGCCTCGGCTTGTTGCAGGCCTGGCAGGTTGATGTTCAGGTCGATATCCAGACCGAAACCGCCAGGGATCTGGCCGATGCCGACTTTGGCGGTGATCGAGCTGTCGGCAGGCAGCGCTTTTTTCTGCTGGCCGGCAACGAACTTCAGGGCGCCAATGAAGCAGGCCGAGTAGCCGGCGGCGAACATCTGTTCGGGGTTGGTGCCTTCACCCCCCGCGCCACCCAGTTCCTTGGGGGTGCTCAGCTTGACTTCGAGTTTGCCATCGCTGGAACGCGAGCTGCCGTCGCGACCGCCGGTGGATGTGGCTTCGGCAATGTAAAGCGGAGTGACCTTTTGCATCTTGAGCCTCGCTTGAGTGTTGCGCCGCGGCGCTGAGTGGGTATGGGGATTAACTTAGCGTGCAATTATTTAGTGCGCAAGTTAATTTTCGGCCACAGGTTCAAACGGCCACTCACAGCATAGACGTCAGAGGCTTTTTTGCAGGTTGGCGCGCAGTTCCAGCAACTCGGTCTGCAGCTGTTGCAGGCGTTCAACGGTTTGTCCGCTGGCCGCCAGGATGCAGGGTGGAACACGCTGGGCCCGGGCGTGCAGGGCGCGGCCCTGGTCGGTCAGGTGGACCAGCACCACCCGTTCGTCTTCACGGCTGCGGGTGCGCTTGAGCAGACCCTCGGCTTCAAGGCGTTTGAGCAGGGGCGTGAGGGAGCCCGGATCGGTCAGCAGGTGATGACTGATCTCGCCCACGGTCAAGCCGTCCTGTTCCCACAGCACGAGCATCGCCAGGTACTGTGGATAAGTCAGGCCCAGCGCCTGCAGCAGCGGCTTGTAGACCTTGGTCATGAGCAGCGAAGTGGAGTGCAGGGCGAAGCACACCTGGTTGTCCAGCAGCAGTTCGTTACCAGGGGCGGGGGCTTTGGTGTCGGCGTTCATGCGGGTCCTTGATCAATTGATCCTTTGAATTTAGCACGCTGTTCATTAGTGCGCTGATTACCAGCGCAGCCCGCTTTGCAGCGCAAGGTCCCAAGGCGGCACCGGGCTGAAGCGGCTCTTGAGGAATTCGAGCAGCAAGCGGCTGCGAGAGTTCGTTTCATGTTCCAGGCGCAGGGCGTAGATGCCGCTGGATTCGGCGGCCGGCAAACCGTTTTCGCAGAACAGCGGTAACAGCTCGCCGCGCAGCAGGTAGTCGCTGATCAGCCAGGTGGGCAGATGAGCGATACCCAGGCCCGCCAGAGCGCCGAACAGCAGGGTTTCGGCATTGTTGGCGCTCATGCGCATGCGGGTCGGGCGATACAGGCGCATCTGGCCTTCGCTGGAAAAGCGCCAGGCGAAAGGTGGAGCCAGGCCATCCCAGTCCAGCCCGTCGTGTTCCGGCAGCTCGACCGGGGTGGCAGGAATACCGCGAGCGGCCAGGTAGGCCGGGCTTGCACAGGCGACGCGGACCATATAGGCCAGGGGCGTGGCCACCAGGCGGGTGTCGGCCAGGGGCCCGGCGCGCAACACCAGGTCTACTTCGCCCAGGTGCGAGCCGTGCAGGTCGACAAAACTGTCGATCAGGCGCAACTGCACGTCGAGCCCGGGGTAGGCCACCAGGAAGTCGGCGATGGCCGGTGCCAGGTGGCGGCGACCGAAGGCGGCCGGGGCATCGATGCGGATCAGGCCTTCCGGGGCATTGCTCAGCGACACGGCCTCGGCACGCGCCAGGCGCAGTTCTTCGACGATGCGCCGGGCGCGTTCGGCGAAGGCGTTGCCGGCCGGGGTCGGGCGCACGGCGTGGGTGCTGCGGATGAACAGGCGGCTGCCGACTGCACTTTCCAGCGCATCGATGCGCCGTGCCACGGCAGATGGGGTCAGCGGGTGGCGGCGGGCGGTGGCGGAGAAGCTGCCGGTTTCCAGTACATCCAGGAACAGGCTCAGTTGTTCGGTCAAGGCGTCAGGGTTCATGTGCCGTCGTCTGCTTTTGCGTAAATGGCACAGCCATTGTGCGTTGCTGTGCGTTTCCCCGCTAGCACCAGATCAGTAGCATGCCCGAATCGGATTTCGTCAGAGGTGGCAATGATCGAATGGGTGATGTACATAGCGCTGGGCGCGGCACTGGGCACGGTGGGCGGGCTGTTCGGCATTGGCGGCGGGCTGATTGCGATCCCGGCGCTTGGCGTGCTGTTTGGCCTGGACCAGCAACTGGCCCAGGGCACGGCCCTGGTGATGGTGGTGCCCAACGTGCTGCTGGCGCTGTGGCGCTATCACCAGCGTAAACGCATCGAACTGCGCCATGCCTTGCCGCTGGCGGCGGCCGGCTTCGTTTTTGCCTGGCTCGGTTCGATCTGGGCGGTGGGGGTCGATGCCCAGGCCATGCGGTTCGGCTTCGTGCTGTTCCTGGTGGCGCTGGCGGCCTGGAATGTGGCGCGCATGTTCATGGGCGCGGCGCAGCCGAGCAGCGAGATGCGCCATCCCTGGCCCTGGCTCGGTGTGCTCGGCGGTGGTGCCGGCGTGCTGGGCGGCCTGTTCGGGGTGGGCGGGGCGGTGGTGGCAACACCGGTGCTGACCAGCGTTTTCGGCACCACCCAGGTGGTCGCCCAGGGGTTGTCCCTGGCCCTGGCGGCGCCCAGCACGGCCGTGACCTTGTTGACCTACGGCTTGCACCAGCATGTGCAGTGGAGCATGGGCATTCCCCTGGCCGTGGGCGGTTTGCTGAGTATCAGCTGGGGGGTGAAACTGGCTCATGCCCTGCCGGAAAAGGTCCTGCGTTCACTGTTCTGCGGCTTCCTGGTGCTCTGTGCGGTGATGCTCGCGTTCAAGATCTGAAGCCTTCGGCAATGTAGTCGGCCATGCAGTCGGTCATCGGCGACTGGCTGCTGTTGTTGCGCAGCAACATGATGCTGGCGGTGGGCAGTCCCGGCAGGCCTTCGGCCTCGCCGATCACCCGCAGTTCACTGGTGATCAGGCTCTGCAACTGCGCCGTAACCGCCAGTCCGGCACTGACCACCGCCATGATCGCGGCAGTGCTGGCGCTGGTGTAAGCGATGCGGTACTCCTTTTCGATCGCATCCAGGGCGTTGCAGGCCCAGGTGCGGCAACAACAATCGGTGTTGTACACCGCCAGCGGCAGTGGATTGTGCTCATGGGGGCAGAAGCCCTGGGCCTGGACCCACACCGCCCGCTCGCGGCGCAGCAACTGACCGACCTCATGGCCGGGCTCGCAGGTGATGATGGTCATGTCCAGGTCCTGGCGCTGGATCAGTTGCCGCGAGCTTTCGCAATGGACCTCCACCTGGATCAGCGGGTAGGTCTGGGCGAAGCTGGAGAGAATGCCCGGCAAAAAGCGCATGGCGTAGTCGTCCGGGGTGCCGATGCGCACCAGCCCGACCATGTGCGGCATGCGCAGGGTGTTGAACACTTCCCCATGCAGTTTAAGGATGCGCCGGGCATAGCCCAGCAGGACCTGGCCCTCGGCGGTCAGGCGCACCTGGCGGCCATCGCGCTCGAACAGCTGGCGCTGAATGATGTCCTCCTCCAGGCGCTTCATCTGCATGCTCACCGCCGACTGGGTGCGGTTGACCACTTCGCCGGCGCGGGTGAAGCCGCCGTGTTCGGCAATGGCCACGAAGGTGCGCAGGACCTCGGAATCGATACTCTGGTACTGGGACAAGGCATCAATCTCCTAGATGTGTTGCATCAGGAACATTCGTTGGATTGATCTTAGTACCGGGCAGAGACTGACGTCATCCAACACGGAGGGTAAGTCGATGAAAGGTCAGAAAGGTTTTGTCCTGATGCATCCCCAGCCTCACCACGGCGGGTTTTCCCACCTGATCCACGGCGCTGTCGAGCAACTGGCGCGCTGGCGCCAACTGCATGCCCAGCGCATGGAACTGGCGCGCCTGAGCGATGCGGCGCTGCACGATATCGGCATGAGCCGTGCCGATGTCTGGCAGGAGGTGGAACGCCCATTCTGGGATGACCCGCTGAAAAAATGAGTCGCGCCAGGGAGGTGCCACGACTACTGTTGGTGGGCCTGTTCACAAGGAGCCGGACATGCCCACTACACAGTCCTTTTCCCAGGCTCAAGCGCGTCGCCTGGCCCTGGCTGCCCAGGGCTTCGGCAATCGCCAGGCCGGCCCCGCCGTTCGTGCAACCCAACTGGGCCGGATGATCGAGCGTCTGGGCGCGCTGCAGATCGATTCGGTCAATGCCCTGGTGCGTTCGCACTACCTTCCACTGTTTTCCCGTCTGGGCAGTTATCCACAGGCACTGCTGGACCAGCTCGCCTGGGGAAGCAATCGTCAGCGCAAACTGTTCGAGTACTGGGGGCATGAAGCTTCCTTGCTGCCGCTGCAACTGTATCCCTTGCTGCGTTGGCGCATGGAGCGGGCACGCCAGGGGCAGGGCATTTATCAACAGTTGGCGCGCTTTGGTCGCGAACAGCAGGCGACCATTGCCCGGGTGCTGGCGGCGGTTACCGAGCAGGGGGCGTTGGGCGCCGGCAGCTTGTCGACCCGCCAGGAGCGCGCCGGCCCCTGGTGGGACTGGAGCGCGGAGAAGCATGCACTGGAATGGCTGTTCGCCGCCGGTCTGGTCAATGTGGCCGGGCGCCGGGGGTTCGAGCGGCTGTACGACTTGCCCGAGCGGGTGCTGCCTGCGGCCTTGTTGCAACAACCGGCCATGAGCGAGGACCAGGCGCAGCGCGGGCTGTTGTTGCACGCTGCGGGCGCGCTGGGCGTGGCCACCGGGAAGGACCTGCGTGACTACTTTCGTCTGGCGCCAACAGACAGTAGCCTGCGACTGGCCGAGCTGGTCGAGGAGGGCACGCTGCAGGTCTGTTCGGTGCAGGGCTGGTCGCAGCCGGCCTATTACCAGGCGTGCGCACGTCTGCCGCGCAAGGTCGCCAGCAGCGCCTTGCTGTCACCCTTCGATTCGCTGGTGTGGGAGCGTGACCGCACCGAGCGCCTGTTCGACTTTCGTTATCGCCTGGAAATCTACACCCCCGCGCACAAGCGGGTGTACGGCTATTACGTGCTGCCGTTCCTGCACAACGAACGGATTACCGCCCGGGTCGACCTGCGTGCCGAACGCGCCGAGGACCGACTGGCGGTACACGCGGTGCATGAAGAAGCGACGGGACTGGATGAGGCGGGGATGCAGGCCCTGGCCGACAGCCTGTGGCGCATGGCCGCCTGGCTGGGCCTGGCGCGGGTGCAGTTGAACTGCCCGCAGGCGAGCGCCGCACGCCTGCGCGTGGCGCTCGCCTGCAGTGCCTTCAGCGCCGGACCTGCTTGAGGGTCTCGGCAATCAGGAAGGCCAGCTCCAGCGACTGATCGGCGTTCATGCGCGGGTCGCAGTGGGTGTGGTAGCGGTCCGACAGGGCGTCCTCGGTGATGGGCCGGGCGCCGCCGATGCATTCGGTGACGTTCTGCCCGGTCATCTCGATGTGGATGCCGCCGGCATGGCTGCCTTCGGCCTGGTGCACCTGGAAGAACTGTTTGACCTCGCTGAGGATCTGCGCGAAGTCGCGGGTCTTGTAGCCGCTGCTGGCCTTGATGGTGTTGCCGTGCATGGGGTCGGAGCTCCACAGTACCTTGCGCCCTTCGCGCTCGACCCGCTGGATCAGCCGTGGCAGGTGCTCGCCGACCTTGTTGGCGCCCATGCGCACGATCAGGTTGAGGCGGCCCGGGTCGTTGTCCGGGTTGAGCACGTCGATCAGGCGGATCAGCTCGTCGGTGTCCATGCTCGGACCGACCTTGACGCCGATGGGGTTGTTGACCCCACGCAGGAACTCGACGTGGGCGCCGTCGAGCTGGCGGGTGCGGTCACCGATCCATAGCATGTGCGCCGAACAGTCGTAGTAGTCGTTGGTCAGGCTGTCGCGGCGTACGAAGGCTTCTTCATAGTTGAGCAGCAGGGCTTCGTGGGCGGTGAAGAAGCTGGTTTCCCGCAGTTGCGGCGAGCCGTCCATGCCGCAGGCGCGCATGAAGGCCAGGGTTTCGTCGATACGGTCGGCCAGCTGGCTGTATTTTTCCGCCAGGGCCGAGTTGGCGATGAAATCCAGGTTCCATTTGTGCACCTGGTGCAGGTCGGCAAAGCCGCCCTGGGCAAAGGCGCGCAACAGGTTGAGGCTGGCGGTGGACTGGTGGTAGGCCTGCAGCAGGCGCTCAGGGTCCGGCACCCGGCTTTTTTCGTCGAAGCCGATGCCGTTGACGATGTCGCCCCGGTAGGCCGGCAGGGTCACCCCGCCGATGGTCTCATCGCCCGCCGAGCGCGGCTTGGCGAACTGCCCGGCCATGCGCCCGACCTTGACCACCGGGCAGCCGGCGGCGAAGGTCATGACGATTGCCATCTGCAGCAGTACCTTGAAGGTGTCGCGGATCTTGGCAGCGGAAAACTCGGCGAAACTTTCGGCGCAATCGCCCCCTTGCAGGAGGAACGCCCGGCCCTGGGTGACCTCGGCAAACTGTCGGCGCAACTCCCGGGCTTCGCCGGCGAAGACCAGCGGCGGATAGCTGGCCAGGGTCTGCTCGACCTTGTGCAGGTGCTCGGCGTCGGGGTAGGTCGGTTGTTGCTGGATCGGCAGGGCACGCCAGCTGTCAGGACTCCAGGGTTGCTTCATCACGGGCTCGGTCTTGTCGTAGAAGGGCTGCCTGCCATCTTAACAGTTGCCGCGCGCCTTGTTGCACTGGCGCCATTGACGGACAATGGCGGTTTTTGCCTGGGGTAACGGCGTGTGCCGGGAGACAGCATGACAGAGGAACGGGTGGAGCGGCTGCTGGCCCAGGTGCAGGATGAGTACGGCACCATCAGCGTGCTGGAAGTCGAGGACTATCGTTTCCTCGAATTCGGCGAGGCCATCGAGCAGAGCTGCGTGTTTACCGCCGACCCGAGCTGGCTGGAGTACGACTACACCCGTGCCATGCTGATCGGTGCGCTGTGCCACCCGGAGCCTGAGAGCGCGCTGTTCCTCGGTCTTGGCGCCGGTACCCTGACCCAGGCCTGCCTGAAGTTCCTGCCGCTGGAGGATGTCGAAGCCATCGAGCTGCGTCCCGATGTGCCGCGCCTGGCCATCGAGTACCTGGGGCTGGACGACGACCCGCGCCTGTACATTCGTATCGGTGATGCGGTGGAGCTGCTGGACACTGCCGAGCCGGCCGACCTGATTTTCGTCGACTTGTATACCGACCACGGCCCGGGTGTCGCTCACCTGGCCTGGCGTTTCCTGGAAAACTGCCAGAAGCGCCTCAATCCCGGTGGCTGGCTGGTGATCAACCAGTGGGCCGGCGATGACGGCAAGCCCCTGGGGGCGGCGCTGCTGCGCGGGCTTTACCATCGGCACTACTGGGAGTTGCCGGTCAAGGAGGGTAACGTGATCCTCATGGTCCCGGCCGACCTCGACCAGACGCTCGATCTGGAGGGCCTCAATGCCCGCGCCCAGGCCCTGGCGCCACGCCTGGGCTACTCCTTGCAGTCGTTGATTGACACGCTGCGGCCGGCGTCCTGAGCCGGGTTGTCGGGCCGGCGGCGGATAATCGATTCAGCCGCCAGCCCCATCACCATCCCGGGCACCGTCGAGACGGGGCCTGGGGCTTGTGCGTTGCAATAAAAAAATCTCCCGTAAATGGCGAATTCAGGTATAGTACGCGCCGGTCTTTTACCGGACCTCGTTTAAGGTGTGCAATTCCCCGAAGCCAGCTTCGGCTGCGCGTCCGCCCCGCGGACTCTCCTTGACGTTCCTATTTTTCTTCAATCGTTTTCGCAAATCCCCGCCGACAAAGCTGCCAGGGTGACCTTCGGGTCTTACAAGGCATGTGCAGCTTTGGAGCATGGGTCTTTGCGGATGCACTTAGAGGCAGACCCATGACCCAGGAAACCGGCGGCTTCGCCGCTCTCGATCTTCATCCGAGCATTGTTGCTGCAGTGCTGGCCACAGGCTACGAAGAGCCATCGGCCATTCAGCAGCAATCGATCCCGATTATTCTCGCCGGTCACGACATGATCGGTCAGGCGCAGACAGGTACCGGTAAAACCGCTGCCTTCGCACTGCCTATCCTGAACCGCATCGACCCGAGCAAGCGCGAGCCGCAAGCCCTGATCCTGGCGCCAACCCGTGAGTTGGCGCTGCAAGTTGCCACCGCATTCGAAACCTACGCCAAGCAGATGCCGGGCGTAACCGTGGTGGCCGTGTACGGTGGTGCCCCGATGGGCCCACAACTGAAAGCAATCCGCAATGGCGCGCAAATCGTCGTTGCTACCCCGGGCCGTCTGTGCGACCACCTGCGTCGCGACGAAAAGGTCCTGGCGACCGTCAACCACCTGGTGCTCGACGAAGCCGACGAAATGCTCAAGCTGGGCTTCATGGATGACCTGGAAGTCATCTTCAAGGCCATGCCGGAAAGCCGCCAGACCGTTCTGTTCTCGGCCACCCTGCCAGCCTCGATCCGCGCAATCGCCGAGCGCCACCTGCGCGAGCCGAAGCACGTCAAGATCCAGAGCAAGACCCAGACCGTCACCGCGATCGAACAAGCCCACCTGATGGTCCATGCCGACCAGAAGGTGTCCGCTGTCCTGCGCCTGCTGGAAGTGGAAGAGTTCGACGCGCTGATCGCCTTCGTGCGTACCAAGCAAGCCACCCTGGACCTGGCCAGCGCCCTGGAAGCCAAAGGCTACAAAGCCGCTGCGCTGAACGGTGACATCGCCCAGAACCAGCGTGAGCGCGTGATCGACTCGCTCAAGGATGGTCGTCTGGACATCGTCGTCGCCACCGACGTCGCTGCCCGTGGTCTGGACGTACCGCGCATCACTCACGTGTTCAACGTCGACATGCCGTACGACCCGGAATCCTACGTTCACCGTATCGGCCGTACCGGCCGTGCCGGTCGCGAAGGCCGTGCACTGCTGCTGGTCACCCCGCGTGAGCGTCGTATGCTGCAGGTTATCGAGCGTGTGACCGGTCAGAAGGTTGCCGAAGTTCGCCTGCCGAACGCCCAGGCCGTTCTCGATGCGCGCATCAAGAAGCTGACCAACAGCTTGGCACCGCTGGTTGCCGACGCTGAGTCGACCCATGGTGATCTGCTCGATCGCCTGACCGCCGACATCGGTTGCAGCCCACGTGCCCTGGCCGCGGCCCTGCTGCGCAAAGCCACCAACGGTCAGGCCCTGACCCTGGAAGCGGTGGAAAAAGAGCAGCCGCTGGTGCCGACCTACACCCCGCGTGAGCGCACCGGTGAGCGTCCGGAACGTGGCGAGCGTGAGCGTCGCGCGCCGATGCCGCTGGCTGAAGGCCGTGCCCGTTGCCGTACCGCGCTGGGTGCGCGTGACGGTATCGCCGCCAAGAACCTGTTGGGCGCCATCCTCAACGAAGGCGGCCTGGCCCGCGAAGCCATCGGCCGCATCCAGGTGCGCGACAGCTTCAGTCTGGTCGAGCTGCCGGAAGAGGGCCTGGAGCGTCTGCTGGCCAAGCTCAAGGACACCCGTGTTGCCGGCAAGCAGCTGAAGCTGCGCCGCTACCGCGAAGACTGATCCGCGAGCGATAAAAAAATCCCCGACTGGTTCGGGGATTTTTTTTGCCTGTGGGAACGGGTTTGCCTCGCGATGAGATACATCTGGCAAATTGCATCGCGGGGCAAGCCCGCTCCTACAGGTTAATCAAACCGGTAGATATCCATCCCCAGTGCGCCGAGGGTAAATCCCTGGTGGGCGATGCCAAACCGCCCACCCGCACCGCGGGCGAAGTACAGTGGCAACAGGTGCTCGTCACTGGGATGGCTACGCACGGCAAACGGCGCCTGTTGCCGGTAGTCATGCAGGGCAGGGGTGTCGTTCGCCGTCAGCTTGTCGACCATCCAGTCGCGAAACGCCAGGGCCCAGGGCTCGACACTTTCCGGGCCGGCATGCCAGTCCAGCTCGCCGAGGTTGTGGGTGATGCTGCCAGAGCCGATCAGCAGGATGTTCTCTTCACGCAGGCCGGCCAGTGCGCGGCCCACCTGTTCCTGCAGCTTCGGTCCGAGCCGGGTGGGGAGTGACACTTGCACCACCGGGATGTCCGCCTTGGGGTACATCAGCGACAGCGGCACCCAGGTGCCGTGGTCGAAGGGGCGTTGCGGGTCGAGGCGGGCGGGCAGGCCGGCGGCACAGAGCAGTTCGCTCAAGCGCTGGGCCAGGGCGGGATCGCCCGGGGCCGGGTATTGCACGGCATACAGCGCCGCCGGAAATCCGCCGAAGTCATGCCAGGTCGCAGGCGCCGCGCTGCTGCTGACCAGCAACTCATGGCTCTCCCAGTGCGCCGAGACCACGACAATGGCCTTCGGCCTGGGTAATTCTGCGGCCAGGCGGGCGAGGGCAGGGCCACTGGCGGCGGGCTCCAGGGCAAGCATGGGCGAGCCGTGGGAAATAAACAGGCTGGGCAGCATGAGAAAGGTCCTGAAGGTTAAGATGGAGCTATCTTCAATCAGGTCATTAATCTAAATCTAATATAAGTTTTAGTGTTATTTGATCGAAATATTCGAGGTATGCCATGCAGGCGGAGTTCTGGCACAAGCGTTGGGCGGATAACCAGATCGGGTTTCATCAGGGGCAGGTCAATGCCTACCTGCAAAAGTACTGGCCGCAGTTGGCCTTGCCCGCAACCGGCAAGGTGCTCGTGCCCTTGTGCGGCAAGAGTCTGGACCTGGTCTGGCTGGCTGCGCAGGGGCATCACGTACTCGGTGTAGAGCTTTCCCAGCTTGCCATCGAGCAGTTTTTTGCCGAGCAGCAGTTGCAGCCACAGATCAGTCAGCGGGGGACCTTCAAGGTCTATCGGCACGACAACCTGGAGTTGTGGTGCGGTGATTTCTTCGCCCTGGGCCGTGAGGATATCGGTGACTGCACCAGGCTGTACGATCGCGCCGCCGTGATCGCCTTGCCGCCGGCCATGCGCGAGCGCTATGCCGCGCATCTGACTGACAACCTGCCCCAGGGCTGCAGCGGCTTGATGATCACCCTGGATTACGACCAGCAGCTGCTGGACGGGCCACCCTTCTCGGTACCCGATCAGGAAGTGCAGCAGCTGTTCGCGGCCTGGCAACTTGAGGCGCTGGAGGCCCGGGATGTGATCGAGGACAGCCCGAAATTCCTTGAGGCGGGGATGACGAGCTTGTACGAGCGGGTGTATCGCCTACAGCGTTGATGAAAAAAAAGGGCGACCTGAGTCGCCCTTTTTCATTGCTGTGTCGATCAGCCGCGACGGCGCAGGGCCTCGATACGATCTTCCAGCGGCGGGTGGCTCATCAGCAGGCCGGCCAGGCCTTGCTTGAGGCCGCCGTTGATGCCGAAGGCGTTCAGGGTGTCGGGCATGTGCACCGGCACCCCTTGCTCCGAGCGCAGGCGCTGCAGGGCGCCGATCATCGCATTGGTGCCGGCCAGGCGGGCACCGGCTTCGTCGGCGCGGTACTCGCGTTTGCGCGAGAACCACATGACGATGATGCTGGCGAGGATGCCCAGGACCAATTCGGCGACGATGGTCGCGATGTAGTAGGCAATGCCCTGGCCTTCTTCGTTCTTGAAGATCACCTTGTCGACGAAGTTGCCGATGATGCGTGCGAAGAACATCACGAAGGTATTCACCACGCCCTGCACCAGCGCCAGGGTGACCATGTCGCCGTTGGCGACGTGGCCGATCTCGTGGGCCAGCACGGCGCGGACTTCATCGGGCGAGAAACGCTCCAGCAGGCCCTGGCTGACCGCGACCAGGGCATCGTTGCGGTTCCAGCCGGTGGCGAAGGCGTTGGCCTCGTATGCCGGGAAGATACCCACCTCCGGCATCTTGATGCCGGCTTCGCGGGACAGCTCTTCGACGGTCTGCAACAGCCATTGCTCGTGGCGGGTGCGCGGCTGGCTGATGATCTGGGTGCCGGTGCTCATCTTCGCCATCCACTTGGAGATGAACAGCGAGATCAGCGAGCCGGCAAAGCCGAACACGGCGCAGAAAATCAGTAGCTGGTCGAGCTTGAGGTCAACCCCGTTTGCCGCCATGAACCCATTGAAGCCGAACAGGCTCAGGGTAATGCTGGCAATCAGCACGACCGCAAGGTTGGTGGCTACAAACAGTAAGATGCGCATCATGGTTGTTACGGTCTCCTGACGGATAAAAATGTCACGTATGCGGGGTATATAAGGCGCGGGACCCAGTGATTCAACAGGGCGACTATTTCAAACTGTGTACTTCTCTGTATTACAGACGAAATCCGTCATCCCGCACGCCAGAGCGTCGAGGCCTACAAGAGGTGGGGGCTTGGTCTGAAAGGCCTGCGCCGAGAGGGCGCAGGCATTTTCGAAAGTGCCTGTAGGTTACTGCTGATAAGTCTTCAGGAAGTTTCCGATACGGCCAATGGCCTGTTCCAGGTCATCGACCCGAGGCAGGGTGACCACGCGGAAGTGATCCGGCCACGGCCAGTTGAAGGCCGTGCCCTGGACGATCAGCAGTTTTTCCGAGAGCAGCAGGTCGAGGACGAACTTCTCGTCGTTGTGGATCGGGCAGACCTTCGGGTCGATCCGCGGGAAGGCGTAGAGCGCACCCATTGGCTTGACGCAACTCACGCCGGGAATGTCGTTGAGCAGTTCCCACGTGCGGTTGCGCTGCTCCAGCAGGCGGCCTGGCGGCAGGACCAGGTCGTTGATGCTCTGGTAGCCGCCCAGTGCGGTCTGGATGGCATGCTGGCTCGGTACGTTGGCGCACAGGCGCATGTTGGCCAGCATGTCGATGCCTTCGATGTAGCTCTGGGCGTGCTGCTTGGGTCCGGAGATGGCCAGCCAGCCGGAGCGGAAGCCCGCTACCCGGTAGGACTTGGACAGGCCGTTGAAGGTCAGGCAGAGCAGGTCCGGGGCCAGCGACGCTGTGCTGATATGCACGGCTTCGTCGTAGAGGATCTTGTCGTAGATCTCGTCGGAGAACACCACCAGGTTGTGCTGGCGCGCCAGTTCCAGCATGCCCAGCAGCAACTCGCGCGAATACACCGCGCCAGTCGGGTTGTTCGGGTTGATGATCACCAGGGCCTTGGTGTTGGAGGTGATCTTGGCCTTGATGTCGTCCAGGTCCGGGAACCAGTCGGCCTGCTCGTCGCACAGGTAGTGCACCGGGTTGCCGCCGGCCAGGCTCACGGCGGCGGTCCACAGCGGGTAGTCCGGGGCCGGGATCAGCACTTCGTCGCCGTTGTTGAGCAGCGCCTGCATCGACATCACGATCAGCTCGGAAACGCCGTTGCCCAGGTAGATGTCCTCGATGCCGACACCTTCGACCTGCTTTTGCTGGTAGTACTGCATCACTGCCTTGCGCGCGCTGAACAGGCCTTTCGAGTCGCTGTAGCCCTGGGCGGTCGGCAGGTTGCGGATCACATCCTGGAGGATTTCATCCGGCGCTTCGAAACCAAAGGGTGCCGGGTTGCCGATGTTCAGCTTGAGGATGCGATGGCCTTCCTCTTCCAGGCGTTTGGCGTGCTTGAGCACCGGGCCGCGAATGTCATAGCAGACATTGGCGAGCTTGTTCGATTTGCTGACCTGCATGATGTGATCCCGATTAGAAAAGATCGCCGCGCACTGCGCTGTGAAATCGTTTGAAATGCGTGTAACGCGGGTGCCAGACTGATGTCTGATGAGGCGCAATAATATACGTGCCGCCCGCGCTGTGGAAAAGACACCGTGCGGGGTTTTTAGTTTGCCGAGGCCTGCATATGGACAAGATCGAGAAAACCCTGGATGAATGGCGTGCGATGCTCGACCCCGCCCAGTACCAGGTCTGTCGCCTCAAGGGCACCGAGCGCCCGTTCAGCGGCAAGTACAACTCCACCCGGACCGACGGCGTCTATCACTGCATCTGCTGCAATGCGCCATTGTTCGATTCGAAGGCCAAGTTCGACTCAGGCTGCGGCTGGCCCAGCTTCTATGAGCCGATCGAGGACAGCGCGATGATCGAGATTCGCGACACGTCCCACGGCATGATCCGTACCGAAGTGACCTGCTCGACATGTGATGCCCACCTGGGGCATGTATTTCCCGACGGTCCGCCGCCGACCGGGCTACGCTATTGCATCAACTCGGTCTGCCTGGACCTGGTTCCACGCTGACAGAGGAGTAGAGCGTCATGGCCGACTCGCTGCTGAACATTCCCTGCGTCACCCTGGCCGGTGAGCAGAAGGTCCTGGGCGATTTCCAGGGCAAGGCGCTGCTGGTGGTCAATACCGCCAGCCAGTGTGGTTTTACTCCCCAGTACAAGGGGCTTGAGCAACTCTGGCAGCACTACCGGGACCAAGGCCTGGTGGTGCTGGGGTTTCCCTGCAACCAGTTCGGCAAGCAGGAACCGGGTGATGCCCGGGAAATCGCCCAGTTCTGCGAGGCCAATTTCGGCGTCAGCTTTCCGCTGTTTCGCAAGATCGAGGTCAATGGCGCCGGTGCCCACCCGCTGTTCGTCGAGTTGAAAAAGCGTGCGCCGGGGCTGTTGGGTTCCCAGGGAATCAAGTGGAACTTCACCAAGTTCCTGTTTGACCCGGCCAGCGGCAAAGTCACCCGCTATTCGCCGAGCACCAAGCCCGAGGCACTGGTCGGCTCGATCGAGAAGCTGCTCAGCTAGCGGTCAGCGGCACCCAGTGATCGATCAGGGCCAGTAGCTCTTCGCGGCGGAAGGGCTTGGCCAGGTAGTCGCTCATGCCCGCCGCCCGGCAGCGCTCACGCTCCTCGGGCATGGCGTTGGCGGTCAGGGCAATGATCGGCAGCTCCGGCCAGCGGCCGCTCTGGCGGATCTGCCGGCTGGCCTCGTAGCCGTCCATGACCGGCATGTTGCAGTCCATCAGCACCAGGTCAAACTGGCTGCGCTCCAGGTGGTCCAGGGCATCGGCGCCGTGGGCGGCGATGCTCACCTCGCAGCCGAGCTTGGCCAGCATGCCTTTGGCCACCAACTGATTCACCGGATTGTCTTCCACCAGCAGGATGCGTGCGCGGCGCTCGCTGTGCAGGGCGCCGTCGTGGGCGTACGGGTGGATGCTGTCGGCACCCTGCAGCGTGCGGCGCAGGGCCTGGTACAGGGCGTTGCGTGCCAGTGGTCGGGCTTGTTGTTGCAGCGGCGCCAGGTGCGTGGCCTGTTCACCCGGGAGAAAATTGCCATAGGCGGTGACCAGCAGGATCGGCGCCCGGATGGCAGGGCGCAGCTCGAACAGACTGTCCAGGTCGTCGGTGATCAGTAGGTCGGGTGAGGCATCGCCCAGTGCTTGGGGGTTGTCATAACGCCGATAGTCCACGCCCCACGCCGGCAGCACGGTTTGCAGCAGTTCCGCCAGGCCGCTGCCAGCATTGCTGATGGCGGCGACGCTGCCGCGCAGGCGGCCGACGGGGATGGCCGCACTGTGGCTGGGCAGGGGCAGCTCGGCGCTGAACTGGCTGCCGAATCCGGCTTCGGAGCTGATGCTCAGGCGGCCCTGCATGGCTTCGCACAGGTTGTTGGTCAAGGCCAGGCCCAGACCGGTGCCGCCATATTGTCGGGTGATACCGGCACCGGCCTGGGTGAAGGGCTGGAAAATCCGCACCTGGGCTTCCCGGGGAATGCCGATGCCGGTGTCGCAGACTTCCAGGCGCACTCCGGCATGGGTGGCGCTGAGGCGGACATCGACGCGGCCGAAACGGGTGAACTTGAGTGCGTTGGACAGCAGGTTGCTGACAATCTGTCGCACGCGGGTAGGGTCGCCCAGGACCATGGACGGAAAGCGCGGGTCGATCAGACAGGTCAGCTCGACGCTGGGGGCGGCATTCTGCGACAGCAGGTTGGCCGTGTCTTCGACCAGGGCACCGAGGTCGAACGGGATGCGTTCGAGCTCCAGCTGGCCGGCGTCGAACTTGGACAGGTCGAGGATATCGTTGAGCAGCTCCACCAGGACCTTGCCCGAGTCGTGGGCGATTGACAGCTGCTGGCGTTGTTCAGCGTTGAGCGGGCTGTCCAGCGACAGCGCGATCATGCCCAGCAGGCCGTTGAGCGGGGTGCGGATCTCGTGGCTCATGTTGGCCAGAAATGCCGCCCGAGCCTGGGCCATGTCCAGGGCCCGGCGCCGGGCCTCTTCCAGTTCCTCGTTGGACTGGCTCAGGCGGGTATTGCTGGCCTTGAGCTCATTGGTGCGTGCCGAGACGATGTTCTCCAGTTCGTTGAGGTAATCGGTCAGGCGGTTTTCGGCGTTGCGCCGTTGTTCGATCTCGGTGGCCATGCTGACGAACTGCTGGTTGGCGACCTTGACCAGCACGCCGATCTCATCGTGTTCGTGCCCGGGCGGGTAAGACAGCCTGGACCGGGCCGGATGGCGTGTATTGCTGCTGGCCAGGGCGCTGATCACCCGTACCAGGGGCTGGGTCAGCATGATGTAGAACAGCACCAGCAAAATGCCGGTGAGGATCAGGCTGCGTATGAAACCATTGAGCAGGGTGACTTCGGCGCGCTTGAGAAAGCGGCTGCCGAACGGAAAGGTATCGACCTCCAGGTACAGGGTGCCCAGGTAGTCGTCCGGCATGTGGCTGAGCAGCAGTGAATCCTGGAACTGGCGGCTTTCATCGAAGAGAAAGTCGCTGATGAAGCGATAGCTGCTTTCCTGACGGGGGCGCTGGGCGTCGGCCAGTACCGTGTCGGTGTTGTCGACCAGCCTGGCGCGGGTGATCGCCGGCGATTGCAGCAGGCCGCCGGTGAGTTCCTGGGCAAGCTCGGCATCGATGTTGTAGGCGATCCGCGAGGCAGGGTTGTGGCTGATTTGCAGCAGGGCCTGCATCTCGCGGTTGATGGAGGCGTCTTCACTGGCATAATCGATGCCGATCTGGATGAGACTGAGCAATGTACCCAGGATGAAGCCGACCAGGACCGTCAGCCGGGCTTGCTTGTAGGACAGGCGATTGGTGAACTTGATATCCATGAGTCCCGAGCCAGTTTCACGTTCCGTGCGCTGCGCAAGCATAGCCGATCAGTCCCGGCTGCTGGCACGCCCTGTCACACATTCAGCAGTGCCGTTGTCCTTGAAACCGTCTTGAGGAAGCCTTGTGGACTCTCGTTTGAATGCATTCCTGGAGCGTGCCGAAGCCGTGCTCGCCCGTCTTGAACCCCTGTTGCCGGCACCGCGCCCGGAAATCGACTGGAACCACTGCCTGGCTGCGCGCTGGCAGCGCGATGGCCGCAGCGGTTACCTGCTGCCGCTTCAGGTCAGCCTGGACATGCGCTTGTCCGACCTGATCGGGGTCGACCAGCAGCGTGACCAGCTGGGGCGCAACACTCGCCAGTTCCTCGACGGCATGCCGGCCAACCATGCGCTGCTGTGGGGCTCGCGCGGTACCGGCAAGTCGTCGCTGGTACGCGCCTTGCTGGCCGAACACGCCCAGGCCGGCCTACGCCTGATCGAGATCGAGCGCGATCACCTGGCCGACCTGCCGCGGGTGGTCGAGCAATTGAGCAAATTACCCCAGCGCTTCGTACTGTTCTGTGACGACCTGTCGTTCGAGGCCGGGGAGGGGGATTACCGGGTGCTCAAGAGCGTGCTCGACGGATCGCTCGAACAGGCACCGGACAACGTGCTGTTGTACGCCACCTCGAACCGTCGCCACCTGGTACCGGAAAAACAGAGCGACAACGAAAACTGGAAGATGGTCGACGGTGAGCTGCACCCCAACGAGGCGGTGGAAGACAAGATTGCCCTGTCCGATCGCTTCGGTCTGTGGCTGTCGTTTTATCCGTTCACCCAGGAACACTTTCTCGATGTCGTCGAGCACTGGATCAGCGAGCTGGCCAAGGGGCCGGGTCTGGTCTGGCAACGCGACGAAACCCTGGAAAAAGCCGCTGTGCGCTGGGCAACCGGCCGCGGCAACCGTAATGGCCGTTGTGCCTATCAGTTCGCCCGGTACTGGGTGGGACTGCAACTGTTGGAGCAAAAACGATGATCGACCTCAATGCTGCTGGCGCGGGCCTTGAAGGCTATGGCCTGCTCGCCGCGCAGCTGGAAGCCCTGTTCGCCGACGAACACGACTTCATTGCCAATGCCGCGCAGTTCTCGGCCTTCCTGTACAGCCAGGTCGAGGACCTGAACTGGGCAGGGTTCTACCTCAATCGCAATGAAGAGCTGGTGCTGGGGCCTTTCCAGGGCCAGGTGGCCTGCGTGCGCATTCCATTCGGCCGCGGCGTGTGTGGCGCCGCTGCAGCCAGTCGCCAGACCCAGCGGGTCGAAGACGTGCATGCCTTTCCCGGGCATATCGCCTGCGACAGTGCATCGAACAGCGAGCTGGTGATTCCGTTGGTCAAGGACGGGCGCTTGATTGGCGTGCTGGACCTGGACAGTCCGAAACTGGCGCGCTTCAGCGAGGTGGATCAGGCGGGGCTTGAGGGTCTGGCACAGATTTTCCTGCGCTTGACCGATTGCTGATTGGTAGGAGCGGGCTTGCCCCGCGATTGCGATCTGCCTGTTACAGGGCGATCGCGGGGCAAGTCGAATCGTCGCACCGCCGCTCCTACTCTCAGTCGTAGATGACTTTCTTCTTCCAGTCTTCGCTGGTGTCGGTCTTCAGGCCTTCGGTCAGCTCGTTGACCTCATCCTCGGCCGGCTCCAGCTGGCTCAATACCTGGGCATTGGCCCGGGCCAGCAGCTTTTCCATGTATTCGAGCTGCTCACGGTAGAGCGCAGGGTCCTGCTGCTTGCGCAGGTACTGGACGCCGCGCTCGAACGCCAGGCGCGCGTGGCCTGGCTGGCTTTGTTGCAGTGCCTGTTGACCCAGGTTGTTGAAGAACTCGATATGCAGCAGTACCAGGATGTGGCGGATCTCCTTGATCCAGTGCTTGGCCTCGGTGGTCGGCAGGAAGCCTTCCTGGGCGGCGCGGGTGATCTGGTTGTGCATGCCCTCGAGCAGAAAGCGCACATCCTTGGCCCGGGCTTCGGTCTGGATGGGGGAGGGCGGGTTGTTGACCGGCAGGGCTTCGCCCTGGGCGATCAGGCCTTCGAGCTCGGCGATGCGTGCGCGGATCTCGCGGCTGTTTTTATCCAGGGCCAACTGGCGCTGGTTGAGGTTCAGTTCGAGGCGGGTCAGCAGCAGCTTGAGGGCCGGGGTCATCAACTGGCCGGGGAAGGTTTCGGTGATTTCGCCACAGCGGCGCAAGCGGTCGGCCAGCTCGATCTTGAGTCGGGCGCGCTCGAGCTTGTTGTTCTCGACCACATTGTTGAGGTAGCCGATCACGATCAAGAGTGCGATCCCCGCCACGATAAGCAGGGTGATCATAAGTGGTGTCACCGTTAACGCCTCATACAGGATGATTTACCAATTGAGTGTAGTGGCTAAGTTTTTGGCCGGATAGGGTTGTTTGGCGGTACTCGGGGCCTCCCTGATAGCGTTTTGCTTGTAGCTTGCCGCAGGCACGGGGGTTTGAGCCAGGGCCGGGTGTCAGAAAATAAACGCCAAAGCCCAGGCGCGCAGAACCGCGCACTGCATTGCAAAGCACCGGGAAGTCATTGATTTAAATAAATTTATACAGGGGGGTTGACGACCTCTCAAAGCATCCCTAGAATGCGCGCCACTTGCAGCGTAAAGCACACAGCGAAACGCGACAGGGAGTGAATGTTGTAGTGTGTCCCCTTCGTCTAGTGGCCTAGGACACCGCCCTTTCACGGCGGTAACAGGGGTTCGAGTCCCCTAGGGGACGCCAATGCGGGAATAGCTCAGTTGGTAGAGCACGACCTTGCCAAGGTCGGGGTCGCGAGTTCGAGTCTCGTTTCCCGCTCCAGTTTACAAAGGCTTTGCTTAACGGCAGGGCTTGTAAAAATCCAGGGTCTTACCTTCAGGTTCGATTCGGGTAACTGAAACATGTTTTGCATGTTTCGGGCGTCGTCCCCTTCGTCTAGTGGCCTAGGACACCGCCCTTTCACGGCGGTAACAGGGGTTCGAGTCCCCTAGGGGACGCCATTTTTGCGGGAATAGCTCAGTTGGTAGAGCACGACCTTGCCAAGGTCGGGGTCGCGAGTTCGAGTCTCGTTTCCCGCTCCAGATTTGGCGTCGCAGTGCTTAAGGTGCTGCTTGCTTTGGAAAGAGGGTCAACAGTCCTTTTTCCTTCCGGTAAAACCGGATGCTTCAATTTGCGGGAATAGCTCAGTTGGTAGAGCACGACCTTGCCAAGGTCGGGGTCGCGAGTTCGAGTCTCGTTTCCCGCTCCAAATAAAGAAACGCCGTTCGATTGAACGGCGTTTTTTTTCGTCTCGACTTTTCTGCCGATCAGGTGGCAGGGCTGGCTTCAGCCCTGCGCGCCGTCGCAGGTCAATGCTTGCTGTCGTCGTCCGACATGCTCAACAACTGCTTTTCCTGGTTCCAGTCAAACGGCTCGCCGTTCTGCTCGGCCTCATAGCGGCGCTCTTCCAGGGCCTGGTAGAGGTCCAGTTCTTCGTCAGGCATGAAATGCAGGCAGTCTCCGCCGAAGAACCACAGCAGGTCGCGCGGTACCAGGTGGGCAATCTGGGGATAACGCTGGATCACCTGGCACATCAGGTCTTGGCCCAGGTACTGGCTTTCCAGCTGATCGACTGGCAATTGCTCGCGCAGCTCATCGAATCGCTCCAGGAACAAGGCATGGCTCTCTTCCGGAACCTGCTCGGCCTCACCCAGGGCGACCAGGATGCTGCGCAGGTGATCGAGCAGAAGGAGGTGATACTCCAGATTTGGGGTGGCCATGGGGCGATCCTCTTGAGCAAAAAACGGGCGCGGGAGTATACGGCTCCCGGCGCCCTGTGTCCCGACCGTTAACGAATTTTACCGGGTGTGGGCAGCAGTTCCTCCTTGTTGAAGGCATCGACATCGATGACCGCGCGCCGGGCGGCTTCGGCGTCCAGCAGGGTCTGTGCTTCGCCGGCTTGCAGTACGCCAGCTTCCAGGGCGGCCTCGATCCGGGATTGCCCGGGCGCCGCGTTGAGCGGATCGTTCTTGTGCGCCTGATGCAGCTTTTCGTACAGCGGTGCGGCTTCATCGAGCAAGGTGCTGGCGTGCTGCAGCGCACCGACCGGATCGTCGGCATCCTGCGGCCGGTAGCAGCCGGCAAGCAGTGTTTCCAGCGCCGGGTCGCCTTTGGCGCGGCCGATCAGTGCCGCCACTTCAGCATCCAGTTCGTCGCCCGGCCCGGTATGCCGACGGCCAAACGGGAACACCACCAGGCGCAACGCACAGCCGAGAAAGCGATTCGGAAAGTTGTCGAGCAGTCGGTCCAGAGCTTTCTCGGCCTGGCCCAGGCTTTCCTCCATGGCCCAGCGCAGCAGCGGTTGCAGGTGCTCGGGAGAGCCCAGGTCGTGATAGCGCTTGAGCGCCGCAGAGCCCAGGTAGAGGTTGCTCAGCACATCGCCCAGGCGCGCCGACAGGCGTTCGCGGCGCTTGAGCTCGCCGCCCAGCAGCATCATGCACAGGTCGGCCAGCAGGGCGAAGGCGGCGGCCTGACGATTGAGGGCGCGGAAGTAGCCCTGGCTCAGGGCATCGCCGGGCACCTTCTCGAAATGCCCCAGGCCCAAGCCCAGCACCAGGGTGCTGGCTGCATTACCAACGGCAAAGCCGATGTGGTGCATCAGCAGTTGGTCGAACTCCCTGAGGGCCTGTTCGTGATCCTCGCGAGCAGCCAGGGCCATTTCCTTGAGCACGAAGGGATGGCAGCGAATCGCGCCCTGGCCGAAGATCATCAGGTTGCGCGAGAGGATGTTGGCCCCCTCGACCGTGATGAAGATCGGCACGCCTTGCCAATTGCGGCCCAGGTAGTTGTTCGGGCCCATGATGATGCCCTTGCCGCCATGCACGTCCATGGCATGCTGGATACATTCGCGGCCACGTTCGGTCAGGTGGTACTTGAGGATGGCCGACAGCACCGAGGGTTTTTCTCCCAGGTCCACCGCCTTGGCTGTCAGCAGGCGGGCGCTGTCCATCAGGAAGGCGTTGCCGCCAATGCGTGCCAGGGATTCCTGGATGCCTTCGAAGGCGGCCAGCGGCACGTTGAACTGCTCGCGGATCCGCGCGTACTGGCCGGTGACCAGGCTGGTGTACTTGGCGGCACCGGTGCCCACCGCCGGCAGGGAAATCGAGCGGCCCACCGACAGGCAGTTCATCAGCATCATCCAGCCCTTGCCCAGCATGGCCTGGCCGCCGATGAGGAAGTCCAGCGGGATGAACACGTCCTTGCCACTGTTGGGACCGTTCATGAAGGCCGCGCCCAGGGGCAGGTGGCGCTGGCCGATCTCGACCCCGGGGGTGTCGGTGGGGACCAGGGCCAGGCTGATGCCCAGTTCTACTTCTTCACCCAGCAGGTGCTGCGGGTCGTAGGCCTTGAACGCCAGGCCCAGCAAAGTCGCCACCGGGCCAAGGGTGATGTAGCGCTTTTCCCAGTTCAGGCGCAGACCGATGACTTCTTCACCTTGCCACTGGCCTTTGCAAACGATCCCGGTGTCGGGCATGGCCCCGGCATCGGAGCCGGCCAGGGGGCCGGTGAGGGCGAAGCAGGGGATGTCGTCGCCGCGCGCCAGGCGCGGCAGGTAGTAATTGCGCTGCTCATCGGTGCCGTAGTGCAACAGCAGTTCCGCTGGGCCCAGGGAGTTTGGCACCATGACGGTGGAGGCCAGGTCGCCGCTGCGGGTGGCCAGTTTCATCGCCACCTGGGAGTGGGCATAGGCGGAAAACCCCTTGCCGCCATACTCCCTGGGAATGATCAGGGCAAAGAAACCATGGGACTTGATGTGCTCCCAGGCCGCCGCTGGCAGGTCCAGGTCCTGGCCGATCTGCCAGTCGCTGACCATGGCGCAGAGCGCTTCGGTGGGGCCGTCGATAAAGGCCTGTTCCTCCTCGGTCAGCTCCGCCTTGGGGTAGCCGAGCAAGGTGTTCCAGTTCGGTCGGCCGCTGAACAGTTCGCCATCCCACCACACGGTGCCGGCATCGATGGCCTCGCGTTCGGTTTGCGACATCGGCGGCAGGGTGCGCTGGAACCAGCCGAACAGCGGCCCGCTGAATACCTTGCGGCGCAGCTCGGGCAGCAGCACCAGGGCAGCCTTGGCGGCCAGTACCAGCCAGAGCACTGCCAGCAGCCAGCCGGGTGCATGGCTGAAGATGCCCATCAGCACCACATACACCGCGAGGATGGCCAGCGCCGGCACGGCGGCGATGCGCCGGTGGGCCAGGTAGGCCGCACCGATCACCAGAACCACTATCCACAACAGCAACATAATCCTTCCTCCGTGAATCCAGGGCGTCGGCCGATCCCTAGGAGCTTAGACCGCATCCGCAGGTCGGCTTGCCTGAACAGTGACAGGCCATGACGGCAGGAGTTCGCCTGGGTGATTGCCAGGGTCAACGTCTGGAGTAGACTGGGCGCCCCGCGTATTCATCAGGACGTCGTCATGCTCAAGATCTGGGGCCGTAAGAATTCGACCAATGTCAGGAAGGCACTGTGGTGCGCAGAAGAACTGGGGCTGGAATACGAGTCGATTGATGCCGGTGGGGCCTTCGGCCTGGTCAACGAGCCTGAATACCGTGCGCTGAACCCCAACGGCCTGGTGCCGATGATCGAGGACCAGGGCCTGGTGCTCTGGGAGTCCAATGCCATCGTCCGCTATCTGTCGGCGCAATATGGCAGGGATTCGGGTTGGTACGTCGAAGACCCACGCCAGCGCGCCGAAGCGGACAAGTGGATGGACTGGACCACCTCGTCCCTGGCTACGCCGTTCCGCCCCTTGTTCTGGGGCATCCTGCGCACGCCGGCCGAACAGCAGGACTGGGTGGCGATCAATGCCGCACACAAGACTTGCGCACAGTTGCTGTCGATAGCCGACCAGGCCCTGGCCGAGCGGCCCTACCTGTCCGGCGAACAGCTGGGGATGGGTGACATTCCCCTGGGCTGCTTCGCCTACGCCTGGTTCGAGATGCCCATCGAGCGTCCCGAGATGCGTCACCTGCGCGCCTGGTACGAGCGTCTGCAGGAGCGTCCGGCGTTCCAGGCGGCGGTGATGACCGCCTTGACCTGATCACAACGGTCAATCTGATAGTTACTATCGATACACATGACTGTACTTGTATGGCCTGGACAAGCACCATGGTCATATTCGCTGCGGCTGGTCTGCCCGGCCGCGTTCTGAACCTTCGATACTGGTACATGACCCGCTATGAGTTCTGCTCTGTCCATAAGGCAGCTAACCAAAACCTACGGCAACGGTTTCCAGGCCCTCAAGGGCATTGACCTGGATGTCGCCGAAGGTGACTTCTTTGCCTTGCTCGGCCCCAACGGTGCTGGCAAGTCCACCACCATCGGCATCCTCTCGACCCTGGTGAACAAGACCAGTGGCAGCGTGAGCGTGTTCGGCAACGACCTGGACCGCAAGCCCGCGGCGCTCAAGCGCAGCATTGGCGTGGTGCCGCAGGAATTCAACTTCAACCAGTTCGAGAAGACGTTCGACATCGTCGTGACCCAGGCCGGTTACTACGGCATTCCGGCCAAGGTGGCCAAGGAGCGCGCCGAGAAGTACCTGACCCAGTTGGGCCTGTGGGACAAGCGTGATGTGCCGTCGCGTTCGTTGTCCGGCGGCATGAAGCGGCGCCTGATGATCGCCCGGGCGCTGATCCACGAACCGCGCCTGCTGATCCTCGATGAGCCGACCGCGGGTGTGGATATCGAACTGCGCCGCTCGATGTGGAGTTTTCTGACCGAGCTGAACCAGCAAGGCATCACCATCATCCTCACCACCCACTACCTGGAAGAAGCCGAGCAGTTGTGTCGCCACATCGGCATCATCGACCATGGCACCATCGTCGAGAACACCAGCATGCGTGAGTTGCTGGGCAAGCTGCATGTCGAGACCTTCCTGCTCGACCTCAAGCGGGACCTGGCCCAGGCGCCGACGCTGATCGGCTACCCGTGCCGCCTGGTCACCCCCAATACCCTGGAGGTGCAGGTAGACAAGGGCGTGGACAACGAAGCCGGCATCACCGGGCTGTTCAGCCAGCTGGCGGTACAGAACATCGAGGTGCAGAGCCTGCGCAACAAGACCAACCGCCTGGAGGAGCTGTTCGTGTCCCTGGTCGAGAAGAACCTGGCGAAGGTGGCGGTATGAGTTCGGAACTGAGCGCCAACCTGGTCGCCCTCAATACCATTGTCTACCGTGAAGTGCGTCGTTTTACCCGGATCTGGCCGCAGACCCTGCTGCCCCCGGCGATCACCATGGTCCTGTACTTCGTCATCTTCGGTAACCTGATTGGCCGGCAGATCGGCGACATGGGTGGCTTCACCTACATGGAGTACATCGTGCCGGGGCTGATCATGATGTCGGTGATCACCAACTCCTACGGCAACGTGGTGTCGAGCTTCTTCGGCAGCAAGTTCCAGCGCTCCATCGAAGAGCTCATGGTTTCGCCGGTCTCGCCGCATACCATCCTCATCGGCTATACCCTGGGAGGCGTGCTGCGCGGTCTGGCGGTGGGGGTGATCGTCACCCTGCTGTCGCTGTTCTTCACCGACCTGCAGGTGCATCACCTGGGGGTGACCGTCCTGGTGGTGCTGCTCACGGCGACCATCTTCTCGTTGCTCGGCTTCATCAACGCGGTGTTTGCGCGCAACTTCGACGACATCTCGATCATCCCGACTTTCGTCCTGACGCCGCTGACCTACCTGGGCGGGGTGTTCTATTCGATCAACCTGCTGCCGCCGTTCTGGCAGACCGTGTCGCTGGCCAACCCGGTGCTGCACATGGTCAACTCGTTCCGCTACGGCATTCTCGGTGTGTCGGATATCCGCATCGGCGTGGCCATCGCGTTCATGCTGGTGGCCACCGCCGTGCTGTATGTCGGCTGCACCCGGTTACTGGTCAGCGGGCGAGGAATGCGCACCTGAGAGCTTCTGCTTGCGCCGGCGCCACTGCCGGCCTACCCACCAGCGCCAGTAGAGCATGGTCAGGCAGTAGGCCAGGGCGCCGAGCAGCAGGCCGCACACCACCGAACCCAGCAAAAATGGCTGCCACAGGGTCGATAGCTGGTCGGTGATCCATTCGAACGTCAATTCTTCGGGCAAGGTCCTGGGCGGAATCTGCATCAGCCAGGCGCCCATCTGGTAGGTGCAATAGAACACCGGCGGCATGGTGAAAGGGTTGGTCAGCCAGACCAGACTGACAGCAATCGGCATGTTGCCGCGTACCAGGATCGCAAGGCTGGCGGCCAGCAGCATCTGCATCGGAACCGGGATGAACGCCGCGAACAGGCCCACAGCCATCGCCCGTGCCACCGAATGCCGATTCAGGTGCCAAAGGTTCGGGTCGTGCAACAGCCGGCCGAGAAAGCGTAAGGATTTGTGTTCCCTGATGCTGGTCGGGTCGGGCATGTAGCGTTTGAAGAGACGACGCGGCATGTAGGCTCTCGACTGTAGGAAGGCGGCCAGTATGCACGGATTCTAAAGCACCCCATTACAGACTTTGTGACAATTATTGAGCGAGCGCCCGGTGCTGGTGATCTAAGCCTCAGAAGGTGAATTGCTTCTGGAGCTTAACGCCATGCGCACAGGGATGTTGGCGCTTGCACTGGGGATGTTGTGCCTGGCTGTTCTACCGGTGTTGCCATCGGTCGGGATGCTGGCCGCTATCGCCCTGATCGGTTTTTGTTGCTTGCCCTGGCGGGTTCGTCCGTTGGGGCTGTTCCTGTTGGGCTTGAGCTGGGCTTGCCTGTCGGCGCAGCAGGCACTGGATGATCGACTGGCTCCGGCCCTGGATGGTCGCACCCTGTGGCTGGAGGGCAGGGTCGTTGGCTTGCCGGAGCAGGGGGCTCGGGCGGTACGCTTCGAACTTGACGCGCCTTACTCACGCCGGGCGCAATTGCCGCAACGCCTGCAACTGAGCTGGTTTGGCGGACCGCAGGTGGCCAGTGGCGAGCGCTGGCGCCTGGCCGTCACCCTCAAGCGGCCCCATGGTTTGCTCAACCCTTACGGTCCGGATCGCGAGGCAGCCCTGCTGGCCCGGCGCATCGGCGCCACGGGCAGCGTCAAGGCCGGTGAGCGTCTGGAGCCTGCCGGGGCGGCCTGGCGCGATGACCTGCGCCAGCGGTTGATGACAGTCGATGCCCAGGGGCGTGAGGCGGCGCTGGTGGCCCTGGTGCTGGGGCATGGCGCCGGCCTTGCCCGGGAGGATTGGCAGGCGCTGCAGGCCACCGGCACGGTGCACCTGTTGGTGATCTCCGGTCAGCATGTGGGATTGTTGGCCGGGCTGGTCTATGGACTGATCGCAGGAGCGGCACGGCTGGGGCTGTGGCCGCGGGCCTTGCCCTGGTTGTCCTGGGCCTGTGCCGCGGCCCTCGGTACGGCGCTGGGCTATGGCTGGCTGGCCGGCTTTCAGGTGCCGGTGCAACGCGCCTGCCTGATGCTGGCGGTGGTGTTGCTCTGGCGCCTGCGCTATCGCCACCTGGGTGTGGGTGTGCCGCTGTTGCTGGCGCTCGTTGTGGTACTGCTATGGGAGCCGCTGGCCAGTCTGCAGCCGGGGTTCTGGTTGTCCTTCGTCGCCGTTGCGGTGCTGATATTTACCTTCAGCGGTCGATTGGGCGCCTGGAATCCCTGGCTGGCCTGGGGGAGGGCGCAATGGTTGATCGCCATCGGCCTGTTGCCGGCGTTGCTGGCGCTGGGACTGCCGGTCAGCCTCAGTGCGCCGTTGGCCAATCTCGTTGCGGTGCCCTGGGTCAGCCTGGCGGTATTGCCACTGGCGCTGCTGGGTACCCTGTTGTTGCCGCTGCCGATAGTGGGCGAAGCCCTGCTATGGCTGGCGGGTGGGCTACTCGATGGATTGTTTCGTCTGTTGGCGTCAATCGCCCAGTGGCGCCCGGCCTGGGTGCCGGAACCGCTGCCGTGGCCGCTCTGGGGTTTGTTGAGTTTCGGGGTGATCTTGCTGTTGTTACCCCGGGGCCTGCCGATGCGGGTGTTGGGCTGGCCCTTGTTGCTGCTGGCGGTATGTGCGCCGAGAGAGCGGGTGGCGCAAGGGCAGGTCGAAGTCTGGCAGCTGGACGTGGGCCAAGGGCTGGCGTTCGTCCTGCGTACCCGTCACCACACAATGCTGTATGACGCAGGTCCTGCAATAGCTGATCAAGACCTGGGTGAGCGGGTTGTGTTGCCGACCTTGCGCAAGCTGGGCACAAGCGCAGTCGATCTGATGCTGCTCAGCCATGCCGACGCCGATCATGCCGGCGGTGCGCTGGCGGTGCAGCGTGGATTACCGGTGCGCAGTGTGGTCGCCGGTGAGGCGGCCAGGCTGCCACCCGCCTTGCAGGCACAGCCCTGTGAAAGTGGACGGCAATGGCAATGGGATGGCGTGAATTTCTCGCTCTGGCAGTGGCGGGACGCTGCTGACAGCAACCAGGATTCCTGTGTGCTGCTGGTCGAGGCGGGTGGGGAGCGCCTGTTGCTGACCGGCGATCTGGACGCTTCCGGTGAGCGGGCCTGGGTCCGGGACTGGCAGGCCACCCGGGTCGACTGGCTGCAGGCCCCGCACCACGGCAGCCGCAGCTCATCCAGCCAGGCCTTGCTGGATGCCACGAGGCCGCGGGGGGTGCTGATTTCCCGAGGCCGCTACAACGCTTTCGGCCACCCCCATGCCGAGGTCATGGAACGCTACCGGACCAACGGCGTCGAAGCCTTCGACAGCGCTATACAGGGTGCCCTGCGCCTGCAGTTGGGGGCTTTCGGCAAACCGTCGGGGCTGCGCGAGCAGCGGCGCTTCTGGCGTCAGCCCGGTTGACGACCTTCGGCAGATGAGCGTGCAGGGGTCCTATGGTAGAGTGGCGGACTTTTTCAAGGGGATGCTTACTGTGTGGGAATTGGTCAAGTCCGGTGGTTGGATGATGCTGCCGATCATTCTGAGTTCCATCGCCGCCATGGCTATCGTCGCCGAGCGTCTCTGGACCCTGCGCGCCAGCCGGGTCACCCCGCCACACCTGCTGGGTCAGGTATGGCTGTGGATCAAGGACAAGCAACTGACCAGTGACAAGCTCAAGGCCCTGCGTGCCGATTCGCCGCTGGGCGAGATCCTTGCCGCGGGCCTGGCCAACTCCCGTCATGGTCGCGAGATCATGAAGGAGTGCATCGAAGAGGCCGCCGCCCGGGTGATCCACGAGCTGGAGCGCTATATCAACGCCCTGGGCACCATCGCCGCCATGGCGCCGTTGCTGGGCCTGCTGGGTACCGTGCTGGGCATGATCGACATCTTCAGTGCCTTCATGGGCACCGGCATGACCACCAACGCCGCGGTATTGGCCGGTGGTATCTCCAAGGCCCTGATCACCACGGCCGCCGGTCTGATGGTCGGTATCCCGGCGGTGTTCTTCCACCGCTTCCTGCAGCGGCGCATCGACGAGCTGGTGGTCGGCATGGAGCAGGAGGCGATCAAGCTGGTCGAAGTGGTGCAGGGCGACCGTGAAGTCGACCTGGCCGAGGGCCGCGCGTGAAATTCCGGCGCAAGCCACGGGAGACCGTGGACATCAACCTGGCCTCGTTGATCGATGTGGTGTTCATCCTGCTGCTGTTCTTCGTGGTGACCACCACCTTCACCCGCGAAACCCAGCTGCGCGTCGAGCTGCCCGAGTCGGTCAGCGGCGCGCCGGCACCGGATGACGAGCCCAAGCGGCTGGATATCACCATCAGCGCCGACGGCGTCTATTCGGTGAACAACAACCTGTTGCCCAAGAGCGACCTGGCGACCCTGAGCGAAGCCCTGCAGAAAGAATCTGCCGGTGATACCAAACTGCCGTTGTCGATCAGCGCCGACGGCAAGACCCCGCACCAGGCGGTGGTCACTGCCATGGATGCGGCCGGTAAGCTCGGTTTCAGCCAGTTGCGCATGACCACGGTCGAGGCGGCTCAGGGGACACCCTGATGGCCTTTGCCGATCGCCTGCTTGCCGCCTGGTATGACGGTCACCCGGCACTGGCACTGCTACGCCCCCTGGAGGCGCTCTACCGCCGAGTAGTGTTGCGCAAGCGCGCGCGCTTCCTGAGCGGGGAGAGTGACAGCTACCGGGCACCGGTGCCGGTCATCGTGGTGGGCAACATCACCATCGGGGGGACCGGCAAGACCCCGATGATTCTCTGCCTGATCGAACATTGTCGCCAGCAAGGCTTGCGCGTCGGCGTGGTCAGTCGCGGATACGGCGCCAAGCCACCGCAGCTGCCCTGGCGCGTGACGGCCGGGCAGAACGCCGATGAGGCGGGTGATGAGCCGCTGCTGATCGTGCAGCGCAGCGGTGTGCCGTTGATGATCGATCCGGACCGTTCGCGCGCCGTGCAGGCGTTGCTGGCCAGCGAAAAGCTGGACCTGATCCTGTGTGACGATGGCATGCAGCACTACCGCCTGGCCCGTGACCTGGAGCTGGTGCTGATCGACGCTGCCCGTGGCCTGGGTAATCGCCGCTGCCTGCCCGCCGGCCCCCTGCGCGAACCGGTGGAGCGCCTGCAGGAAGTCGATGCGCTGCTCTACAATGGCGCTACCGCCGACCGCGACGATGGTTTCGCCTTTACCCTCAAGCCCACCGCGCTGGTCAACCTGCGCAGTGGCGAGCGGGTGGGCCTTGGGCGCTTCCCTGCCGGCCAGGCCGTGCACGCGGTGGCCGGCATCGGCAATCCGCAACGTTTCTTCAATACCTTGCAGGGGCTAAACTGGCGGCCAGTACCGCATGCCTTTGCCGATCACGCGCAGTACAGCGTCCAGGCCCTGAGCTTCACGCCGGCGCTGCCGCTGATCATGACCGAGAAGGACGCGGTCAAATGCCGTGCCTTCGCGGCTGACGACTGGTGGTACCTGGCGGTTGACGCTGTGCCGTCCCCGGCCTTCCTGGCCTGGTTCGACGGCCAGCTCGAACGCTTGTTGCAGGCACCACCGCAGCCCTGAATCCTTTCTTTTTCCGGCCACCGGCCTCAAGGAATAACCATGGACACCAAACTGCTCGATATCCTGGCTTGCCCGATCACCAAGGGCCCGCTCAAGCTCAGCGCCGACAAGACCGAGCTGATCAGCAAGGGCGCAGGCCTGGCCTACCCGATCCGCGACGGCATCCCGGTGATGCTGGAAAGCGAGGCCCGCACCCTGAGCGATGACGAGCGCCTGGACAAATGAGCCTGAACTTCACTGTGGTCATTCCCGCACGGCTGCGATCCACTCGCCTGCCGGGCAAACCCTTGCTGCTGATCGCCGGCAAGCCGATGATCCAGCATGTCTGGGAACAGGCGCGCAAGAGCAGCGCCAGCCGGGTGTTGATCGCCACCGATGACGTCAGCATCTACCAGGCCTGCGAAGCCTTTGGCGCCGAAGTGCTGATGACCCGTGAAGACCACGAGTCGGGCACCGATCGCCTGGCTGAAGTGGCCGCCAAGCTGGGCCTGGCCGCCGACGCCATCGTGGTCAATGTGCAGGGTGACGAGCCGCTCATTCCGCCAGTGATCATCGACCAGGTCGCGGCCAACCTGGCGGCACACCCGCAAGCGGGTATCGCCACCCTGGCCGAGCCGATCAGCGATGTCAGCGCCGTGTTCAATCCCAATGCGGTCAAAGTGGTCAGTGACTGCAATGGCCTGGCGTTGACCTTCAGTCGCGCCCCCTTGCCCTGGGCGCGTGATGCCTTTGCGCAGAGCCGCGACGCCTTGCCTGCGGGTGTGCCGTACCGTCGCCATATCGGTATGTATGCTTACCGCGCCGGCTTTCTCCATGACTTCGTCGGCTGGGGCCCATGCTGGCTGGAGCAAACCGAGTCGCTGGAGCAGCTGCGTGCCCTCTGGCATGGTGTGCGCATCCATGTCGCCGATGCCTTCGAGGCACCGCCTGTGGGCGTGGACACGCCAGAAGACCTGGAGCGCGTACGGCGCTTGCTGGAGGCCTGATGCGGGTTCTGTTTGTCTGCCTGGGCAATATCTGTCGCTCGCCTACGGCCGAAGGCGTGCTGCGCCACCAGTTGCAGGCCGAAGGCCTGGACGCGTTGATCGAAGTGGCCTCGGCCGGTACCGGTGACTGGCATGTCGGCAAGCAGCCAGACAGCCGCACCCGCCGTGCGGCCCAGCTGCGCGGCTATGACCTGTCGCAGCAGCGCGCCCAGCAGGTGCGCGCTTCGCACTTCAACGACTACGACCTGATCCTGGCCATGGACAAGAGCAACCTTGGTCATCTGCAGGTCATGCAACCGGCCGGCGCCAAGGCCGAGCTGGACCTGTTCCTGCGCCGCTTCGACGGCGTGCTGGATGAGGTGCCGGATCCTTACTACGGTGGCGAGCAAGGCTTCGAGCAGGTGCTGGACCTGATCGAAGCAGCCTGCCAGCGCCTGGTCATCGAACTCAAGGGACGTCTATGAGCGTGCAGTGGCAGGAGCAGGTATCGCTCAAGCCGTATAACACCTTCGGCATCGATGTGAAGGCGCGTTACTTCGCCCAGGTTCACAATGATGCAGAAATCCGTGATGTGCTGGCCGAGGCGGCGCAGCAAGCGGTGCCGGTGCTGGTGATCGGTGGTGGCAGCAATCTGCTGTTGACCGCCGATGTGCAGGCGCTGGTCATGCGCATGGCAAGCACTGGGCTGCGCATCATCGCCGAAGAGAGCGAGCGGGTGATCGTCGAGGCCGAGGCCGGCGAGCCCTGGCATCCTTTCGTGCAATGGAGCCTGGCCCAGGGCCTGGCGGGCCTTGAGAACCTCAGCCTGATTCCCGGCACGGTCGGCGCGGCGCCGATGCAGAACATCGGCGCTTATGGGGTCGAGATCAAGGATGTGTTTGTCGGACTCACGGCGCTGGACCGCCAGACCGGCGAGCTGTGCGAGTTCGGGCTGGAACAGTGCCAGTTCGGCTACCGCGACAGTCTGTTCAAGCGTAACCCGGGGCGCTGGTTGATCCTGCGTGTGCGCTTTGCCTTGAGTCGAGTACTGCATGCGCACCTGGACTACGGCCCAGTGCGCCAACGCCTGAGCGAGCAGGGCATCACCGCGCCGACGGCGCAGGATGTCAGCAATGCCATCTGCAGTATTCGCCGTGAGAAATTGCCGGACCCGGCCGAGCTGGGCAATGCTGGCAGCTTCTTCAAGAACCCGGTGGTGCCGGCAGCGCTGGCAGAGCGGATTCGCCAGCAGCATCCCGGCCTGGTGGCTTATCCACAGGGCGATGGCCAGATGAAGCTGGCAGCGGGCTGGTTGATCGAGCAGGCGGGCTGGAAGGGCTATCGCGAAGGGGATGCCGGGGTGCATCGCCTGCAGGCGCTGGTGCTGGTCAACTATGGCCGGGCAAGTGGCAAGCAGCTGCATCAGCTGGCGCAGAAGATCCAGGCTGATATTCTCGAGCGCTTCGGGGTTGAGCTGGAAATGGAGCCCAACCTGTACTGAGGGTGGGAGCGGCGGTGCGACGACTCGACTTGCCCCGCGATTGAACGCTACGACGCATCGCGGGGCAAGCCCGCTCCTACAGACAGTCGATCGCAGCCTTGCGGCAGCGGCTACGACGTGATGTTCCAGAGCCCAATAAAAAAGCCCCGCCAGTTACCTGGCGGGGCTTTTTTTCAGCCTGGAAGATCAGACGAGCGGTTTGTGCTCTTCTGCGGTTTCCAGGGTTTCAGCGGCTGCATCGGCACTGGCTTCGGCGGCAGCTGCAGCAGCTGCAGCAGCGGCTTCGGCTTCGCGCTTGCGACGACGCACTTCACGTGGGTCGTTAGGTGCACGGCCAGTGCTGGTCAGGGCGCTGACCGGTGCTGGCGCTTCGACAGGTGCTTCAACCACCGGGGCCGGGGCTTCTGCAGTCACTGGCGCTGGCTCTTCAGCTACTTCGGCAACCACTTGTGGCTCAGCCTGCACAGGAGCCTGGGCTTGTGGTGCTTCGGCAACCGCTGGCTCGGTCACTTCAACCGAGGCGACAACCACTTCCTCGACCACCGGGGCGATGCTGACTTCGGCAGCTTCAACCGGGGCCTGGAACGGCTGCTCGACAACCGGAGCAGCGGTGACTTCAACCACTTCGGTGGTTTCGGCCACTTCAGCAACAACTGGCTGAGGTGCTTCGACCGCTTCAGGCTGGGCGGCGGCAACTTCGACAGCCGGTGCCGCTTCTTCGACGGCAGCGGTGGCGCGTTCGGCCTGCTGGTTGGCTTCGGCTTCGGCTTCGGCGGCGGCGCTGATGTTGCTGGTGGCAACGGCAGCGGTTACGGCCAGGCCGGCAGCCAGTTCAGCACCCAGCTCGCTTGGCTGTGGCTGTTCTTCGCCACCTTCCTCGGCGCCTTCTACCAGGTTGCCGTTGGCGTCGCGCTGACGCTCACGACGGTTGCTGCGACGACGCTGACCACGGGAGCGACGACGTGGGCGTTCGCCTTCGGCGCCTTCCAGGGACTCGTCCTGCAGCAGTTCTTCGTTCGGCAGTTGCTCTTCGGCCGCTTCGGCAGCCTGTTCGGCGTCACGAGGCTGACGCTCTTCACGTGGCGGGCGAGGTTGACGCTCTTCACGCGGTGCACGTTCTTCACGTGGAGCGCGTTCTTCGCGAGGCTGACGCTCTTCACGTGGGGCACGTTCTTCACGCGGTGCACGCTCTTCGCGAGGCTGGCGCTCTTCACGTGGGGCACGCTCAGGACGCTCTTCACGAACGGCCGGGGTAGCGGCGTCCAGCGGCTCGCGCAGTTCGCGGACCGGGCGCTCTTCGCGCTGGCGACGGTCTTCGCGTGGGGCGCGAGGTTGACGCTCTTCACGCGGTGCACGTTCTTCACGTGGGGCGCGTTCTTCGCGCGGCTGACGCTCTTCACGTGGGGCGCGTTCTTCACGTGGCTGACGCTCTTCACGCGGTGCACGCTCTTCGCGCGGCTTGCGATCTTCTTCGCGACGACCGTTGCGGTTGCGGCTCTGCTGGCGACCGGTGCGACGCTCTTCGTTACGCTGCGGACGCTCGGCGGCTGGTTTCTCGGCAACGACCGGAGTGGCGGCAGGCTCTTCCTTGCCGGCGAACAGGCTGACCAGCGATTTCACCAGGCCCTTGAACAGGCTTGGCTCTGGCGCGACATGAACCGGGGCGGCAACCGGTTGTTCCACAGTGGCCGGAACCGGTGCGTTGGCGCGGGCCGGAGCGGTCTTGACCGCGGCTTCCTGGCGAACCAGGGTGCGGGTGGCGGCAGCTGGCTGGGCTTCTTCGGCCTCGGCGGCGGCGATTTCGTAGCTGGACTGGCCGCTCAGGGCTTCCGGGCTGTCGTCGCGCAGGCGCTGGACTTCGAAGTGCGGGGTTTCCAGGTGGTCGTTCGGCAGGATGACGATACGCGCACGGGTGCGCAGTTCGATCTTGGTGATCGAATTGCGTTTTTCGTTGAGCAGGAAGGCAGCTACCGGGATCGGCACCTGGGCGCGGACTTCGGCGGTGCGGTCCTTCAGGGCTTCTTCTTCGATCAGGCGCAGGATGGCCAGCGACAGCGACTCGACGTCACGGATGATGCCGGTACCGCTGCAGCGTGGGCAGACGATGCCGCTGCTTTCGCCCAGGGAAGGGCGCAGGCGCTGACGGGACATTTCCAGCAGGCCGAAGCGCGAGATGCGACCGACCTGTACGCGGGCGCGGTCGGCTTCCAGGCACTCGCGTACCTTTTCTTCGACGGCGCGCTGGTTCTTGGCCGGGGTCATGTCGATGAAGTCGATGACGATCAGGCCGCCGATGTCACGCAGGCGCAGCTGGCGGGCGATTTCCTCAGCCGCTTCCAGGTTGGTCTGCAGGGCAGTTTCCTCGATGTCGCTGCCTTTGGTGGCGCGAGCCGAGTTGATGTCGATGGACACCAGGGCTTCAGTCGGGTCGATCACGATCGAGCCGCCGGACGGCAGGTCGACCACGCGCTGGAAGGCGGTTTCGATCTGGCTTTCGATCTGGAAGCGGTTGAACAGCGGGACGCTGTCTTCGTACAGCTTGATCTTGCTGGCGTACTGCGGCATCACCTGGCGGATGAAGGTCAGGGCTTCTTCCTGGGCGTCGATGCTGTCGATCAGCACTTCGCCGATGTCCTGGCGCAGGTAGTCGCGGATGGCGCGGATGATGACGTTGCTTTCCTGGTAGATCAGGAAAGGCGCGGCGCGATCCTGCGACGCTTCCTTGATCGCGGTCCAGAGCTGCAGCAGGTAATCCAGGTCCCATTGCATTTCTTCGCTGCTGCGGCCGAGGCCGGCAGTGCGCACGATCAGGCCCATGTCGGCGGGGGCGACCAGGCCGTTCAGGGCTTCGCGCAGTTCATTGCGCTCTTCGCCTTCGATGCGGCGGGAGATGCCGCCGGCACGCGGGTTGTTCGGCATCAGGACCAGGTAACGACCGGCGAGGCTGATGAAGGTGGTCAGGGCTGCGCCCTTGTTGCCACGTTCTTCTTTCTCGACCTGGACGATGACTTCCTGGCCTTCGCTGAGTACTTCCTTGATGTTCACCCGGCCTTCCGGGGTCTTCTTGAAGTATTCGCGGGAGATTTCCTTCAGCGGCAGGAAGCCGTGACGTTCGGAGCCGAAGTCGACGAAGGCGGCTTCCAGGCTAGGTTCGATCCGGGTGATCCGGCCCTTGTAGATGTTGGCCTTCTTCTGCTCGCGCGCACCGGACTCGATGTCCAGGTCGTAGAGACGTTGGCCGTCTACCAGCGCTACACGCAACTCTTCGGGTTGAGTCGCGTTAATCAGCATTCTTTTCATGTAATACCGTCGGTTTCCGGGCTGCCGGAAACGGCGTTCGGCACACACGACTTCTCACGGTCGGTGTCAGGTGCGCAAGGGGTGGCGGGCCACCCCCGTGTCCAGCGACGTTCGAGCCAGGCTGGTAACCCAGTGCTGCCGAAGTCGCGACGACGCGTCCTGCTTGCTGTGGTGTCAAATGCACTCAGTCAGGAGGAGGAATCAGCCTTCGGCCGTGGACGCCCCAGGGGCATCTTGATCAAGACCGGGTCCGCTCACCTGGCCAGATTGGCCGGTGGACAGGACGCAGTACTACACGGTCCGACGGTTGTGCATCTCCACCCTACACGTATCCCTGATAATTCGGGTGCTGCCGCGCGCTGAATCCGCAACGGGTTGCATTTTCGCCGGCTCCGATACGGGAGCCCGCGCCTTTTTATGTCTAAGGCAGGTGTTTCCGAAGCCTTCGCCATGAGTGCGTGAAATTGACGGCACTGGCAGAGTGGCATCGAAAAAAACGTGGGGGAGGGCGAAATACCGCTCTTGTAGTTTTTTATCGGTCTTCTCTGCACGGCGCTGGTGGCGATTCCAGGCATTTCTGTAAACTGGCAAAAGCCCCGTCGGACGGCCTCGCGTCCTCGAGAATTGCGTCGGTCAGGGCCGGCTAGAAGCCGTGGGTCCGCTGGCCAGCCGCTTTTGGCGGCGTTCGCGACTATAGCAGCAATCATTAAGTGCTTCAAATCCATCAAAAATTGTTATGATTGGCAAATGACGACTAATGCCCCTCCGACCTCCGGCGTCCAGCTGATTGAGGTCGCGCCGGAACTTGCCGGCCAACGAATCGATAATTTCCTCATCACTGCGCTCAAAGGTGTGCCCAAGACCTTGATTTACCGCATCTTGCGCAAAGGCGAAGTGCGGGTGAACAAGGGCCGGATCAAGCCTGAGTACAAGCTGCAGGCGGGTGACGTGGTGCGTGTTCCGCCCGTTCGTCTGCCTGAGCGCGACGAGCCCGTGCCTGTGGCCCAGGGATTGCTTCAGCGCCTTGAGGCCGCCATTGTCTATGAAGACAAGGCTTTGATCGTGCTCAATAAACCGGCCGGTATTGCCGTGCACGGCGGCAGCGGTCTGAGTTTCGGCGTGATCGAGGCCTTTCGTCAGTTGCGTCCCGATGCCAAGGAACTGGAGCTGGTTCATCGCCTCGATCGCGATACCTCGGGCCTGCTGATGATCGCCAAGAAGCGCAGCATGTTGCGTCACCTGCACACCGCCTTGCGCGGCGACGGTGTCGACAAGCGCTACATGGCGCTGGTGCGTGGCCACTGGGCGACCGCGAAGAAGCAGATCAACGCGCCCTTGCTCAAGAGCAACCTGCGCTCCGGCGAGCGCATGGTCGAGGTCAACGACGAGGGCAAGGAAGCGCTGACCCTGTTCCGCGTGCTGCGCCGCTTCGGTGAGTTCGCCACCCTGGTCGAGGCGCGTCCGATCACCGGGCGTACCCACCAGATTCGTGTGCATGCCCTGCATGCCGGTCACAGCATTGCTGGCGACAGCAAGTACGGCGATGAAGATTTCACCCGCGAGATTCGCGAACTGGGCGGCAAGCGCCTGTTCCTGCATGCCTACGCCCTGACCGTGCCACTGCCGGACGGTGGTGAGCTCAAGCTGGAAGCGCCGGTCGACGAGATGTGGGCCAAGACCGTGGAGCGCCTGAGTGCAGCGTGATTACGACCTGCTGATCTTCGATTGGGACGGCACCCTGGCGGATTCGATCGGGCGCATTGTCGAGGCCATGCACCTGGCGGCCGGGCGTGCCGGTGAGGCCGTCAGTGACGAGGGAGCGGTAAAAGGCATCATCGGCCTGGCGCTGCCCGAGGCCATCAGCGTGCTGTATCCGCACCTGGATGCCGGACAGGTGGCGACCTTTCGCCAGCACTACGCCGATGTCTACATGGCCCTCGACGACCAGCCGTCGCCGCTGTTCGAGGGGGTGGTCGAGTCGCTGGAAGTCTTCCGTGCCCAGGGTTATCGTCTGGCTGTAGCCACCGGCAAGGCGCGTCGCGGCCTGGACCGGGTGCTGCGGGCCAATGGCTGGGAGGATTACTTCGATATCACCCGGGCTGCCGACGAAAGCCGGGGCAAGCCCCATCCGCAGATGCTCGAGGAAATCCTCGCCCATTGCCAGGTCGAGCCTGCGCGCGCATTGATGGTTGGCGACTCATCGTTCGACCTGTTGATGGCCAGCAATGCCGGCATGCATTCGGTGGCGGTCGGCTACGGGGCCATGTCGCCGCAAGCCTTGAGCGCTTTCGGGCCGCAGGTCTGTATCGAGCATTTTTCACATTTGCAGGCCTGGCTGAGCCGGACGCCTGCCGCGGTAATTCCAGGGTAGGTGAGCATGGCTGACGAATGGAAGGCGCCCGACGCCGAAAACAACGAAGAGCAGAAAAGCTGGAAGCTGCTGGAGAAAACCCTGCTGGCTGGCGTGCAGGAGCAGCGTCGTGCGCGTCGCTGGGGGATTTTCTTCAAGCTGCTGACCTTTGTTTACCTGTTTGGCCTCCTGGCCTTGTTCACGCCCTTGATGGACATGGACAAGGCAGCCTCGCGCAGCGTCAGCCATACCGCGCTGGTCGAGGTGCGCGGAATGATTGCCGACCAGGAGCCTGCCAGCGCTGACAACATCGTCAGCGGCCTGCGCGATGCATTCAAGGACTCGAAAACCAAAGCGGTGATCCTGCGCATCAACAGCCCAGGCGGCAGTCCGGTGCAGTCGGGGTATATCTACGACGAGATTCGCCGCCTGCGCGCCGAATACCCGGCAATCAAGCTGTACGCGGTCATCAGTGATCTGGGGGCTTCCGGCGCCTATTACATCGCCAGTGCCGCCGACCAGATCTATGCCGACAAGGCCAGTCTGGTCGGTTCCATCGGTGTTACGGCGGCGGGCTACGGCTTTGTCGGTACCATGGAGAAGCTGGGTGTCGAGCGACGCACCTACACTGCAGGCGAGCACAAGGCCTTCCTCGATCCGTTCCAGCCGCAGAAGCCGGAAGAGACGGCTTTCTGGCAGGGTGTGCTGGAAACCACTCACAAGCAGTTCATTGCCAGCGTCAAGCAGGGGCGTGGTGATCGCCTGAAAGACAAGGAGCATCCCGAGCTGTTCAGTGGCCTGATCTGGTCGGGCGAGCAGGCGCTGGCCCTGGGGTTGGTGGATGGCCTGGGCAGTGCCGGCTATGTGGCGCGCGAAGTGGTGGGTGAGAAGGAGCTGGTGGACTTTACCGTCGAGGAGTCGCCGTTCGATCGCTTCTCCAAGCGCCTGGGCACCAGCATTGCCGAGCGCCTGGCGCTGTGGATGGGCTTCCAGGGGCCGTCGCTGCGCTGAGTGATTCGCTGCAAATGAAAAGCCGGCCCGGGGGTCGGCTTTTTTGTGTCCGTCGCAGATGCTGGTGGGGTGGGAGCGGGCTTGCCCCGCGATGCGATGTGACTGGCACGCTGCCATCGCGGGGCAAGCCCGCTCCTACAGGGTTACGGTAGGTTCACGCCCTCGGCCAGCAGCATGTCGATCAGGCGGATCAGTGGCAGGCCGACCAGGCTGGTGGCGTCGACCCCGTGGGTGCTCTGGAACAGGCTGACGCCCAGGCCTTCGGCCTTGAAGCTGCCGGCGCAGTCATAGGGCTCTTCGGCGCGCAGGTAGCGCTCGATGCGCGCCAGGTCCAGTTCGCGCATGCACACCGTGAAGGGGACGCAATCGACCTGGCAGCGGCCGGTCTGGCTGTTGAGCAGGGCCACACCGGTCAGAAAGGTGACGTGATTGCCGCTGGCGGCCAACAGTTGCTCGCAGGCCCGTTCAAAGGTGTGCGGCTTGCCGAGGATCTGTTCGCCGAGCACGGCGACCTGGTCGGAGCCGATGATCAGGTGGTTGGGGTGGCTTGCGGCCAGGGCCTGGGCTTTTTCCCGGGCCAGTCGCTTGACCAGGTCCACGGCGGGCTCATCGACGAGGCGCTGTTCGTCTATGTCGGGGCTCGCCCAGCTGAACGGCAGGCGCAGCCGTTCGAGCAATTCACGGCGATAAGGTGAGCTGGAAGCCAGTAACAAGGGCGGCATGATAAACTCCTGGGCAGGTGAAACGATTCTAACATGCTGAACGGGGCCGAATTTCCTTTGACAGGGGCGGGGGTCATCCCTAGAATGCTGCGCCTATGTTGAATGACCCGATTCCACCTCACGTTGACCCGCGCAAATTGGCCGATCGTGGTGTTTCCATTACAGGAACGCTGCAGCTCGCCGATTTGGAGAGACTCTGCGACCCGCTTTCCGACGATGTCGGTACGGTGCAGGCTAAATTCGATTTTGAGCGAGACGAGCAGAAGGCTGTGGTGATCCACACCGAACTCGACGTCGAGGTCAAGATGGTTTGCCAGCGTTGTCTTGAGCTGGTCACCCTGCCGATCCACAGCGAGTGTACCTACGCCGTGGTGAAGGAGGGTGCGAATACCCAGTCGTTACCGAAAGGTTATGACGTGCTGGAACTGGGCGAAGATCCTTTGGATCTGCAGGCCTTGGTCGAGGAAGAGCTTCTGCTCGCCCTGCCCATCGTGCCTGCTCATCATCCGGAAGAATGCCAGCAGCCGGCGGGCGCCGATGAGCCCGAACCGAGCAAGGACGAGGTAACACGGTCCAACCCGTTCAGTGTATTGGCGCAGTTAAAGCGTGACCCAAACGTTTAGGAGTTAATCAATTATGGCTGTTCAGCAGAACAAAAAATCCCGCTCTGCCCGTGACATGCGCCGTTCCCACGACGCCCTCTCGGAAAACGCTCTGTCCGTAGAGAAAACCACTGGTGAAGTGCACCTGCGTCACCACGTATCGCCAGAAGGCGTATACCGTGGTCGTAAAGTGATCGACAAGGGCGCTGACGAGTAATCCTTGTCCGCTCAGATCATTGCGATTGACGCAATGGGCGGGGACTTCGGTCCCCGCAGCATTGTTCAGGCGAGTATTGCTTGCCTGTCGGCTACCCCCTCGCTGCACCTGACCCTCGTCGGTCAACCCTCCCTCCTTGAAGATCTGATCGCTGGCCAGTCGGCAGCGGATCGCGCGCGCCTGCAGATTGTTGCGGCCAGCGAAGTGATCGGCATGGACGAGCGGCCGTCCCAGGCGTTGCGCGGCAAGCCCGATTCGTCCATGCGCGTGGCCCTCGAGTTATTGCGTGATGGCAAGGTCCAGGCCTGCGTCAGCGCCGGTAACACCGGTGCGCTGATGGCGCTGTCGCGCTATGTGCTCAAGACCCTGCCCGGTATCGACCGTCCGGCCATGGTCGCGGCTATTCCGACCCAGACCGGCTACTGCCAGTTGCTCGACCTGGGTGCCAATGTCGATTGCAGTGCGGAAAACCTGTTCCAGTTCGCCGTGATGGGGTCGGTGGCGGCCCAGGCCCTGGGGATATCGCGCCCACGCGTGGCGCTGCTCAATGTCGGCACCGAAGACATCAAGGGCAACCAGCAGGTCAAGCTTGCGGCCAACCTGCTGCAGAACGCCCGGGGCCTGAACTACATCGGCTTTGTCGAAGGCGATGGCCTGTATCGCGGCGAGGCCGATGTGGTGGTGTGCGACGGTTTCGTCGGCAATATCCTGCTCAAGTCCAGTGAAGGGCTGGCGACCATGATCGCCTCGCGCATCGAAGCCCTGTTCAAGGGTGGCATGGGTGCGCGCCTGGCGGGCGCCATGGCCATGCCGCTGCTCAAGCGCCTGCGTGCCGACCTCGCGCCTGCACGACACAACGGCGCAAGCTTTCTCGGCCTTCAGGGCATTGTCATCAAGAGTCATGGGTCTGCTGGCGTGCAAGGGTTCCAGAGCGCCATCCAGCGCGCCCTGATCGAGATTCAGGAGAACCTGCCCGAGCGTCTGCACGGGCGCCTGGAAGACCTGTTGCTTTAGGCATATCCGCCAGGAAGTGGTTAAATGTGACCGCTTGGTGCTCGCTATCATCCAAGTCTTCAGTTTCTTGTGCTCGGCCCGGTGCCGGGCGCTTCATTTTCCGACGACAAGATCATTAGGGGCTTGTTCAATGTCTGCATCCCTCGCATTCGTCTTTCCCGGTCAAGGTTCGCAGTCCCTCGGCATGCTCGCCGAGCTCGGCGCAGAAAAGCCGCTGATCATCGAGACCTTCAAGGAAGCTTCCGAGGCTCTGGGTTACGACCTGTGGAAACTGGTCCAGGAAGGCCCGGAGGAGCAACTCAATCAGACCGATAAAACCCAGCCCGCCATCCTGACCGCTTCCATCGCCCTGTGGCGCCTGTGGCTTGACGAAGGCGGCGCACGCCCTGCATTCGTTTCCGGTCACAGCCTGGGCGAGTACAGCGCGCTGGTCGCCGCTGGCAGCCTGAGCCTGGCCGATGCGGTCAAGCTGGTCGAGCGCCGCGGTCAACTGATGCAGGAAGCCGTGCCGGTCGGGCAGGGCGCCATGGCTGCCATTCTCGGCCTGGACGACGCCGATGTCGTCGCCATTTGCGCCGAAGCAGCCCAGGGCGAAGTGGTCAGTGCGGTCAACTTCAACTCGCCGGGCCAAGTGGTCATCGCCGGTGCCAAGGCGGCTGTCGAACGCGCCATGGAAGCCTGCAAGGTCAAGGGCGCCAAGCGTGCACTGCCATTGCCGGTCAGCGTACCGTCGCACTGCGAGCTGATGCGCCCGGCTGCCGAGCGCTTCGCCGAGTCGGTCAATGCCATCGATTGGAAGGCCCCGCAAATTCCGGTGGTGCAGAACGTCACCGCAGCAGTCGCCGCAGACCTGACGGCGCTCAAGCAAGACCTGCTGGCACAGCTCTACCAGCCAGTGCGCTGGGTCGAGTGCGTGCAGACCCTGGCCGCCAATGGCCCGGTCAACCTGGTCGAGTGCGGCCCGGGCAAGGTCCTGGCCGGCCTGAACAAGCGTTGCGCCGAAGGCGTCACCACCTACAACCTCAATACCCCGGATGCTGTCGCCGCCACCCGTGCGGCGCTGGCCTGATTTAGGAGAAGCTTGCATGAGCCTGCAAGGTAAAGTTGCACTGGTTACCGGCGCCAGCCGTGGTATCGGCCAGGCCATCGCCCTGGAACTGGGCCGTCTGGGCGCGACCGTGATCGGTACCGCGACCTCCGCCTCGGGTGCCGAGCGTATCGCCGCCACCCTCAAGGAACACGGCATCACCGGCACCGGCATGGAGCTGAACGTAACCAGCGACGAGTCGGTCACCGCCACCCTGGCCGCGATCCAGGAGCAGTTCGGCGCGCCGACCATCCTGGTCAACAACGCCGGCATCACCCGCGACAACCTCATGCTGCGCATGAAGGACGACGAGTGGTTCGACGTCATCGACACCAACCTGAACAGCCTCTACCGTCTGTCCAAGGGCGTACTGCGTGGTATGACCAAGGCCCGTTGGGGTCGTATCATCAGCATCGGCTCGGTGGTCGGCGCCATGGGTAACGTCGGTCAGGTCAACTACGCCGCCGCCAAGGCCGGCCTGGAAGGCTTCAGCCGCGCCCTGGCCCGTGAAGTCGGCTCGCGCGCCATCACCGTCAACTCGGTGACCCCGGGCTTCATCGACACCGACATGACCCGCGAACTGCCGGAAGCGCAGCGCGAAGCCCTGCAGACCCAGATTCCACTGGGCCGCCTGGGCCAGGCCCAGGAGATCGCCAATGTGGTGGCGTTCCTGGCTTCCGAAGGCGCAGGTTATGTGACCGGCGCGACCATTCCGGTCAACGGCGGCATGTACATGTAAATCGAATGTGACGGATTGCTTCAAAAAAATGTCATACGAGCTGTCTAAAATCCGTTATAAAGCTGCAACCAGATTCTAGTCGGTTGGCAGGTGTGGTCTGGTGAGGCGTGTTGCGCTTGAAAAGCAGACGTCTTTCTATACACTTACACACCGGCCAGCTGCCTGACATATGTCCATTAGGAGTGAAAACAAGGTATGAGCACCATCGAAGAACGCGTCAAGAAAATCGTCGCCGAGCAACTGGGCGTTAAAGAAGAAGAAGTAGTGAACACTGCTTCCTTCGTCGAAGATCTGGGTGCCGATTCCCTTGACACCGTTGAGCTGGTGATGGCTCTGGAAGAGGAATTCGAGACCGAAATCCCTGACGAAGAAGCCGAGAAGATCACTACTGTTCAAGCTGCTATCGACTACGTCAACGCCCACCAGGCCTAAGACGTTGTAGTCGTCGCTTCTTGTCATGGAAAAACCGCACTGCCTTCGCCGGCGTGCGGTTTTTTCTTTACAAGACATGTAGTCAATGTGAATAAGGAGAGTGCTGTGTCGCGTAGACGCGTCGTGGTCACCGGTATGGGTATGCTGTCGCCACTGGGTACGGATGTACCGAGCAGTTGGCAAGGCATTCTGGCTGGCCGCAGTGGCATCGGTCTGATCGAGCATACGGACCTGTCTGCCTACTCCACCCGTTTCGGCGGCTCGGTAAAGGGCTTCGAAGTCGAGCAGTACCTGTCGGTCAAGGAAGCCCGCAAGCTCGACCTGTTCATCCAGTACGGCCTGGCAGCCGGTTTTCAGGCGGTGCGTAATGCCGGCCTGGAAGTGACCGACGCCAACCGCGAGCGCATCGGCGTGGCCATGGGCTCGGGTATCGGTGGCCTGACCAACATCGAAGAAACCAGCCGGACCTTGCATGACCAGGGCCCGCGGCGCATTTCGCCGTTCTTCGTACCCGGTTCGATCATCAACATGATTTCCGGTTTCCTGTCGATCCACCTGGGTGTACAGGGACCTAACTACGCCATTGCCACTGCCTGCACCACCGGTACCCACTGTATCGGTATGGCTGCGCGCAACATCGCCTTCGGTGAAGCCGACGTGATGATTGCCGGCGGTGCGGAAATGGCCGCCTGCGGCCTGGGCATGGGGGGCTTCGGCGCCTCGCGTGCACTGTCGACCCGCAATGACGACCCGACCCGTGCCAGCCGTCCATGGGACAAGGGCCGTGACGGTTTCGTCCTGTCCGACGGCGCCGGTGCTCTGGTGCTCGAAGAACTCGAACATGCCAAGGCCCGTGGTGCGACCATCTATGCCGAGCTGGTGGGCTTCGGCATGAGCGGCGACGCCTACCACATGACCTCGCCGCCTGAAGACGGCAGCGGCGCCGCGCGCTGCATGGTCAATGCCTTGCGCGATGCCGGCCTGAACGCCGACCAGGTGAACTACATCAACGCCCACGGTACCTCGACCCCGGCCGGTGACCTGGCCGAAGCCTCGGCGATCAAGTCGGTGTTCGGTGAGCACGCCTACAAGCTGGCTGTCAGCTCGACCAAGTCGATGACTGGCCACCTGCTCGGCGCTGCCGGTGCGGTTGAGGCGATCTTCAGCGTGCTGTCGATCAACAGCCAGGTGGCGCCGCCGACCATCAACCTCGATGAGCCGGACCAGGGCTGCGATCTGGACTTCGTGCCGCACGAGGCACGCAACATGCCGATCGACGTCGTACTGTCCAACTCCTTTGGTTTTGGTGGTACCAACGGCTCGCTGGTGTTCCGCCGGTTCGCCGGCTGATGCACGCCTGGGTCGATGGCCTGCCGGCCGATGCGGTCAATCTGCAAAGCCGCGGGCTGGCGTACGGCGATGGTCTGTTCGAGACCATCGCCGTACGGGCAGGTCGACCGTCGTTGCTCGAGTTTCACCTCGAACGCCTGGCGCTGGGTTGCCAGCGCCTGGCGATCAGCGCCGATCACGGGTTGATTCGCGATGAGCTGTGCCGTTACGCCAGTGCCCTGGGGGACGGCGTGCTCAAGTTGATCCTGGTCCGTGGTGACAGTCAGCGCGGCTACGCGCCGGCTGCCGGTGCCGCGCCGCGGCGCATCCTCCAGGGCAGTCCATTGCCCGCTTACCCCATCGTCAATGCCGAGCAGGGCGTACGCCTGTTTGCCTGTTCCACACGCCTGGCGGAACAACCGCTGCTGGCCGGACTCAAACACCTCAATCGGCTCGAGCAAGTACTGGCGCGGGCCGAGTGGCAGGATACCGAGCATGCCGAAGGGCTGATGCGCGATATGTCGGGCCGGGTCATCGAAGGGGTGTACAGTAACCTGTTCATGGTGCGCGCAGGCGAGCTGCTGACGGCCGACCTGAGCCGCTGCGGCGTGGCCGGTGTGATGCGCGCGGCGCTGATCGAGCAGGCGGCTGTTGCCGGTATTGCCGTGCGCATTACCGATCTGTCCTTGCAGGACCTGGAGCAGGCCGATGAGGTCTTCGTCTGCAACAGTGTCTATGGCATCTGGCCGGTGCGCGCTTTTGCATCGCTGAACTGGCCGCCGGGGCCGCTCACCCGTAAACTGCAGGCCATTGCCCGTACGCTACTGGATACCTGATTTGTGAGACGTAAATTCTTGGTGCTGCTGGAGACCGGATTGATTCTGGCAGGCCTGATGCTGGGTTTTTCCGCCTGGAAGGTGAACTCGGCGCTGGACCAGCCCCTGCACGTCAGCCAGGAGCAATTGCTCGACGTGCCTACCGGCACCAACCCCAACCGCATGTTCTACCGCATGGAGCGCGAAGGCCTGCTCGACGATGCGTTCTGGCTGCGTTTGTACTGGCGCTTCAACATGGCCGGCGTGCCGCTGCACACCGGTGAATACCGCCTGAGTCCGGGCATGACCGTACACGACCTGTTCGAGGTCTGGCGTCGTGGCGACGTGGTGCAATACAGCCTGACCCTGGTCGAGGGCTGGAACTTCCGCCAGGTGCGTGCGGCACTGGCCAAGCATGAAAAGATCAAGCAGACCCTCGATGGCCTCAGCGATGCCGACGTGATGGACAAGCTCGGCCATCCCGGCGTCTTTCCCGAGGGGCGTTTTTTCCCCGACACCTACCGCTTCGTGCGTGGCATGACCGATGTGGAGTTCCTGCAGCAGGCCTATGCTCGTCTCGAGGAGGTGCTGGCCAAGGAGTGGGCGGAGCGTCCGACCGACTTGCCTTATCGCGATCCGTACCAGGCGCTGATCATGGCTTCGCTCGTCGAGAAGGAAACCGGCGTACCCCAGGAGCGCGGCGAGATTGCCGGCGTCTTCGTGCGGCGCATGCGCATCGGTATGCTGCTGCAGACCGACCCGACCGTGATCTACGGCATGGGTGAGCGCTACAACGGCAAGATCAGCCGTTCCGACCTGCGCGAGCCGACGCCATACAATACCTACACCAATGCCGGCCTGCCGCCGACGCCGATCGCCATGGTCGGTCGCGAGGCGATTCACGCGGCGCTGAACCCGACGCCGGGCACCAGCTTGTATTTCGTCGCCCGTGGCGATGGCAGCCATGTCTTCTCCGATGACCTGGATGCGCATAACTCGGCGGTTCGCGAGTTTCAGCTCAAGCGTCGTGCCGATTATCGCTCCAGCCCCGCGCCCGAGGGCCAGCCTGCAGTCGAGGTGCCGCAGGAAGCGCTTGACGAGCAGCCGGAGCCGTCGCAGGTGCAGCCTGAAGCGCAGCCGGAGTCGCAGACTGAAGCGTCGGCGCCGGACAGCGAAACTACCCCGCAATGATCAATTGTAAGGACTGCCTGTGAGCGGCTTGTTTATTACCCTGGAAGGTCCCGAAGGCGCGGGCAAGAGTACCAACCGCGAGTACCTGGCCGGGCATCTGCGCGCCCAGGGCGTGGACGTGGTCCTGACCCGTGAGCCCGGTGGTACCCCGCTGGCCGAAAAGATACGCGAACTGCTGCTGGCGCCCAGCGACGAAACCATGGACGCCGACACCGAGCTGCTGCTGGTGTTCGCCGCCCGCGCCCAGCACCTGGCGCAAGTGATTCGTCCGGCGCTGGCGCGAGGCGCGGTGGTGCTGTGCGACCGTTTTACCGATGCCACCTACGCCTATCAGGGAGGTGGTCGCGGCTTGTCCCTTGAGCGCATCGCCACCCTCGAGCAGTTTGTCCAGGGCGAACTGCGTCCTGACCTGACCCTGGTCTTCGACCTGCCGGTGGAAATCGGCTTGTCCCGGGCCGCGGCCCGTGGTCGCCTGGACCGCTTCGAGCAAGAAGGCCAGGCGTTCTTCGAGGCCGTACGCCAGGCCTATCTGGCGCGGGCCAAGGCGGCCCCGCAACGCTACACGCTGATCGATGCGTCTCAGTCGCTGGCGCAGGTACAGCAAACACTGGATACCGTGCTGCCGCGAATCCTGGAGCGTTGCCGTGGCTGAAGCCTACCCCTGGCAACAGGCGCTGTGGCAGCAGCTGGCCGGGCGCACCCAGCATGCCCATGCCTACCTGCTGCATGGGCCTCAGGGTATCGGCAAGCGCGCCCTGGCCGAGCGCCTGATGGCCCTGTTGCTGTGCCAGCGTCCGGCCAACCTCCAAGCCTGTGGTCAGTGCAAGTCCTGCCTGTTGCTCGCGGCCGGCAGCCACCCGGACAACTATGTGCTGGAGCCGGAGGAGGCCGACAAGGCGATCAAGGTCGACCAGGTGCGCGACCTGGTGTCCTTCGTGGTCCAGACGGCCCAGCTGGGTGGGCGCAAGGTGGTGCTGATCGAGCCGGTCGAGGCGATGAACATCAATGCCTCCAATGCCTTGCTCAAGAGCCTGGAAGAGCCGTCCGGCGACACCGTGCTGCTCCTGGTCAGCCACCAGCCCAGCCGCTTGTTGCCCACCATCAAGAGCCGCTGCGTGCAGCAGGCCTGTCCCTTGCCCGATACCGCCCAGAGCCTGGCCTGGTTGAGCCGTGCACTGCCTGAATGCGACGAGCAGGAGCGCCTGGAGCTGTTGAGCCTTGCTGCCGGTTCACCGCTGGCCGCCGTCAGCCTGAATGCCCAGGGCGTGCGCGAACAGCGTGCGCAGGTGGTCGACGGGGTGAAGAAACTGCTCAAGCAACAGCAATCCCCCAGCCAGCTGGCCGAGGCCTGGAATGCCATTCCCTTGTTGCAGCTGTTCGACTGGTTCTGCGACTGGTCCAACCTGATCCTGCGCTATCAGTTGACCGAGGATGAGGAAGGATTAGGCTTGAACGATATGCGCAAGGTCGTGCAGTACCTGGCGCAGAAGAGCGGGCAGGGCAAGGTGCTGGAGATCCAGGACTGGATCCTCGCCCAACGCCAGAAGGTCATGTCCAAGGCCAACCTCAACCGCGTGCTGTTGCTCGAAGCACTGCTGGCGTCCTGGGCCATGTTGCCCGGCCAGCGTTGAGCCGGCCCGCCCGAATCCATTCATTTTCCACAGTTGCCGTGATGCCATGCTTGTAGATTCCCATTGCCACCTCGATCGCCTCGACCTTTCGGCCCACCAGGGTTCTCTTGATGCTGCCCTGGAGGCTGCGCGGGCGAGAGGGGTAGGGCACTTCCTGTGCATTGGTGTGAGCGCCGACAATGCGGCAGCGGTCAAGGACCTGAGCGAGCGCTACAGTGATGTCGACTGCTCGGTGGGCATCCACCCGCTGGACCTTTCCAGCGACGGCGCGCCGGCCCTGGACTGGCTGCTCAAGGAGCTTGAGCACCCGCATGTGGTGGCTATCGGCGAAACCGGCCTGGACTACCACTACGAGCCGGAAGCGGCCGAGCTGCAACGGGCGTCCTTCCGTTTGCACCTGCAAGCGGCGAAAAGCACCGGTAAGCCCGTGATCATCCACACCCGTGCGGCCCGCGCCGACACCCTGGCCTTGCTGCGCGAGGCCGACCTGGGCCAGGCCGGGGTGCTGCATTGCTTCACCGAAGACTGGGACATGGCCAAGGCGGCGCTGGACCTGGGTTACTACATCTCCTTGTCCGGCATCGTCACCTTCCGCAATGCCGATGCCTTGCGCGATGTGGCCCGCCAGGTGCCGGCCGATCGACTGTTGGTGGAGACCGACTCGCCTTACCTGGCGCCGATTCCCTACCGAGGCAAGCCGAACCTGCCACAGTACGTGCGGGAAGTGGCGGAGTTCGTCGCCATGCTGCGGGGGGAGCGCTACGAGCAGTTGGCGCAGCAGACCACGGCCAACTTCAAGCGCCTGTTCCCGTTGGCGCGGGTGAGCTGATACGGCTGGCTGGTCATTGTGGGAGCCGGCATCGCCGGCGATAGGGGCACTGTGGTGTCAGGTGGTTGTGCGGTGTCGGCATCGCAGGCTACGCCAGCTCCCACGGCTCCCTTGGGGGCGGCAGATTATTACAGGCAAAAAAAACCCGGGTTCTGGGGGGTGAATCCGGGTTAAGACCATTAGGAGTAAAACAAAGGTACGCGGTCCCTGAGCACCTTTATCGGCGCGCCACTGGGGGGATGCGCCGCGCCAACACCTGAAGTATTGGCCAGGATTGGCGGGCTGCCAGCGCTCACTGCTCGTTTTTTAAACAGATTTGGAATACGGCTGCGGCTGCTGAGCACTCATCGCTCTGCAATCTGCCGCACTATAGTCAGAGTTTCGTCGATTATGTGCCTTGGCGTGTAGAAATGCGGCGAAAAGCGCACGCCAGGACCTCGCGTAATGCACACCACCTGCTCCTGCTTGAGGCGTTGATAGAGCGCGAAGTTATCAAGGCCGTCGATGCTGAACGAAACAATGCCGGCGCGCCGTGCCGGATCCTGCGGACTGTGCAGGCGTACCCCGCAGATCGCCGCCAGGCCTTCGCGTAGCCAGGTCACCCGCTCGTCCAGGGCTGCGGCCACGTGCTCCATGCCTACTTCTTCAAGCAACGACAGGCTGGCCTCCAGCGCTGCGGCGCCGAGCATGTTCGGGCTGCCGCATTCAAAGCGTCGGGCGCTGTGGGCCGGTTCCCATTCGGTGCGGGTGTAGTCCCCGATGTGTTCGAGCATATGCCAGCCGTACTCGCTGAGCTTCAGCCGCGGGCGCACCTCGGCGCGGCAGTAGAACACCCCGAGGCCTTCCGGGCCGAGCATCCATTTGTGCCCGTCAGCCATGGCGAAGTCGCATTGGTAGGCCTGCACGTCGAAGGGTAGGGCGCCCAGTTGCTGGATGGCATCGATGCAGAACAACACATTGCGCGCTCGGCAGCCCTGGCCAAGCCGTGCCAGGTCCAGGCGCAGGCCGCTGGCGAACTGCACGGCGCTGATCGCCAGCAGGCGTGTCCGCGGGCCAAAGGCGTCGAGCAGGTCGGCCTCCGGATCGCTGCCCTTGAGGCTGACCTGGACCACTTCGACACCCTGGTCGGCCAGGGCTTCCCAGACGATGCGGTTGGACGGGAACTCCTCATCACTGATGACGATCTGGTCGCCTGCGTGCCAGTCAAGCCCGAAGGCGACGAACGAAAGTGCCTCGGAAGTGCTCTTGACCAGGGCAATGTCATCGGTCGACGGTGCGTTGGTCAGGCGCATCAGTCGCTCACGCAGGCGTTGCTCCACGGTCATCCAGTCCGGATAGTCCCTTGCGCCGAGCCAAACGTTTTCGTTGGCGAAGCGCGAAACCGCCTGGCTGGTGCGTTTGGGCCAGGGTGCCACGGCAGCATGGTTCAGGTAGCGCAGGCCGGGGGCCTGCTCGAACTCATCAAGAAACATAGACATGGTTGGATGATCCGTGCATTTTGGCGCAATTTAGGCATAATAACCGGCTTCGATTTCGATCCAGTCCATCTTATGCAGAAAGAACCTCGTAAGGTCCGTGAGTTTCGTCGCCGTGAGCAAGAAATTCTCGATACCGCGCTCAAGCTGTTTCTCGACCAGGGTGAAGACAGCGTCACCGTCGAGATGATCGCTGATGCTGTCGGTATCGGCAAAGGCACGATCTACAAGCATTTCAAATCCAAGGCGGAGATCTACCTGCGCCTGATGCTCGACTACGAGCGCGATTTGAACGAACTGCTGCACTCTGCCGACGTTGACCGCGACAAGGAGGCCCTGTCGCGCGCCTACTTCGAATTCCGCATGCGTGACCCGCAGCGCTACCGGCTGTTCGACCGCCTCGAAGAGAAGGTGGTCAAGGGCAACCAGGTGCCGGAAATGGTCGAGGAGCTGCACAAGATCCGTGCCTCCAACTTCGACCGCCTGACCCTGCTGATCAAGGGCCGCATCAGCGAAGGCAAGCTCGAAGACGTGCCACCGTACTTCCACTACTGCGCCGCCTGGGCCCTGGTGCATGGCGCCGTGGCCCTGTATCACTCGCCGTTCTGGAGCAACGTGCTGGAAGACCAGGAAGGCTTCTTCCAGTTCCTGATGGACATCGGCGTGCGCATGGGCAACAAGCGCAAGCGCGACCCGGATGCGGCCGGTAACTGACACATTCGGCAGCCCGATGCCGCTACAGGGAAGTGCCATGCAGGAATATACTCAGGTATGAAGGCTTGCAAAAACCTGATTTTTGAGTCAGGTTTTGCAAGCCCGATTCATCCATGCCGGAGTCATCCATGATCGTCGACCGCCAAGGCAGGCGTTTTCGCAACTTGCGTGTCAGCCTCACCGCTGCCTGCAACTATGCCTGCACCTATTGCGTACCGGACGGCAAGCGTCTGGTGGCGGCTCAGGACGAGCTGTCTGCCGAAGCGATGGCGCGCGGCGTGGCCTACCTGATCGAAGCGGCCGGCATCGAGCGTTTGCGGGTCACCGGTGGCGAGCCGCTGGTCAGTCCCAAGCTGGAAACCTTCCTGACCTCGGTCGCATCCCTGGGCCTGGATGAAATCAGTCTGACCACCAACGGCCAGTTGCTGGCGCGCAAGCTGCCATTGCTGCGCGCTGCCGGCATTCGCCGTCTCAATGTCTCCCTCGATACCCTCGATCCCGATGCGTTCCGTCGCATCGCCCGTGGCGGCGACCTCGCCACCGTGCTCGATGGCATGGAGCAGGCCAGCGCAGCGGGGATGAAGATCAAGGTCAACATGGTGCCCCTGCGCGGGCAGAACTTCGACCAGGTGATCCCGCTGCTGGAATACTGCCTGGCCCGCGGTTTCGAGCTGCGCTTCATCGAACTGATGCGCATGGGCCATCTGGCCCGCGACAGCAATGCTTTCCTGCAGCAGTTCGTCAGCCTAGAGCACCTGCTGCAACTGATCGGCGAACGCTACGAATACCTGCAGGCCAATGCACCGGTGGATGCCACGGCCTTGCGCTACCAGATCCCGGGCCAGGGTTATTTCGGCGTGATCGCCAACGAGAGCGTACCGTTCTGCCGTACCTGCTCGCGGCTGCGCCTGTCCTCCACCGGCTGGCTGCATGGCTGCCTGTCGTCGAGCAACCGTCACTACATCGGCGACTTGCTCGACAAGCCGCGTCATGAGGCGCTGCCGGCCCTGCAGGGCCTGCTGCTCAAGGCCCTGGGCGACAAGCAGCCGGTGGCGTTTTCCGGTGGTGCGACAGTGATGAAGATCATCGGCGGTTAAGACTGGCGCAAAAGCTGCATCTGTCGGCCATTCGCCGGTTTTCCGTCACCGGCCACTGGAGGATTGATGCGTAGCCTGGTTTTGCTGCTGGCGCTGACGGCGCTGGGCGGCTGCATGAATGTCAGCGATATGGGTGAGGGTGTCCGCTACCACATGAGCGACGCCGGTCTGCTCGATCACAGCGACACCCGCCGGTCGCTGTCGGTGCGCTTGCAGCCTGACTCGTTCATCTACATTGGCCAGGGTGCCTTCGTTCCGCCGGGCAAAGGCCCTTATCCACGACCTAACGTGGTTGCCGAAGAGGCCTTCAAGGGCTTTATCGAGTACTTCCCCATGGTACGCCGGGCCCGGGGGCCGCTGGGGCTTGAAGACGCCCTGGTCGAGGCCCGCTCGGTGGGTGCCCACTACCTGCTGTATGCCCGCTTTGCTCGCACCGATGACCGTATCGGCAATGGCGATGAATGGTATGACGAGCAGGCGGTCGATCGTCTGGGTATCGATACCGGCGTGATTCAGTTGATGCTGATCGAAACCAGCACCCGCTACCTGATCGATACGACGCGGATCAACAGCCGTGGCGGTTTGCTGACGTTCCATGACAACAAGCCGGAAGATTTGCTTGGTCCACCGCTTGAGGATTACGCTCGCAGTCTTCTGGGCATGAGTCAGTAAGGAGAGGGTGATGTCAGGTAGCGGCAAGGCCAATGATCTGTTGGCGCAGATTCCCAAGACAGAAAAGGGGTTGCCGCCGGTACACCTGTGGAACCCGGATTTTTGCGGCGATATCGACATGCGCATCGCCCGTGATGGCACCTGGTATTACCTGGGTACGCCGATCGGGCGCAAGCCGATGGTCCGGCTGTTCTCCACCATCATCCGCCGCGACGGTGACGACTACTTCCTGGTGACGCCGGTCGAGAAGGTCGGTATCAAGGTCGATGATGCGCCGTTCGTGGCGGTTGTCCTGGAGGTGCAGGGCAGTGGTGAGCAGCAGGTGCTGCGCTTTACCAGCAACGTCGAGGACCAGGTCGAGGCCGGGCCTGAGCATCCCCTGCGCTTCGAGATCGATGCCAGCACCCAGGAGCCTTCGCCCTATGTGCATATGCGCAGCAACCTGGAGGCGCTGATCCACCGCAATGTGTTCTATCAGTTGGTGGAGCTGGCCGTGCCGCGCCAGATCGACGGCGAGCAATGGCTGGGCGTCTGGAGTTCGGGCACCTTCTACCCGATTGGCCGCAGCTGATTAGCCTCCACGTTTTTCCCTGAATTGGCGCTTTTTACCTCACTGGTGTCGGCATAACCTGCCGGCATCCACTCCTGCGAGGTAATGCCCATGAAATCCCGTCTGATACCCATCAGTACACTGATCGTCGCCAGCCTGTTCACCCTGCCGGGGGCCTGGGCCCATGGCCCGGAAGAAGGCCAGGAAGCGGTCAATATCCTGCAGCAGCAACTGCCAGCCAATGCGCCGGGCAAGAAAGCCATCATGCTGACGGTCGATTATGCGCCGGGGCAGGCATCCGTCGCGCACCAGCATCCGGGCGCAGTCATGGCCTATGTGCTCGAAGGGGAAGTGGTTTCCCAGCTCAAGGGCGAACACAAGCCTGTGACCTACAAGACGGGTGATTTCTGGTACGAGCCGCCAGGCGCCGCGCACCTGGTTTCGCGCAATGCCAGCCAGGCGAAGCCGGCAAAATTGCTGGTGTGGATTCTGGTGGATGAGCAGCGGCCGGTGACCGAGCCCTACCGGCAGGAGGGGAGGGGCTGAAACGAAAAAACCTCCAGTGCTCAGCGCAACTGGAGGTTTTTCAGGTATTTGGCTCCGCGACCTGGACTCGAACCAGGGACCCAATGATTAACAGTCATTTGCTCTACCGACTGAGCTATCGCGGAATCTGTGGCGTATCTTACTGATTGCTAAGGGGAAGTCAAGCCTCCCCTTGGCAATTAATCAGTTACAGGACCTCGACGATGGCCTTGGTCACCACATGGATGTTGCTCTGGTTCAGGGTGGCGACGCAAATGCGGCCGGTGTCCAGGGCGTAGATGCCGAACTCGTTCTTCAGACGGGCGACTTGCTCAATGCTCAGGCCCGAGTAGGAGAACATGCCGCGCTGGCGACCGACGAAGCTGAAGTCGCGGTTGGCACCGTACTCGGCCAGCAGCTCGACCATTTGCTTGCGCATGCCGTGGATGCGGCTGCGCATTTCGCCCAGCTCCTCTTCCCACATCGCACGCAGTTCCGGGCTGTTGAGCACGGCGGCAACGATGCTGGCGCCATGAGTTGGCGGGTTGGAGTAGTTGGTACGGATCACGCGCTTGACCTGGGACAGCACGCGAGCGCTCTCTTCCTTGGACTCGGTGATGATCGACAGGGCGCCAACGCGCTCGCCGTACAGCGAGAAGGATTTGGAGAACGAGCTGGAAACGAAGAAGTTCAGGCCGGACTCTGCGAACAGGCGCACGGCAAAGGCGTCTTCGTAGATGCCGTCGCCAAAGCCCTGGTAGGCCATGTCGAGGAACGGTACGTGGCCCTTGGCCTTGACCACTTCGAGGACGTTTTTCCAGTCGTCCAGGCTCAGGTCGACGCCGGTCGGGTTGTGGCAGCAGGCGTGCAGGACGATGATCGAGCCCGACGGCAGGGCGTTGAGGTCTTCGAGCATGCCGCTACGGTTGACGTCGTTGGTGGCGGCGTCGTAGTAACGGTAGTTCTGCACAGGGAAACCGGCGGTTTCGAACAGGGCGCGATGGTTTTCCCAGCTCGGGTCGCTGATGGCGACGACGGCATTTGGCGAGATCTGCTTGAGGAAGTCGGCACCGATCTTCAGGGCGCCGGTACCGCCGACGGCCTGGGTGGTGATCACGCGGCCAGCGGCCAGCAGTGGCGACTCGGCACCGAACAGCAGTTTCTGCACGGCCTGGTCGTAGGCGGCGATGCCGTCGATCGGCAGGTAACCGCGGGAAGCGTGCTGGGCAGCGCGCTGGGTTTCGGCTTCGATCACTGCGCGCAGCAGTGGGATACGCCCTTCTTCGTTGCAGTACACACCTACACCCAGGTTGACCTTGTTGCTACGGGTATCGGCGTTGAAAGCTTCGTTCAGGCCCAGAATGGGGTCGCGTGGTGCCAGCTCGACAGCGGAAAACAGGCTCATTATTACCTTGGCTCGAATGGAGAGTGGAAGAGTTCGCACGCTCCAGCCGAAATGCACTAGAGCGGTGCACAAACGGGGAGTCAGTATAGTGATACCCACCGGTCACGGCGACAGTCTGGTGCAGCTTTTCCTGCTGTTTGGCCGAAATTTTTTCGACCGTTAGTCGTATTGACCGGTCCAGTGCGGCAATTGCCCGCAACACTGAGTTGAAACTGGCACTCAGTGACACTAATTCGGTATAAGTACTGTCTATAGATACAGTTGCCTGCAGCCGCGATAACACAGAGGTCCGTCATGTCCGAGTTTCAGCTCGTCACCCGTTTCCAGCCGGCCGGCGACCAGCCCGAGGCCATTCGCCTGATGGTCGAAGGCATCGAGGCGGGCCTGGCGCACCAGACCCTGCTCGGGGTGACCGGTTCGGGCAAGACCTTCAGCATCGCCAACGTGATCGCCCAGGTGCAGCGCCCAACCTTGGTGCTGGCGCCGAACAAGACCCTGGCGGCGCAGTTGTATGGTGAGTTCAAGGCGTTTTTCCCCAACAACGCCGTGGAGTATTTCGTTTCCTACTACGACTACTACCAGCCCGAAGCCTATGTGCCGTCGTCAGACACCTTCATCGAGAAGGACGCCTCGATCAACGATCACATCGAGCAGATGCGCCTGTCAGCGACCAAGGCGCTGCTTGAGCGGCGCGATGCGATCATCGTCACCACGGTGTCGTGCATCTACGGCCTGGGCAGCCCGGAAACCTACCTGAAGATGGTCCTGCACGTGGACCGTGGCGACAAGCTCGACCAGCGCGCCCTGCTGCGCCGCCTGGCCGACCTGCAGTACACCCGCAACGAAATGGACTTCGCCCGCGCCACCTTCCGCGTGCGTGGCGATGTGATCGACATCTTCCCGGCCGAATCGGACCTGGAAGCCATCCGCATCGAGCTGTTCGACGATGAAGTGGAGAACATTGCCGCCTTCGACCCGCTGACCGGCGAGGTGATCCGCAAACTGCCGCGCTTCACCTTCTACCCCAAGAGCCACTACGTGACCCCGCGCGAAACCCTGCTCGAGGCGGTGGAGGGCATCAAGGAGGAGCTGCAGCAGCGACTGGAATACCTGCACAAGGCCAACAAGCTGGTCGAAGCCCAGCGCCTGGAGCAGCGCACCCGCTTCGACCTGGAGATGATCCTCGAGCTGGGCTACTGCAACGGCATCGAAAACTACTCGCGCTACCTGTCCGGGCGTCCGGCCGGGGCGCCGCCGCCGACCCTCTACGACTACCTGCCGGCCGATGCCTTGCTGGTGATCGACGAGTCCCACGTCAGCGTTCCCCAGGTCGGGGCCATGTACAAGGGCGACCGCTCGCGCAAGGAGACCCTGGTCGAGTACGGTTTCCGCCTGCCGTCGGCGCTGGACAACCGGCCCATGCGTTTCGACGAGTGGGAAAGCGTGAGTCCGCAGACCATCTTCGTTTCCGCGACGCCCGGGCCCTACGAGGCCGATCACGCCGGCAGGGTAGTGGAGCAGGTGGTGCGGCCCACCGGCCTGGTCGATCCGCAGGTGGAGGTGCGCCCGGCCACCACCCAGGTCGACGACCTGCTGTCGGAAATTCGCAAGCGTGTGGCCATTGAAGAGCGTGTGCTGGTCACCACCCTGACCAAGCGCATGGCCGAGGACCTCACCGATTACCTGGCCGACCACGATGTACGGGTGCGCTACCTGCACTCGGACATCGACACCGTGGAGCGGGTCGAGATCATCCGCGACTTGCGCCTGGGGACGTTCGATGTGCTGGTGGGGATCAACCTGCTGCGTGAGGGGCTGGACATGCCCGAGGTGTCGCTGGTGGCGATCCTCGATGCCGACAAGGAGGGTTTCCTGCGCTCCGAGCGTTCGCTGATCCAGACCATCGGCCGGGCGGCGCGTAACCTCAACGGTCGGGCGATCCTCTATGCCGACAACAGGACAGGCTCCATGGAGCGGGCGATCGGCGAGACTGAACGCCGCCGCGACAAGCAGATTGCCTTCAACCAGGCCAACGGCATCGTGCCCAAGGGCGTGGTCAAGGACATCACCGACATCATGGAAGGCGCCAACGTGCCCGGCTCGCGCAGCAAGAAGCGCAAGGGCATGGCCAAGGCCGCGGAGGAGAGCGCCCGCTACGAAGCCGAACTGCGTACCCCGGGCGAGATCGCCAAGCGCATCAAGCAGCTGGAAGAGAAGATGTACCAGCTGGCGCGGGACCTGGAGTTCGAAGCGGCGGCGCAGTTGCGCGACGAGATCACCGCGTTGCGTGAGCGCATGATTACCGCGTAAGCCTCTATCGCGGGACAAGCCCGCTCCTACAGGGGTAGGAGCGGGCTTGCCCCGCGATTCAGACGCCGCTGTCAGTGAGCCTCTCCAGCCTTCAACCCCGGTGGCAATTTGCGCGTCATCAACACCGCCACCATGCTGATCGCCAAACCGATACCGACAAAATGGAAGGCATCGTTGTAGGCCATGATCATCGCCTGCTGGTGGGTAATCTCGCTCAACTTGCCCAGCGCCGCAGCATCGCTCCCCAGCCTTTCGGCCAACTGCGCCAGGCGCTCGGCGACCTGTGGATTGCTCGGTACCAGCGACTCGCGCAGGTAGTCGAAGTACATCTTGGTGCGCGCATCCAGCAGGGTCGCCAGCAAGGCGATGCCGATGGCGCCACCCAGGTTGCGCAGGATGTTGAACAGGCTCGACGCCGAACCTGCATCCTGGGGCAGGATGTAGGCCGTGGCGATCAGCGAGATGGTCACCATGATCATTGGCTGGCCGAGGGCGCGGATGATCTGGATCTGGTTGAACTGCTCACCGGCAAAGTCCGGGTTGAGCACCCCGGAGCTGAAACTGGCCAGGCCGAACAGGCCAAAGCCCAGGGTGCAGAGGATTTTCGGCGAGATCACCTTCATCAACTGCGGCACCAGCGGGATCAGGAACAGCTGGGGAATCCCCATCCACATGATCACTTCGCCGATCTGCAGGGCGTTGTAGTTCTGGATCTGCGCCAGGTACAGCGGCAGCAGGTAGATCGATCCGTAAAGCCCGACTCCCATCCCCAGGCTGGCGATGCTCGACAGGCCGAAGTTGCGGTTGCCGAGAATGCGCAGGTTGATCAGCGGGTTGGGTTTTGAGTACTGCACGATCACGAAGGTGATCAGGCTCAGCAGGGCGATGCTGCCCAGGCCGACGATCAGGCTCGACTCCAGCCAGTCCTTGCGGTGGCCTTCTTCGAGGAATACCTGCAGGCAACCCAGGCCCACGCCCAGGGTGACGATGCCGGCGTAATCGGTGCTTTTCAGCAGTTCCCAGTGCGCTTGCTTCTTCTCCAGGCCATACATCAGGCCGCCGATCATGAGCAGGCCCGGCGGAATGTTGATGTAGAAGATGTATTCCCAGCCCCAGTTCTCGGTAAGCCAGCCGCCCAGGGTCGGGCCGATGGATGGCGCGAAGGTGGCGGTCATGGCGAACATCGCCATGCCCTTGGCACGGTGGTGTTCGGGCAGCTTGATCAGGGTCAGGGTGAAGGCCAGCGGAATCAGCGCGCCGCCGGTGAAGCCCTGCATGGCGCGGAAGACGATCATGCTCTCCAGGTTCCAGGCCATGGAGCACAGCAGCGAGGAGACCAGGAAACCCAGCGACACCCACACGGCCAGCCGCCGGGCCGAGAGCAGCTGCACCAGCCAGGCGGTCAGCGGGATCATGATGATCTCGGCCACCAGGTACGAGGTGGAGATCCACGAGCCTTCCTCCAGGGTCGCCGACAGCGCGCCCTGGATGTCCTTGAGCGAGGAGTTGGTGATCTGGATATCCAGCACGGCCATGAAGGCGCCGAGCATCACACTCATTACCGCGATCCAGTCGCGCCGGCTGGGTTCGCCGACGGGACGGATCAACTGGTCACCGGCCATTGTCGGTGTGGTTCCGGATGTCCACGATGGCGGTGACCGACATGCCAGGGCGGATCCTGCCGCGCAGCGGGTTGTCGGCAGCGAAGGTCAGCTTGACCGGAATGCGCTGTACCACCTTGGTGAAGTTGCCGGTGGCGTTGTCCGGCGGAAGCAGGCTGAACTGCGCGCCGGAGGCGGCGAACAGGCTGTCGATCCGGGCCTGGATCGGGGTGTCGGGGTAGCTGTCGAACAACAGCTCGGCCGTTTGCCCGGGTTGCATGTGGCCGATCTGGGTTTCCTTGAAGTTGGCCTGGACCCAGATGTCTTCATCCGGAACGATCGACAACAGGTAGGCGCCGGCCTGGACCACCTGGCCATTGCGGGCGGCACGCTGGCCGATGATGCCGCTGATCGGGGCGCGGATTTCGCTGCGGGTCAGGTTCAGCTCGGCCTGGGCCAGTTCGGCGCGGGCGTTGGCAATCTGTGCATCCAGGCGCTTGAGCTCGGCGGACAGGGCATTGACCTGCTGGCGCTGGCCTTGCAGGTCGGCCTGGGCTTTGCTCACCTGTGAACGGGCAACGTTGTTTTCCGCCGACAGGGTGGTCACCCGTTCTTCCGAAACGAAGCCCGGCTTGCGCAAGGCCTGGGCCCGGTTCAGGTCCAGCACCCAGCGACCCAGGGTGGCCTGGTTGGCAGCGACCTGGGCCTTGCCCGCGGCGATCAGGCTGGCTTGCTGGGTCAGGCGGCTTTCGGCCTGCACGTGTTCGGCCTCGCGGGTGGCCAAGGCGGCGCGGGCGCGCTCCACAGCCAGGCGAAAATCATCCGGCTCCAGGCGTACCAGCAGGTCACCCTTGGCGACATGCTGGTTGTCCTGGACCAGGACGTCATCGATACGGGCACCGAGCTGGCTGGAAATCCGCGTGATTTCGCCCTGTACATAGGCGTTGTCGGTGCTTTCGTAGAAACGACCCTTGATGTACCAGTGGGCGAGAAAGGCGAGGGCGACGAGCGCGACCAGGGTCATGAAAACCAGCAGGCGGCGTTTGAGTTGAGCGGGCATGTGTACCATCGTTCCAAAAATGTAAGCAAATTTAACAATGTTTGGATCCATGCTCACAAGTGTCGATCGCGCCCATTGCTGGAGCCCGATGCCCGCTCCCTGTTAACATCCAGCCTTTGTTTCATCTCTAGTTCGAGACTGTCCATGACCACCGTTCGCACGCGTATCGCGCCTTCGCCAACTGGCGATCCCCACGTCGGCACCGCTTACATCGCTCTGTTCAACTACTGCTTCGCCAAGCAGCACGGCGGCGAGTTCATCCTGCGTATCGAAGATACCGACCAGCTGCGTTCGACCCGCGAGTCCGAACAGCAGATTTTCGACGCCTTGCGCTGGCTCGGCATCGAATGGAGCGAAGGTCCGGACGTCGGCGGCCCGCACGGTCCGTACCGGCAGAGCGAGCGGGGCGATATCTACAAGCAGTACGCCCAGCAACTGGTCGACCTGGGCCACGCCTTCCCGTGCTTCTGCACCGCCGAAGAGCTGGACCAGATGCGCGCCGAGCAGATGGCCCGCGGTGAGACCCCGCGATATGACGGTCGCGCCTTGCTGCTCTCGCCTGAAGAAGTGCAGCGCCGCCTGGCCGCAGGCGAGCCCCACGTGATCCGCATGAAGGTGCCGAGCGAAGGCGTCTGCGTGGTGCCGGACATGCTGCGTGGCGAAGTCGAGATCCCGTGGGACCGCATGGACATGCAGGTGCTGATGAAGACCGATGGCCTGCCGACCTACTTCCTGGCCAACGTGGTCGACGACCACCTGATGGGCATCACCCACGTGCTGCGTGGCGAAGAGTGGCTGCCGTCTGCGCCCAAGCTGATCAAACTGTACGAGTACTTCGGCTGGGAGCAGCCACAGCTGTGCTACATGCCGCTGCTGCGCAACCCGGACAAGAGCAAGCTGTCCAAGCGCAAGAACCCGACCTCGGTGACCTTCTACGAGCGCATGGGCTTCATGCCCGAAGCCATGCTCAACTACCTGGGCCGCATGGGCTGGTCGATGCCGGACGAGCGCGAGAAATTCTCCCTGGCCGAGATGGTCGAGCACTTCGACCTGTCGCGGGTGTCCCTGGGCGGGCCGATCTTCGACATCGAGAAGCTGTCCTGGCTCAACGGCCAGTGGCTGCGTGACCTGCCGGTGGAAGAATTCGCCGCGCGCCTGCAGAAGTGGGCGTTCAACAGCGACTACATGATGAAGATCGCGCCGCACGTGCAGGGCAGGGTAGAGACCTTCAGCCAGGTTGCACCGCTGGGCGGCTTCTTCTTCGAAGGCGCGCTGAAGCTCGATGCCAAGCTGTTCGAGAGCAAGAAGTTGTCGGGCGACCAGGTTCGCCAGGTGATCCAGCTGATCCTGTGGAAGCTCGAAAGCCTGCGCCAGTGGGAAAAAGAGCGTATCACCGGTTGCATCCAGGCCGTTGTCGAGGCGCTGGAGCTGAAGCTGCGTGATGCCATGCCGCTGATGTTCGCCGCCATTACAGGCCAGGCCAGCTCGGTGTCGGTGCTCGACGCCATGGAAATCCTCGGTCCGGACCTGACCCGTTACCGCCTGCGCCAGGCCCTGGACCTGCTCGGTGGTGTGTCGAAGAAGGAAAACAAGGAGTGGGAGAAGCTGTTGGGCACTATTGCCTGATAACGCCTTCACCCTTGTTCGCGGGGCAAGCCCGTTCCTACCCCTTGTAGGAGCGGGCTTGCCCCGCGATGCTTTTCCGGGCCGCGCCCAACAAATCCGGGGCTTTCGCCCGGTAAACCCGGTAAGTGTTTGTTATCTCGGAAAAAAAATTCAAAAAAATTCGAAAATATATTTGACAGGTGTGCGATCCGATCTTAATATGCGCCCCGTCCACAGCGATGAACGAAAACGAAACGCGAAGCACCCAGCCAAGCGAATCAAGTTCAAAGCGACATTGTGGGGCTATAGCTCAGCTGGGAGAGCGCCTGCATGGCATGCAGGAGGTCAGCGGTTCGATCCCGCTTAGCTCCACCAAATTCCGATCTGGAGTTGGTAGTAACAACTTCAGAGTCAACCGGGTTCCAGCGGCCGGGTTGAGAAGGTAAGAAGGTTCGTCCCCTTCGTCTAGTGGCCTAGGACACCGCCCTTTCACGGCGGTAACAGGGGTTCGAGTCCCCTAGGGGACGCCAGTTTCACACAAGTGACATCGAAAGAGGTCGCTGGGCCGCGAGGCTAGAAATCTGGGGCTATAGCTCAGCTGGGAGAGCGCCTGCATGGCATGCAGGAGGTCAGCGGTTCGATCCCGCTTAGCTCCACCAATTTTGCCAGGGTTCGTGAAAACGGATCTGCACGAAGGTTACAAGTCCCCTTCGTCTAGTGGCCTAGGACACCGCCCTTTCACGGCGGTAACAGGGGTTCGAGTCCCCTAGGGGACGCCATTTTACCCACTTTGTGGGATTTCAAGGCTCATTCGATTATTGAATGAGCCTTTTGTTTTTTCCGCGAAAAAAACTTCCTTCCTCTTTCTGATGCACCCGTACGACAAATGGCGGGCGATAGCGCTTGCGGAAAAATATTATGAGAATAATATTGTGATCATAATATTTGGAGGCAGGTCATGAACGACAAGAAGGCGAAAACCCGCGAACGGATTCTCGAGGCAGCCTGCAGTGCATTGATCCAGCACGGCCCCGCCGAACCCAGCGTCAACCAGGTGATGGGCGCCGCCGGGCTGACGGTAGGGGGCTTCTATGCGCACTTCGACAGCAAGGACGCGCTGATGCTGGAAGCCTTCCGCCAGTTGCTTGCCGAACGGCGGGCCCTGCTCGCCGAGGTGGACCCGAGCATGAGCGGTGAAGAGCGCCGTGGCCTGGTCGCCGCTTTCTACCTGTCACGCAAGCACCGTGACGCCACCGAACGTGCCTGCCCGTTGCCCAACTCTGTGGGCGAGATGACGCGTCTGCCAGATGCCTTCCGTGAGGTACTGGCCGAACACATTGAACTGATGATGGCCAGCCTCGCCGACAGCCCCGAAGACGCCGACAAGGTCCTGGCCGACCTGGCCCTGATGATCGGTGGCATTGCCCTGGCCCGCGCCCTGGGCACTGATGAATTGTCTGACCGCATCCTGCGTGCCGCCAAGTCGGCGGTTGTCTGAACCTGCGCCATCCACCGGAGCGAAGCGATGAATACCTTGAGCTGGATTCGTAGCGTCAACGGCACCCTTGGACACCTGGTACCGGAGCATGTGGCCAACAAGATGCGTCGGGCCTTCATGACGCCGCGCAACCTGCCGCCGCGGGACTGGGAATTGCCGCTGCTGGCCCGCGCCGAGCGCATCACCTTGCGTTTCGGTCTCTCGGCCTTGCGCTGGGGGCAGGGGCCGACGGTACTGCTGATGCACGGCTGGGAAGGGCGCCCGACCCAGTTCGCCCACCTGATCGATACCCTGGTGCGTTCCGGCTATACCGCCGTCGCCCTGGAAGGGCCTGCCCACGGTCATTCTCCAGGTAAACAGGCGCATGTCGTTCTGTTTGCCCGGGCTTTGCTTGAGGCCGCTGCCGAGTTGCCGGCGCTGCGGGCAGTGATCGGCCACTCGATGGGCGGCTCTGCCGTCATGCTGGCCTTGCAGTGGGGCCTGCGCGCGGAAGCTGCGGTGAGTATTGCCGCGCCGGCTCAACTGCTGGGTGTACTGCGCGGCTTCGCCCGGCGACTGGGCATGCCGGCGCGGGCACGAGCGGCCTTTGTGCGCCAGGTCGAGCGGGATGTCGGGGTGCCGATCGCGCGCCTTGATGTCAAAGGCTATCAACTGGATATTCCCGCGCTGGTCGTGCATGCCGAGGATGACGGTCTGGTGCCGTCCAGCGAGGCGAGGGCCATTCACGAGGCCTGGTTCGACAGTCGCCTGTTGCTGCTGCCCGAAGGTGGCCACCAGCGTGTGTTGTCCGACCCGCAACTGATCGAGGGCGTGCAGGCGCTGCTCGCGCCCAGGCACGCCAGCGAGCGGCAATCGGCCTGAGCATCCGGTACACTCTGCCCGTTCACCTGAGAACTGGAGCGGGCATGAGTTGGGATCTGGCAACACCGTTCACCATCGACCTGCGCGTCGGTGCCGAAGACATCGATGGCCTCGGCCACGCCAATAATGCGGTCTACGTCACCTGGCTGGAGCGCTGTGCCTGGCGCCACTCCCAGCGCCTGGGCCTGGACCTGGCCGAGTACCGGCGCCTGGACCGGGCCATGGCCGTGGTCCGCCACGAGATCGACTACCTGGCGTCAGCCTATGAAGACGATGAGTTGCAACTGGCGACCTGGATCGTCGACTGGGACCAGCGCCTGAAAATGACCCGGCGCTTCCAGCTGGTGCGTCCCCGTGACGGCGCTACCTTGCTGCGCGCGCAGACCACCTTCGTCTGCATCGAGTTATCCACAGGCCGGCCCAAGCGCATGCCCGGCGAGTTCATCGAAGGTTATGGCGCGGCGCTGATGGCCGGAGCGCTGTAGGTCGCGGATTTTGCTAGACTGCCGGCCTTTTTCAGCCGAGACGCCCCCCATGCAAATTGCCCTGGCCCCGATGGAGGGGTTGGTCGACAACATCCTGCGCGACGTACTGACCCAGGTGGGCGGCATCGACTGGTGCGTCACCGAGTTCATTCGTGTCTGCGACCGGCTGTTGCCTGCCGCCACCTTCGCCAAGCTGGCGCCAGAACTGAGCCAGGGTGCAGCGACTACGGCCGGGGTGCCGTTGCGCGTGCAATTGCTCGGTTCCGACCCGGTGTGCCTGGCCGAGAACGCGGTGCTGGCCTGTGAGCTGGGCGCGCCGGTGATCGATCTGAACTTCGGCTGTCCGGCCAAGACGGTCAACAAGTCCCGCGGCGGTGCGGTGCTGCTCAAGGAGCCGGAGCTGCTCCATGCCATCCTGCGTGAAGTGCGCCGCGCCGTGCCGGCGCATATTCCGGTAACGGCCAAGATGCGCCTGGGCTTCGACAGCCCCGACGTGGCGCTGGACTGCGCCCGCGCCCTGGCCGAGGGAGGTGCCGAGCAACTGGTGGTCCATGCGCGGACCAAGGTCGAGGGCTACAAGCCACCGGCCCACTGGGAGTGGGTGGCGCGGGTGCAGGACGTGGTCAAGGTGCCGGTGTACGCCAACGGTGAAGTCTGGACCTTCGAGGACTGGCAGCGTTGCCGTGAAGTCAGCGGGGTCGAGGACATCATGCTCGGGCGCGGCCTGGTCTCGCGCCCGGACCTGGCCCGGCAGATCGCCGCTGCCCGCGACGGCGTCGAGTTCGTGCCCATGGACTGGTACGCCCTGTTGCCGCTGATCCGCGACTTCTGGGGCCAGGCGGTGGCGCAGATGACCCCGCGCCAGGCGCCGGGACGCTTGAAGCAGTGGGTGGCGATGCTGACCCGTACCTATCCTGAAGCCGTGGCGCTGTTCGCCGAACTGCGCCGGGAAACCGATTGCGATCGGGTTGGTCAGTTGATTGGCATGCCGGTCAGCCAGGCGGCGTGAAAAATGTTTGCCGGGTTGCTTGAAAAGCCGGCGAGGGTCCTTATCTAAGGAGTACGCGATGCCGAAGTCGGGTCGCGCTACTACACAACCTCGCTGATTTTCAGGAGATGTACCATGACTACTGCTTTTTCTCTGGCTCCACTGTTCCGTCATTCCGTAGGCTTCGACCGTTTCAATGACCTGTTCGAATCTGCGGCGCGTAATGAGGCGGGTAGCAGCTACCCTCCCTACAACGTTGAAAAACATGGCGATGACCACTATCGAATCGTCGTTGCTGCGGCCGGTTTCCAGGAGCAGGATCTGGACCTGCAAGTGGAGAAAGGCGTGCTGACCGTCACGGGCGGCAAGCGTGACAGCAGCGCCGAAAGCGTCACCTACCTGCACCAGGGCATTGCCCAGCGGGCGTTCAAGTTGTCCTTCCGCCTGGCCGACCATATCGAGGTCAAGGCCGCGGGGCTGGCCAACGGCCTGCTCAGCATCGACCTGCTGCGTATCGTCCCGGAAGAGGCCAAGGCCAAGCGCATCCCGATCAACGGGGACAGCAAGCCTGCGCTGAACTGAGTGACGTGATGTGAAAGAGGGCACCTTCGGGTGCCCTTTTTTATTGAGCATTTCAAACACAACGCCGGCCCCGGGTAGCCGCTGCCGCCAGGCTGCGATCGGCCGCGAAGCGGTCGTAGAACCAGGCTCTCTCCATACATCTGATCCACCGAGGTACCTGGATTGCGACTGCTGCGCAGTCGATCGCAGCCTGGCGCCAGCGGCAGGGTCGTCAGAGGGCCGGTGCTTCCAGCAACATCCGCCGAAACTCCCCCAGCGGCAACGGCCGGCTATGCAGATACCCCTGGTACAAATGACACCCCAACCGCTCCAGGAACTCCAGCTGCTCCGATAACTCCACCCCCTCGGCAATCACCGACAGGTCCAGGCTGCGGGCCATGGCCACGATAGCGCGGACGATCTCCGCATCGTTGGGATCCTCCGGCGCATCGCGCACGAACGACTGGTCGATCTTCAACGTATCCACCGGCAGGCGCTTGAGGTAGGTCAGCGATGAATACCCGGTACCGAAATCATCCATGGCGAAACTCACGCCATAGCGCTTGAGCTCACGCATCTTGCTGATGGTGTCTTCCAGGTTCTGGATGACGATGCCCTCGGTGATTTCCAGCTTGAGCATGCTGTAGGGCAAGCGAAAGTCATCAAGGCTGCGCAGTACCCGCTCGACGAAGTCGTTCTGGCGGAACTGGCGCGGGCTGATGTTCACGCACAGGCTGAAGTCGTAGGCATCGATCAGGTGATCGCGCAGCATGCCGGCACAGGCATCGCAGGCTTCGTCGAGTATCCAGCTGCCCACTTCGAGTATCAGCCCGCTTTCCTCCAGCACCTGGATGAACTGTGTCGGTGGTTGCTGGCCCAGCTGCGGGTGGTGCCAGCGCAGCAGCACCTCGGCACCGACGATACGGTTGTCGCGGGCGTCGACCTGGGGCTGGAAGTGCAGGGCCAGTTCACCCCGGGCCAGCGCCATGCGCAGGTCGCTTTCCATGCGCAGGCGCTCGCTGGCGGCCTTCTGCATGGTGGTGTGGAACAGCTGGGTCGTGTTGCGCCCGGAGTCCTTGGCCCGGTACAGGGCAATGTCGGCACGCTTGAGCAGGTCGGCGGGGGTCGAGCCGTGATCTGGGATAAGGGCCACGCCGATGCTCGGCGTCACCTGCAGGCGCTGGCCATCCAGGGACATGGGCTCGGCCAGCAGCTCGCGCAGGGTATCGGCCAGTTCCCGGACCTTCTCCGTGACTTCGTCGCGACTGCCCTCCAGGCCACTGAGCAGCACCACGAATTCGTCACCGCCCAGCCGCGCCACGGTGTCCTCCAGGCGCACGCTGGCTTCCAGGCGGGCGGTGATGATCTTCAGTACGGTGTCGCCGACCGGGTGGCCCAGGGAGTCGTTGATGTGCTTGAAGTGATCAAGGTCGAGGAACAGCAGGGCGCCGCGCAGGTTGTGGCGCTTGAGCAGGGCGATCTGCTGGCTCAGGCGGTCCATCAGCAAGGCGCGGTTGGGCAGGTTGGTCAAGGGGTCGTGGTAGGCCAGGTGGCGGATCTGCGCCTGGGCGTTCTTCAGCAGGCTGACGTCGCGGGCGGTCAGCAGCAGGCATTCGGTTTCATTGAGGGTGATCGGCTCGATCGACACCTCGACGGTGAGGATGTCGCCGCGCTTGTTGCGCCCGAGCATTTCCCGGTGGTGGACGCGGCCCTTGTCCTGGAATTCGCTGATCAGCGCCGAGCGTTGCTTGTCGTCGGCCCAGATACCGATCTCGTACACGGTGCGGCCGATCACCTCGGCCGTGCTGTAGCCGGTCAGGCGACAGAAGCCATCGTTGACCTCCAGGTAGCGGCCACTGTCGAGCTCGGTAATGGTGATGGCGTCGGGGCTGGAATGAAACGCCTTGGCGAACTTCTCTTCACTGGCCTTGAGCGCCGCTTCGGCCCGTTGTTGCTGGGTGATGTCGCGCAGAGTGGTGACGCTACAGGGCTGGTCGTCGACCTTGATCAGACGGCTGGATATCACGCAGGTCAGGGGTTGTCCGTCGCTGTGGTTGACCACCACGGCCACGTTGTTCAGGGCCTGGTCGCGGATCACCCGTTCGATGCGCCGGGCCCGCTGGGCAGATTCTGCCCACAGGCCGATCTCTTCGGCGGTGTGGCCGATCACCTGCTGGGTGCTCCAGCCGAAGGTCTGGGTGAAGGCCGGATTGATCTCGATGAACTGGCCGTTGTCCTGGCGGGTGACGCAGATCGGGTCTGGGCTGGCCTGGAACAGGCTGGCGAATTTTTCCTCGGAGCTGACCAGGCGTTGCTCGCGCTCGACCTGTTCGGTGATGTCCAGCAGGGTGCCGGCCATGCGCAGCGGGTTGCCCTGTTCGTCGCGGTACAGCCGGGCCCGGCTTTCGATGAAGCGCGAGGTGCCGTTCTCCAGCTGGATGCGGTAGGTGAACTGGTAGTTGCCAGCCGGCCCTTCGCGCAGGGTGCGGTAGGCCTGGCGCATGGTAGTGCGCTCATGCTCCGGTACCCCTTCGAAGAACGCCTCGAAGGACTCGTGAAAAGGCACTGGTTCCAGGCCGTGCAGTTCTGCTGCACGGGCCGAGCCATAGAGCATGCCGCTGGGAATGTGCCAGTCCCAGGTGCCCATCTGCGCGGAGTCCAGGGCCAGGTCGAGGCGTTCCTGGCTGTCCTTGAGGGCTTGTTCGGCGCGTTTGCGATCGCTGGTGTCGACAAACGTGCTGAGCAGGCAGGCCGTGCCTTCGAGTTCGATGTTCTGGGTGCTGAGGATGCCATCGTGGATCTTGCCGCTGCTGGCGCGAAACTGCACCTCGAGGGTCACCGGGCCGCTGGTGTTGCGGGTGGCTTCGAGCACTACGTTGCGCTGTTGCGGATTGACCCACAGGCCCAGTTCGATGGTGGTCTTGTTGACCACCTGCTGGCACGGCCAGCCGAGGATCTGTTCGAAGTGTTGGTTGACCTCGTAGATCAGGCCGTCGGAGCGCCGGCTCAGGAGAATCACGTTGGGGCTCAGGTGAAAAAGGGTGGCGAAGCGCTTTTCCGAGTTGATCAGCGCGGTTTCCCGTTCGCGTTGGCGGGTGATCTCGCGGATCACCCCGACCATCCGCGGCCGGCCATGTTTGTCCTTGGCCAGGCTGCCGTTGATTTCCAACCAGTGCAGGCTGCCGTCGGGCCAGCGGATGCGGTGGCGCAGGGCCTGCTCCACCGGCTCGCCGTTGATCACCGCATGAAAGGCCTGCAAGGCCCGGGCGCGGTCTTCGGGGGGCAGCAGTTCAAGGTAGTCAACGTCATTGGGCAGCGGCTGGTGGGGATCGAAGCCGAACAGCGCCTGGGTGCCCCGTGACCAGCTGATCTGCCCGGTCTCGACGTCCCAGAACCAGGCACCCAGGCGCGCGCCATTGAGCGCCGCCAGCAGCTGCGGGGCGTTTTCCCAGGTCTCCTCCAGCGCCTGGGGGTCTGCCGCATGGATGCGCGGCAGGCGCGGAAAGGGATTCGCTGATTTGGGCATCGATACCAGACCTTTGGCGGTGACGCGTCCTGGAGAGTCGTACTGACCGGGTTCTACCTCAATGGCTCGGGGGTGCTGGCATGGCTGTCGAGCAGGGCCATGAAGGCTCTGGCCGCATTCGACAGCGTGCGCTCGGTGTGCAGAATGTAGCCTAGCTGGCGGGACAGCTGTATGCCCGGCAAGGCGATGGGCGCAACCTGCTCATCGAGCATAGTACGTGGCAGCACGCTCCACGCCAGGCCGATGGAGACCATCATCTTGATGGTTTCCAGGTAGTTGGTGCTCATGGCGATGTTCGGGGTCAGGCCCTGGGCTTCGAACAGGCGCTGGACAATATGGTGCGTAAACGTGTTGCCGCCGGGAAAAACCGCCGGGTGATGGGCGATATCCGCCAGGCTCACCGCACCCTTGCAGGCCAGCGGGTGCTCTGGCGCGGCGACGAAGTCCAGCGGGTCGTCCCAGACCGGCACGGCGCGCACCAGGTGATGGGGCTCCGGCGCCAGGGTGATCACCGCGATTTCCGCGCGGCCATGGAGGATCTCTTCGTAGGCCACTTCCGAGTCGAGAAACTGGATGTCCAGGGCGACCTGCGGGTACTGGCGGGTGAAGGCCCGCAACAGTGGCGGCAGGCGGTGCAGGCCGATGTGATGGCTGGTGGCCAGGGTCAGGCGTCCGCTGACTTCGCCGGTCAGGTTGGTCAGGGCCCGGCGGGTGTCGTCCAGCACGTTGAGGATCTGGTAGGCGCGCGGTAGCAGGGCGCGACCGGCTTCGGTCAGGTTGACTTCGCGGCCCAGGCGGTCGAACAGCCGTACGTCCAGTTGTTGCTCAAGCCCGGCGATGCGTTTGCTGATGGCCGGTTGGGTCAGGTGCAGGCGTTCGCCGGCCCCTGAGAAGCTGCCGGTCTCGGCAATGGCAATGAAGGCATTGAGGTTGGCCAGGTCCACTGCTCGAATTCCTCTTGGTTATCCAAAGCATAAAAATTATGAATTTGAGTTATTCAATCTAACCTCATAGCATCGTCCGTACAAGCCAAGGGGTTATTGGCATAGAAAGATGATGAGGAAGAGTCTGATGGCCGGCAAAACGCTCTACGACAAGCTCTGGGATTCGCATTTGGTCAAACAGCGCGACGATGGTTCGGCGCTGATCTATATCGACCGTCACATCATTCACGAAGTGACGTCGCCGCAAGCCTTCGAAGGTCTGCGCCTGGCCAATCGCAAACCCTGGCGCATCGATGCCAACATCGCCACGCCCGATCACAACGTGCCGACCACGCCTGAGCGCAAGGGTGGTATCGACGCCATCGTCGACCAGGTGTCGCGCCTGCAGGTGCAAACCCTCGACGAAAACTGCGACGAATATGGCATCACCGAATTCAAGATGAATGACGTGCGCCAGGGCATCGTCCACGTCATCGGCCCGGAGCAGGGTGCGACCTTGCCGGGCATGACGGTGGTCTGCGGCGACTCGCACACCTCGACCCACGGTGCCTTCGGCGCCCTGGCCCATGGCATCGGCACGTCCGAGGTCGAGCACGTGCTCGCCACCCAGTGCCTGGTGGCCAAGAAAATGAAGAATATGCTGGTGCGCGTCGAAGGCAAATTGCCGTTTGGCGTCACCGCCAAGGACATCGTCCTGGCCGTGATTGGCAAGATCGGCACCGCAGGCGGTAACGGTCACGCCATGGAATTTGCCGGCAGCGCCATTCGTGACCTGTCCGTCGAAGGCCGCATGACCATCTGCAACATGTCCATCGAAGCCGGTGCCCGCGTGGGCCTGGTGGCGACCGACGAGAAAACCATCGAGTACGTCAAGGGCCGTCCGTACGCGCCCAAGGGCGAGCAGTGGCAGCAAGCGGTAGAGGCCTGGAAGGACCTGGTGTCTGACGCCGACGCGGTGTTCGACACCGTGGTCGAGCTCGATGCCGCGCAGATCAAGCCACAGGTCAGCTGGGGTACCTCGCCGGAAATGGTACTGGCCGTTGACCAGCGTGTGCCGGATCCGGCCCAGGAAATGGACCTGGTCAAGCGTGGCTCCATCGAGCGTGCCTTGAAGTACATGGGCTTGAGCGCCAACCAGGCGATCACCGACATCCAGCTCGACCGGGTGTTCATCGGCTCCTGCACCAACTCGCGGATCGAAGACCTGCGTGCCGCCGCCGAGATCGCCAAGGGCCGCAAGGTCGCCTCGACCATCAAGCAGGCCCTCGTCGTGCCGGGCTCGGGCCTGGTCAAGGCCCAGGCGGAAAAGGAAGGCCTGGACAAGATTTTCCTCGAAGCCGGTTTCGAATGGCGTGAGCCTGGCTGCTCCATGTGCCTGGCGATGAACCCGGACCGCCTGGAGAGCGGCGAGCATTGCGCCTCGACCTCCAACCGCAACTTCGAAGGTCGTCAGGGTGCTGGCGGTCGTACCCACCTGGTGAGCCCGGCCATGGCCGCTGCCGCCGCAGTAACCGGTCGTTTCATCGATGTCCGTGAGTTGATCCAAGGGAGCGCAGCATGAAAGCCTTTACCCAGCACACTGGCCTTGTCGCGCCATTGGACCGTGCCAACGTCGACACCGACCAGATCATTCCCAAGCAGTTCCTGAAGTCGATCAAGCGCACCGGTTTCGGCCCCAACCTGTTCGATGAATGGCGCTACCTGGATGTCGGCCAGCCGTACCAGGACAACAGCAAGCGTCCGAAGAACCCGGATTTCGTCCTCAACCACGACCGCTACCAGGGCGCCAGCGTATTGCTCGCCCGCGAGAACTTCGGTTGCGGTTCGAGCCGTGAGCACGCGCCGTGGGCGCTGGAAGAGTACGGGTTCCGCAGCATCATCGCGCCGAGCTACGCCGACATCTTCTTCAACAACAGCTTCAAGAACGGTTTGCTGCCGATCATCCTCAGCGATGAGGAAGTCGACGAGCTGTTCAAGCAGGTCGAAGCCGATCCTGGCTATCAGTTGACCATCGACTTGCAGGCGCAGACCGTGACCCGTCCTGACGGCAAGGTGCTGGGCTTCGAGATCGATGCGTTTCGCAAGCACTGCCTGCTCAATGGCCTGGACGACATCGGCCTGACCTTGCAGGATCGTGATGCCATCGAGGTGTTCGAGGCCAAGCACCGGGCGAGCCAGCCGTGGTTGTTTCGTAACGCCTGATTGATGTGTTGAATCCATCGCGGGGCAAGCCCGCTCCCACAGAGGTGGGAGCGGGCTTGCCCCCCCGATCAGGACCCAGGAGATGCCGATGACCAGCAGCACCCACAAGGACGTTGTCCAGCGCCAGTTCGGCGAACAGGCCAACGCTTACCTGAGTAGTGCCGTACACGCCCAGGGCAGCGAATTCGCCCTGTTGCAGGCTGAACTGGCCGGGCAGCAGCAGGCGCGGGTGCTGGACCTGGGCTGTGGCGCCGGGCACGTGAGTTTCCATGTCGCGCCGCTGGTGCGTGAAGTGGTGGCGTATGACCTGTCGCAGCAGATGCTCGATGTGGTCGCCGCCACGGCGACCGAGCGTCAACTCGACAACATCGTCACCGAACGCGGCGCCGCCGAGCGCCTGCCGTTCGCCGATGCAAGCTTCGATTTTGTCTTCAGCCGCTATTCGGCCCACCACTGGAGCGACCTGGGCCTGGCCCTGCGCGAGGTGCGCCGGGTGCTCAAGCCGGGCGGGGTGGCTGCTTTCATCGACGTGATGTCGCCGGGCAGCCCGCTGCTCGACACCTACCTGCAAAGCGTGGAAGTGCTGCGCGACACCAGTCATGTGCGCGACTATTCGGCGGCCGAGTGGCTGCATCAGGTCAGCGACGCCGGCCTGTTCACCCGCAGCCATACCCGCCAGCGCCTGCGCCTGGAGTTCGGCTCCTGGGTCGAACGTATGCGTACCCCGCAGGTGATGCGTGACGGCATACGCCATTTGCAGCAGGCAATGGGCGAAGAAGTACGGCAGTATTACCAGATTGAAGCCGATGGCTCGTTCAGCACCGATGTCCTGGTGCTCTGGGCCGAGCGCTAGTTATTTTTCCGGCTCGCCATCGCGGCGTGTCGCTTGATTCGAACAAGAGGAACCCATGAGCAAGCAGATTCTGATTCTCCCAGGTGATGGCATTGGTCCGGAAATCATGGCCGAGGCGGTCAAGGTGCTGGAGCTGGCCAACGACAAGTTCCAGCTGGGTTTGAGCCTGTCCCACGACGTGATCGGTGGCGCGGCCATCGACAAGCACGGCGTACCGCTGGCCGACGAGACCCTGGCGCGTGCGCGCCAGGCCGATGCCGTGCTGCTGGGCGCCGTGGGCGGCCCGAAATGGGACAAGATCGAGCGCGACATTCGTCCCGAGCGCGGCCTGCTGAAGATCCGCTCGCAACTGGGCCTGTTCGCCAACCTTCGTCCGGCGATCCTCTACCCGCAACTGGCCGATGCCTCGTCGCTCAAGCCTGAAATCGTCTCGGGCCTGGATATTCTCATCGTCCGCGAGCTGACCGGCGGTATCTACTTCGGCGCGCCACGTGGCACCCGTGAGCTGGAAGGCGGCGAACGTCAGTCCTACGACACCCTGCCATACAGCGAAAGCGAAATCCGCCGTATCGCCCGGGTCGGCTTCGACATGGCCCGCGTGCGCGGCAAGAAACTCTGCTCGGTGGACAAGGCCAACGTCCTGGCGTCCAGCCAGCTGTGGCGCGAAATCGTCGAGGAAGTGGCCAAGGATTACCCGGACGTCGAGCTGTCGCACATGTACGTCGACAACGCCGCCATGCAGTTGGTGCGCGCGCCCAAGCAGTTCGACGTGATGGTCACCGACAACATGTTCGGTGACATCCTGTCGGATGAAGCTTCCATGCTGACCGGCTCCATTGGCATGCTGCCTTCGGCGTCCCTGGATGCCAACAACAAGGGCATGTACGAGCCTTGCCACGGTTCCGCGCCGGACATCGCCGGGCAGGGCATCGCCAACCCGCTGGCAACCATTTTGTCGGTATCGATGATGTTGCGTTACAGCTTCAACCAGCAGGCGGCAGCCGAAGCGATTGAAAGGGCCGTCAGTCTGGTGTTGGATCAGGGGCTGCGCACGGGCGACATCTGGTCGGCCGGTTGCAGCAAGGTAGGTACGCAGGAAATGGGCGACGCAGTAGTCGCAGCGCTGCGGAATCTGTAATCTCTCGGGCCCGCTGCTGTTTTTCCATGTGAAGCAGCGGCCCACTTTTTAGCAAAGGTGTAGTTGCGATGAAACGTGTAGGTCTGATCGGTTGGCGCGGTATGGTCGGTTCCGTGCTCATGCAGCGGATGCTGGAAGAGCAGGATTTTGATCTCATCGAGCCGGTGTTCTTCACCACCTCCAACGTCGGTGGCCAGGGTCCGGCAGTGGGCAAGGATATTGCTCCGCTCAAGGACGCTTACAGCATTGAAGAGCTCAAGACCCTCGATGTAATCCTGACCTGCCAGGGCGGCGACTACACCAACGAAGTCTTCCCCAAGCTGCGCGAAGCCGGCTGGCAGGGCTACTGGATCGACGCCGCCTCCAGCCTGCGCATGCAGGATGACGCGGTCATCGTCCTGGACCCGGTCAACCGCAAGGTCATCGACCAGCAGCTCGACGCCGGTACCAAGAACTACATCGGCGGCAACTGCACCGTCAGCCTGATGCTGATGGGCCTGGGCGGCCTGTTCGAAGCCGGCCTGGTCGAGTGGATGAGCGCCATGACCTACCAGGCGGCCTCGGGCGCCGGTGCGCAGAACATGCGCGAGCTGATCCGCCAGATGGGCGCGACCCATGCCGCCGTGGCCGACGACCTGGCCAACCCGGCCAGTGCCATCCTCGACATCGACCGCAAGGTTGCCGAGGCCATGCGCAGCGAAGCCTACCCGACCGAGAACTTCGGCGTACCGCTGGCAGGCAGCCTGATCCCGTGGATCGACAAGGAACTGCCGAACGGCCAGAGCCGCGAAGAGTGGAAGGCCCAGGCCGAGACCAACAAGATCCTCGGCCGCTTCAAGAGCCCGATCCCGGTCGACGGCATCTGCGTGCGCATCGGCGCCATGCGTTGCCACAGCCAGGCGCTGACCATCAAGCTGAACAAAGACGTGCCGATCGCCGATATCGAAGGCATGATCAGCCAGCACAACCCGTGGGTGAAACTGGTGCCGAACCAGCGCGAGATCAGCATGCAGGAGCTGAGCCCGACCAACGTCACCGGTACCCTGAACATTCCGGTGGGTCGTCTGCGCAAGTTGAACATGGGTTCGCAATACCTGGGCGCCTTCACCGTCGGCGACCAGCTGCTGTGGGGCGCGGCCGAGCCGCTGCGTCGCATGCTGCGGATCCTGCTGGAGCGTTGATTGCGCCGGTGAGTTGAACGAGAGCCCGTGCTGGTGACAGCGCGGGCTTTTTTGTGACTGGCCTGTGGGAGTGGCGATGCGGCGGCCCGACTTGCCCCGCGATTACGGTGTCCTGCGGATGCAAATCCAAGTAAAGTGCCGCTCCCGCCGTTCCAGCAGAGGATTTTTCATGAGCCAGCCTATTGATATCGCCGTGATCGGTGCCACCGGAACAGTCGGTGAAACCCTGGTGCAGATACTCGAAGAGCAGGACTTTGCGCTGGGCACCCTGCACCTGCTGGCCAGCAACGAGTCGGCCGGCAGTGGCGTGATGTTTCGCAACAAGAGCCTGCGGGTGCGCGAGGTCGACAGCTTCGACTTCGCCAAGGTCAAACTGGCCTTCTTCGCCGCAGGTCCCGCCGTGACCCGCAGTTTCGCGCCACGGGCCCAGGCGGCCGGTTGTGCGGTGATCGATCTGTCGGGTGGCCTGTCGGCCCAGGAGGCACCGGCGGTGGTGCCCGAGGCCAATGCAGGGCGCCTGGACAGCCTGCCGCAACCTTGCCAACTGAGCAGCCCGAGCACTGCGGCGGTGGCCCTGGCCGTCGCCCTGGCGCCGCTCAAGGAGTTGCTCGATATCGAGCGGGTCAATGTCACCGCTTGCCTGGCGGTCTCGGCCCAGGGCCGCGAAGGGGTCAACGAACTGGCCCGGCAGACCGCCGAACTGCTCAATGCGCGCCCGCTGGAGCCACGCTTCTTCGATCGGCAGATGGCCTTCAACCTGCTGGCCCAGGTCGGCGCCAGCGATGCCCAGGGGCATGGCCTGCTGGAGCGTCGCCTGGTCAGCGAACTGCGTGAAGTACTGGGCTTGCCGGCCCTGAAGATTTCCGTGACCTGCGTTCAAGTGCCGGTATTTTTTGGCGATAGCTACAGTGTGTCGCTACAAAGTCGTGAACCGATCGACCTCGCTGCAGTCAATGCAGCGCTGGAAGCCGCCGATGGCATCGAGTTGGTGGAGGAGGGCGACTACCCGACACCGGTCGGTGACGCGGTTGGCCAGGACGTGGTCTATGTTGGACGGGTGCGCGGTGGAATCGACGAAGTCGAGCAGCTCAACCTCTGGTTGACCACCGACAACGTACGCAAGGGCGCGGCCCTGAACGCCGTGCAACTGGCGCAATTGTTGATAAAACAGATTGCGTAAAAGATACTTGCCGATAATTTTTACCGGCTGATTCTCGGTTGCCGGGGACGGTTTTTTCAAAGGAAGAGGTCATGCTTCGAATTCGCAAACTGGTCTTAGCAATAGCCGCGGCGTCGGCGCTGTCGTCCGGTATGGCGCATGCCCTGGGCCTTGGAGAGCTGACTCTCAAGTCGGCGCAGAACCAGCCACTGGATGCCGAGATCGAGCTGCTCGATGTGCGCGATCTCACAGCGGCGGAGATGGCCCCCAGCCTTGCGCCGCAGGAAGAGTTCGTCAAGGCCGGGATCCAGCGTCCGGACTACCTCAATGACCTGACCTTCACGCCGGTGATCAATCCCAACGGCAAGAGCGTGTTGCGGGTGACCTCGAGCCAGCCGTTGCCGGCGACCATGGTCAAGTTCGTGGTCCAGGTGATGTGGCCGAGCGGGCGCCTGTTGCGCGACTACAGTGTGCTGGTCAACCAGGCCGGGCTGCCGGGTGCCAAGCCTGAATCGGCGATCAGCCCGGCGGTCACTGCGTCGGCCAACTACACCACGGTACGCCGTGACACCTTGTGGGAGATCGCTTCCCGGGTGCGTCAGGGTGGCTCGGTGCAGCAAACCATGATGGCCATCCAGGCCCTGAACCCCGATGCCTTCATCAACGGCAACATCAACCAGCTGAAAACCGGCCAGGTCCTGCGCCTGCCCGACCAGCAACAGATCATGAGCATTCCCCAGGGGCAGGCGGTCGCCGAAGTCGCCGAGCATTATGCCGCCTGGCGTGAAGGCCGGCGCCTGGGCCCGCGCGCGCGGCAGCTGGACGCCACCCGTCGCACCGCCGCCGAAGCCGCTCCGGCGCAGATCGCCAACCAGGACAACCTGCGCCTGGTCACCCCGGGTGGCAAGGCGGTCTCGGGTAATGGCAAGGCGGTCAGTGACAAGCTCGCCGTTGCCCAGGAAAGCCTCGACACCAGCCGGCGCGACAATGCCGAGCTGAAAGGCCGCATGACCGACCTGCAGAGCCAGCTGGACAAGCTGGAGCGCCTGATTGCCCTGAAAAACGATCAGCTGGCCAGGCTGGAGGCCCAGGGCGCTGCGGGCGAGGTCCCGGCTGCCGAAGGTGCAGAAGAGCCGCCGGCCATTTCCGCCGAGCTGCAACCAGCACCTGGCGAACCTGAGGCCACGCCAGCACCGGCGGCCGTCGACACCGCGCCGGTCGACAGCAGCGCACCAGCGGTCGAAGACGCTGCACCTGGCAGCTCCAGCAAGGTGCTCGACGAGCTGCTCGGCAATCCGCTGTTGCTGGCGCTGATCGCCGGTTCCGCCTTGCTGGTGCTGCTCCTGCTGCTGTTGCTGCTGGCGCGCAAGCGCAAGGCTGACCAGGAAGCGGAAAAACACCTGCGCATGGCCCGTGCCCTGGCCGAAGAAAGCGAGCGTGGCCCGGACCTGGATCTGCCACTTGGCAGCTTCGAGGGCCTGGACGTGCCGCAGCCGAGCGTGACCCTGGCACCGGCTGTCGTCGCCGCTTCGGCTGCGGCTGCCCGTGCTGCCGAGGCACCGGCCAGCACACCCGTGACGGCAAACGTGGTGGAGCCGGCACCCGCCCGGCCACAGCCGATGGCTGCACCGCTGGTGGCGCCGGCCGCCGAGCCGGCACCCGTGCCAAGTGGTGATGCGTTGCTCGACGAAGTGGACCTGAGCATTGTCCGTGGCCGTCTCAACCATGCCGCCGACCTGCTCGAACCTGCCGTGGCCGCCGAACCTGGCCGCAGTGAGCTGCGCTTGAAGCTGATGGAAGTCTATGCCCGCCAGGGTGATCGGGACGCCTTCGTTGGTCACGAGCGCCAGTTGATCGCAAACGGCAAGAACCATGCCGATGTCGAGGCCCTCAAGGGTCGCTTCCCGGCCATGCTCGCCGTGGCGGCGGCCGGTGGTCTCGGTGCTGCGGCGCTGGCTGCTGAAATGGATGCCCAGTACGTCAAGGAGCTGTTGCAGGATGAGCCGCAGGTGCAGCCGGAACCAGAGCCTGTCGCCGAACCTGAGCCTGCGGTCGTGGCGCAACCGGTGGTCGAGCCGCAGCCAGCGGTCGAGGAGGACCTGGACAGCGCATTCGACCTGAGCCTGGATGACGATCTGCAAGGTCTGGAGCTGGAAGAACCGCCTTTGCTCGACGACGCCGCGCTTGAGGCCGAGCTGGATGCTTCGCTGCAAGCCGCACCACTGGTTGAGGCCCCGACGCTCGAACCCGAGCCGCAGGCGCCGGTTGAGGCCGCGGTAGAGCCAGCGCCGATCGTGCTCGATGACCTGGCTGACTTTGACCTCGACGTTGCTGGTGAGCAGCCGGCGCCCGCAGCGGCTGGCGAGCCTGTGGATATCGCTGCCGAACTGGCCGCCTTTGACGAGACCATGCCGGAGTTCGACCCGCTGAGCGAGCTGGATCTGCCGGAAGACTTCGACCTGTCGTTGTCGCTGGAGGATGACTCGGACGCGGCCAAACACTTCACTTCCGAGCTCGAGGACGTCAACGCCGAACTCGACAAGTTGTCCCAGAGCCTGGAGCAGCCCTCGATCGAGCCCCACTTTACCGCCGAAGACGCCGCCATGAGCGATGACCTGGGTGATGACCTGGAGTTCGACTACCTGGGCGGCGCCGACGAGGCTGCGACCAAGCTCGACCTGGCCCGCGCCTACATCGACATGGGCGACCATGAAGGTGCCCGCGACATTCTTGACGAAGTGTGCAAGGAGGGCAGCGATGCCCAGCGCCAGGAAGCCGAAGAGATGCTGTCGCGTCTGGTCTGAGTCCTGCCCTTGTAGGTCCGACGGCAGCCCAAGTGGCTGCCGTTGTCGTTATAATTCCCGCCATCTGCTAAATCGACAGGCTGCATTTTCTTGGAAAACATTGATAACAAGGCGACCGAATCGGCACCCGAAGGCTTCTTCCGTATCGCCCTGGGCGTTGAATACAAGGGTTCCCGCTACCGTGGCTGGCAGCGTCAGGCCACCAGCGTGCCCAGTGTCCAGCAAACCCTGGAAGAGGCCCTGTCCACGGTCGCCGACTCGCCGGTCGTGCTGCACTGCGCCGGGCGCACCGATGCCGGTGTGCATGCCTGTGGTCAGGTGGTGCATTTCGACACCCGCGCCGTGCGCAGCATGAAAGGCTGGACCATGGGCGCCAATATCAATCTGCCCCACGACATCAGCGTGGCCTGGGCCCAGGAGATGCCGGCGCATTTTCATGCCCGCTTCAAGGCGGTCGCCCGGCGCTACCGCTATGTGATCTACAACGACCAGATCCGCCCGGCGCACCTGGGCCAGGAAGTCACCTGGAACCACCGGCCGCTGGATGTCGAGCGCATGGCCCTGGCCGCCGAGTACCTGCTCGGCGTCCATGATTTCAGCGCGTTTCGCGCCGGCCAGTGCCAGGCCAAGTCGCCGGTCAAGAACATTCATCACCTGCGGGTGACCCGCCACGGCAAGATGATTGTCATCGACATCCGTGCCAGTGCTTTCCTGCACCACATGGTGCGCAATATCGCCGGGGTGCTGATGATCATCGGTGCCGGCGAGCGTCCGGTGGAGTGGGCCCGGGAAGTGCTGGAGAGCCGCGATCGGCGCACCGGCGCGCCCACCGCCCATCCGTTCGGCCTGTATCTGGTGCAAGTCGAGTACCAGGACGAGTTCGTCCTGCCCCAGCGTTACATCGGCCCACACTTCCTTACCGGTTACGAGTCATTGGCGGCTGACGACCCGCAAGCCATTTGCTAACATCCGGGGCTTTCCAGATCAGCTGAGGTTCACAGGTCATGAGCGCCGTTCGCAGCAAAATCTGCGGTATTACCCGCATCGAAGATGCGCTGGCCGCAGCCGAGGCGGGCGCCGATGCCATTGGCCTGGTGTTCTATGCCAAGAGCCCGCGGGCCGTCGATGTCCGCCAGGCGCGGGAAATCGTCCGGGCGCTGCCGCCGTTCGTGACCACCGTCGGCCTGTTCGTCAACGCCAGTCGCTGCGAACTCAATGAAATCCTCGAGGTCGTACCGCTGGACCTGTTGCAGTTCCACGGCGATGAAACCCCGGCCGACTGCGAAGGCTACCACCGGCCCTGGATCAAGGCCCTGCGGGTACGCCCCGGGGATGACCTGGAGGCTGCCTGCACGCTGTACAGCGGTGCCCGCGGTATCCTGCTCGACACCTATGTGGCCGGCGTGCCGGGCGGCACCGGCGAGGCCTTCGACTGGTCGCTGGTGCCCGAGAAGCTGAGCAAGCCGATCATCCTCGCCGGTGGCCTGTCGGCAGACAACGTCGCCGCCGCCATTGCCCAGGTCCGCCCCTATGCGGTGGATGTCAGTGGTGGGGTGGAGCAGGCCAAGGGCATCAAGGACGCCGCTCGGATCGAGGCCTTCATCAAGGCGGTGAAGCAGGCGTGATGATGTCTGCTGTTGCCGATGTGACGGCTGGCCGCGCGCCATCGTCCATAGCTTTCGCAGCCCGTTGCTGCCGGATCGCGCCCATGGGTCGATCAAAATTGCCGGGCGAAATTACCGGGCGATGCCAGTGGCGTCGCCCATACAGGTTGACGATGAAGCGGTATCGGGGTGACTCGCTACAGGCCAGGCGCCGGAGCCGGTTCATCATCGCGACATACACGTATTGAGCTCAAGGGCATACGCGTGAGCTGGCAGCCGAGCCTGCCGGTCACCGTTACTGGAGAAAGAAAGCATGAGCAACTGGTTAGTAGACAAACTGATCCCTTCGATCATGCGTTCCGAGGTGAAGAAGAGCTCGGTACCCGAAGGACTGTGGCACAAGTGCCCGTCCTGCGAGGCCGTGCTGTATCGTCCGGAGCTGGAAAAGACCCTCGACGTCTGCCCCAAGTGCAACCACCACATGCGCATCGGCGCACGTGCACGCATCGACATCTTCCTCGACGCCGAAGGCCGTGCCGAGCTGGGTGCCGACCTGGAGCCGGTCGACCGCCTGAAGTTCCGCGATGGCAAGAAGTACAAGGACCGCCTGGCCGGCGCGCAGAAGCAGACCGGTGAAAAAGACGCCCTGATTTCCATGAGCGGTACCCTGCTGGGCATGCCGGTGGTGGTCAGCGCCTTCGAATTCTCCTTCATGGGTGGTTCGATGGGTGCCATCGTCGGCGAGCGCTTCGTCCGCGCCGCCAACTACGCCCTGGAGAACCGCTGCCCGATGGTCTGCTTCTCGGCCTCCGGCGGTGCGCGCATGCAGGAAGCGCTGATCTCGCTGATGCAGATGGCCAAGACCTCGGCCGTGCTGGCGCGCCTGCGCGAAGAAGGCATTCCGTTCATCTCGGTGCTGACCGATCCGGTCTACGGTGGCGTTTCCGCGAGCCTTGCGATGCTCGGCGACGTCATCGTCGGTGAGCCAAAAGCCCTGATCGGCTTTGCCGGTCCGCGCGTGATCGAGCAGACCGTACGGGAAAAACTGCCTGAAGGCTTCCAGCGCAGCGAGTTCCTCCTGGAGCACGGTGCCATCGACATGATCATCCCGCGCCAGGAAATGCGTCAGCGCCTGGGCAACCTGCTGGCCCAGATGATGGGTCTGCCGACGCCGAAGTTCGTCGCCCCCGTGGTCGAGCCGATCGTCGTTCCGCCGGCGCCTGCCACCGTATGACCCAACGTACCCTTGGCGACTGGCTCGCCTATCTCGAGCAGTTGCATCCCTCGGCCATCGACATGGGCCTGGCGCGTTCGCAACAGGTTGCGGCCAGGCTCGGGCTGGACAAGCCGGCGCCACGGGTAATCACCGTGACCGGCACCAACGGCAAGGGCTCCACCTGTGCCTTCGTGGCTGCGTTGCTGCGCGCCCAGGGCCTCAAGGTCGGGGTCTACAGCTCGCCGCACCTGCTGCGTTACAACGAGCGGGTGCAGATCGACGGCGAAGAAGCGGCCGATCAGCAGCTGTGCGACGCCTTCGCTGCTGTCGAGGCGGCCCGTGGCGACGTCTCCCTGACCTATTTCGAAGCCGGCACCCTGGCGGCGTTCTGGCTGTTCAAGCAGTCGGCACTGGATGCCGTGGTGCTCGAAGTCGGCCTGGGCGGTCGCCTGGACACGGTCAATATCGTCGATGCCGACCTGGCGCTGGTCACCAGCATCGGTGTCGATCATGCCGACTACCTGGGCAATACCCGTGAGTCGGTGGCCTTTGAAAAGGCCGGAATCTTCCGTCAGGGCAAACCGGCGCTGTGCGGCGACCTCAACCCGCCGCAGCCGCTGTTGGACAAGGCTCGCGAGCTGGGTTGCCCGTTCTTCCTGCGTGGGCGTGATTTCGACCTGGCCAGCACCGACCGCTACTGGCAGTGGCGGGGTGTCGACCGCCGCGGACAGGTGGTCGAACTGCACGACCTGCCGCTGCTCGACCTGCCCATGGAAAACGCAGCCCTGGCGCTGCAGGCCTACCTGCTGATGGACCTGCCCTGGGAGGCCGGGCAGATCGCCGCGGCGCTGCAGGGCACGCGGATGGTCGGTCGCCTGGATCGTCGCACCTTTCACTGGCAGGGCAAGGCCCTGACTATCCTCATGGATGTCGGCCACAACCCTCATGCTGCCGAGTACCTGGCTCACCGCCTGGCTGCACGGCCGGTGAAGGGCAAACGCCTGGCGGTGTTCGGCCTGCTGGCCGACAAGGACCTGGACGGCGTGGTGCAGCCCCTGCAGGCGCTGGTCGAACGCTGGGCGGTCGCACCGCTGGATACGGCCCGCAGCCGTCCGGCGGCCGAGCTTGAAGCGGTGCTGGCGAACCTGGGCGCGGATGTGAAATCCTGCTCCAGCGTCGCACAGGCCCTGGAGGCTCAGTGTGCGCTGGCGACGGCGGATGATGAAATCCTGCTGTTCGGATCGTTTTTCTGTGTCGGCGAAGCCCTGCAGTGGCTTCACCGGCAGGCCACGGAGGAGGGCGCAAATGGCTTTGCTGGATAAGGTGGTCAAGCAACGCATGGTCGGTGCGCTGGTGCTGGTGGCACTGGCGGTGATCTTCCTGCCGATGCTGTTTTCCCGCGAAGACGAGATGCGCCAGGTGCGTGTCGAGGCGCCCGAGGCACCGGCTGCACCGCAGATGCCTCAGGTTCAGGTCGAGCCGGTGGCGGTGCCCGAGCCCCAGGTGCTGCCTGAGGAGCAGCCGGTGATCGTCGAGCAGTCGACGGCACCGGCCCAGGCACCGAGCGCGCCAATCGCCCCGATTGCACCTGCGCCCGCTGCAATTCCGGCTCCAGCCCCTGCGCCGGCGCCGGCGGTGGCCGCCAAGCCGGTTACACCACCGCCTGCGGCCAAGCCGGAGGTCAAGGTGGAGGCCAAGCCGGCCGCCACCGTAGTCAGCGCGGCCAAGCCCGCGCCAGGCAAGATCGACGCCAATGGGCTGCCGGTCAGTTGGTCGATTCAACTGGCCAGCCTGTCCAACCGGGCCGGTGCCGACAGCCTGCAGAAAACCTTGCGCAGCCAGGGCTACAACGCCTATATCCGCTCTGCCGGCGGCATGAACCGGGTGTATGTGGGGCCTGTGATCGAGCGCGCCGAGGCCGAGCGCCTGCGTGATGTCATCAGCCGCCAGCAGAAGCTGAACGGCATTATCGTGCGCTTCCAGCCCGAGCGCAGCTGATTGCTCGTCGCCCGGCCTGTGCCGGGCGGCAAATCACGGCTTACCGACAGCCCGCCGCTCTGGTAAAATGCGCCGCCTTATCCGTTTGCAGGCAACACTGTGGCTTTTACCTGGGTCGACTGGGCGATTCTCGCGATCATCGCCATTTCTTCGCTGATCAGTCTCAAGCGCGGCTTCGTCAAAGAGGCCTTGTCGCTGCTTACCTGGATCATTGCCGGTGCCGTTGCCTGGATGTTCGGTGGCTCGCTGTCGCAGTACCTGGAACCTTATATCCAGACGCCTTCGGCCCGGGTCATCGGCGGTTGCGCCATTCTTTTCGTCGCCACCCTGCTGGTGGGGGCCATGATCAACTTTCTTATCGGCGAGCTGATTCGCGTCACCGGGCTTTCCGGGACCGATCGCTTCCTGGGCATGGCCTTCGGCGCCGCCCGTGGTGGCTTGCTGGTGACCGTGGCCGTCGGGCTGTTGAGCCTGGGGCCGGTACAACAGGACCCGTGGTGGCAGGAGTCTCGCCTGCTGCCACAATTTCTATTGGTGGCTGACTGGTCGAAAAACCTCATCCTGGGGTTCTCCAGTCAGTGGCTAGCCAGCGGGATCACCGCACCGGTTGATATCCCGTTCAAGGATCAGTTGCTCGGGCCCAAAACGCCTTGAGCGCTGTTCAGTCCAGTTTCATTAAGTAGGGGTTGCGTCGCATGTGTGGCATCGTCGGTATCGTCGGTAAGTCGAACGTCAATCAGGCGCTGTATGACGCGCTAACCGTCCTCCAGCACCGCGGCCAGGACGCTGCCGGTATTGTGACCAGCCATGATGGCCGGTTATTCCTGCGCAAGGACAACGGCCTGGTCCGTGATGTGTTCCAGCAGCGCCATATGCAGCGCCTGGTAGGCCACATGGGCATCGGCCACGTGCGCTACCCGACTGCGGGCAGCTCGACCTCGGCCGAGGCCCAGCCGTTCTACGTCAACTCGCCGTACGGCATCACCCTGGCGCACAACGGCAACCTGACCAACGTCGAACAGTTGGCCAAGGAGATCTACGAGTCCGACCTGCGCCACGTCAACACCAGCTCCGACTCCGAAGTGCTGCTCAACGTCTTCGCCCATGAGCTGGCGGTGCGTGGCAAGCTGCAGCCGACCGAGGAAGACGTGTTCGCCGCGGTCACCGACGTGCACAACCGCTGCGTCGGTGGTTATGCCGTGGTGGCGATGATCACCGGTTACGGCATCGTCGGTTTCCGTGACCCCAACGGCATCCGCCCGATCGTCTTCGGCCAGCGTCACACCGACGAAGGCGTGGAGTACATGATCGCTTCCGAGAGCGTGTCCCTGGACGTGCTCGGCTTCACCCTGATCCGCGACCTGGCCCCGGGCGAAGCGGTGTACATCACCGAGGAAGGCAAGCTGCACACCCGTCAGTGCGCGACCAACCCGCAACTGACCCCGTGCATCTTCGAACACGTCTACCTGGCCCGTCCCGACTCGATCATCGACGGCGTTTCGGTGTACAAGGCGCGCCTGCGCATGGGCGAGAAGCTGGCCGAGAAGATCCAGCGCGAGCGTCCGGACCACGACATCGACGTGGTCATCCCGATTCCCGACACCAGCCGTACCGCCGCCCTGGAGCTGGCCAACCACCTGGGCGTCAAGTTCCGCGAAGGTTTCGTCAAGAACCGCTACATCGGTCGTACCTTCATCATGCCCGGCCAGGCCGCGCGCAAGAAGTCCGTACGCCAGAAGCTCAACGCCATCGAACTGGAATTCCGCGGCAAGAACGTGATGCTGGTGGACGACTCCATCGTGCGCGGCACCACCTGCAAGCAGATCATCCAGATGGCCCGCGAAGCCGGCGCCAAGAACGTCTACTTCTGCTCGGCAGCCCCGGCGGTACGCTTCCCCAACGTCTACGGCATCGACATGCCGAGCGCCCATGAACTGATCGCCCACAACCGCAGCACCGAAGACGTCGCCGAACTGATCGGCGCCGACTGGCTGGTCTACCAGGACCTGCCGGACCTGATCGAGGCGGTCGGCGGTGGCAAGATCAAGATCGAGCACTTCGATTGCGCGGTGTTCGACGGCAAGTACGTCACCGGCGACATCGACGAAGCCTACCTGAACAAGATCGAGCAGGCCCGCAACGACGCTTCCAAGGTCAAGAACCAGGCCGTCAGCGCGATCATCGACCTCTACAACAACTGAGTGAGGAGCAGCGGCATGACACAGGAATGGGATGCCGGGCGCCTGGACAGCGACCTCGAAGGGGTCGCTTTCGATACGCTGGCGGTACGCGCCGGCCAGCATCGCACGCCGGAAGGTGAGCACAGCGATCCGCTGTTCTTCACCTCCAGCTACGTGTTCCGTACAGCGGCCGATGCCGCTGCACGGTTCGCCGGCGAAGTGCCAGGCAACGTCTATTCGCGCTACACCAACCCGACCGTTCGCGGCTTCGAAGAGCGCATCGCCGCCCTGGAAGGCGCCGAGCAGGCGGTGGCCACATCCACCGGCATGTCGGCGATCCTCTCCACGGTAATGGCGCTGTGCAGCGCCGGTGACCACGTGCTGGTCTCCCAGAGCGTGTTCGGCTCGACCATCAGCCTGTTCGAGAAGTACTTCAAGCGCTTCGGCGTGCAGGTCGACTATGTGCCCCTGGCCGACCTGGCCGGTTGGGAGCAGGCGATCAAGGCCAACACCAAGCTGCTGTTCGTCGAGTCGCCGTCCAACCCGCTGGCCGAGCTTGTGGATATCAGTGCCCTGGCCGAGATCGCCCATGCCAAGGGCGCACAGCTGGTGGTCGACAACTGCTTCAGCACCCCGGCCCTGCAGCAGCCGCTGAAGCTGGGCGCCGACATCGTCGTGCATTCGGCAACCAAGTTCATCGACGGCCAGGGCCGTTGCATGGGTGGCGTGGTGGCCGGGCGTAGCGAGCAGATGAAGGAAGTAGTGGGTTTCCTGCGCACCGCAGGGCCGTCCCTGAGCCCGTTCAACGCCTGGATCTTCCTCAAGGGTCTGGAGACCCTCAACCTGCGCATGCGCGCCCACTGTGCCAACGCCCAGGCGCTGGCCGAGTGGCTGGAGCAGCAGGAGGGGATCGAAAAGGTTCACTACGCAGGCCTTGCCAGCCATCCGCAGCATGAACTGGCCAAGCGCCAGATGAGCGGCTTCGGCGCGGTGGTGAGCTTCGAGGTCAAGGGCGGCAAAGAGGGCGCCTGGCGCTTCATCGACGCCACCCGGTTGATCTCGATCACCGCCAACCTGGGCGACAGCAAGACCACCATCACCCATCCGGGTACCACCTCCCACGGCCGTCTGTCGCCTCAGGAGCGTGAGGCCGCCGGCATTCGCGACAGCCTGATCCGCGTGGCCGTGGGTCTGGAAGACGTCAACGACCTCAAGGCCGACCTGGCCCGCGGTCTGGCGGCGCTGTGATCGACTGGTCGGTGGACGACAGCAGCCATAACGGCCGCGTCGCCCTGGTCACCGGTGCAGCCCGGGGGATCGGCCTGGGCATTGCCGCCTGGCTGATCGCCGAGGGCTGGCAGGTGGTGCTCACCGACCTTGACCGTGTACGCGGTGCCAAGGCCGCCAAGGTGCTGGGTGACAACGCCTGGTTCATCGCCATGGACGTGGCCGATGAGGCCCAGGTCAAGACCGGGGTGGCCGAGGTGCTCGGCCAGTTCGGTCGTCTGGACGCGTTGGTGTGCAACGCGGCCATCGCCGATCCGCACAACACCACCCTGGAAACCCTGAGCCTTGCGTACTGGAACCGTGTGCTGGCGGTCAACCTCGGTGGTCCGATGCTGCTGGCCAAGCACTGTGCGCCGTATCTGCGCGCCCACGGCGGGGCCATCGTCAACCTGGCCTCGACCCGCGCCGCGCAGTCGGAGCCCGATACCGAGGCCTATGCGGCGAGCAAGGGTGGCCTTTTGGCGCTCACCCATGCCCTGGCCATGAGCCTGGGGCCGGAGATCCGCGTCAACGCCGTCAGTCCTGGCTGGATCGATGCCCGGGACCCGTCCCAGCGTCGCGCCGAGCCGTTGACCGAGTCCGATCATGCCCAGCATCCGGCGGGCAGGGTAGGGACGGTGGAAGACGTGGCGGCCATGGTTGCCTGGCTGTTGTCGCGCAATGCCGGCTTCGTTACCGGCCAGGAGTTCGTGGTCGACGGCGGCATGACCAAGAAGATGATCTACAAGTAACAGCGCTTTTTTTGGTTCTTCACGGAATTCCGGGGGGGTAGGGTCCTTGGGCTTGGGTGTTGAGGCTGCGAGATTATCCATTCCCTGCGGCGACGTTGCCGGCCCCTTCCGCCTTTACGGCGGCCAACTTTTTTCTTGGAAAAAGTTGGCAAAACCGCTTGCTCCTACATACGGCCCTACGCTGCGCTTCGGGTACCCTCGCTGCGGCGTCTTCCGGGGCCACGCGGCACTACGACTTGCTACGCAAGTCTACGGCTCGCGTTCTTCGGCTGCGCCGAAGGTGCTACGCACCGGCCCCTCCAGACACCTCCACTCGGCCTCCTGAAGTCGCAGATTGCGGCGTCTGAACCTGCGCGTATGAAGAGCAAAAGCAAAAGCAAAAGCCAGAGCAAAAGCCAGAGCAAAAGCCAGAGCAAAAGCCAGAGTAAAAGCCAGAGCAAAAGCGACAGCAAGTCGCTGTGTTCGCTTCGCGTGCGAAGCTTGTCTTGCGGTGGTGATTATCCACTGCACAATCGACTTTCGAAGATAAAGCCAGTTCAGGCGCCGCCCGTAACTTTGCGACTTCAGGAGGCTGAGTGGAGGTGTCTGTAGGGGCCGGTGCGTAGCACCTTCGGCGTAGCCGAAGAGCTCGAGCCGTAGACTTGGCGAAGCAAGTCGTAGGCCGCGTGGCCCCGGAAGACGCCGGAGCGAAGGGACCCGAAGCGCAGCGTAGGGCCGTATGTAGGAGCAGGCGGTTTTGCCAACTTTTTCCAAGAAAAAAGTTGGCCGCCGTAAGGGCGGAAGGGGCCGGCAGCGTCGCCGCAGGGAATGGATAAGCTCGCAGCTTCAACACCCAAACCCATACCCCCCGCAATTCCGTGAAGAACCTTTTTTTTGCCCTTTTTGAAAAAACTTCAACGGGGGTATTGACTTAGGTTCGATACCTGCGTAAATTTCGCCACCTCAGCGAAGCACACGGGTGATTAGCTCAGCCGGGAGAGCATCTGCCTTACAAGCAGAGGGTCGGCGGTTCGATCCCGTCATCACCCACCACTTCCTGAGATGTTCCTGGTTCGACATGTTCGCAAGAAGGTGTCACCTGAGAGGAACCGGACGATAGTCCACACTGCGCGGCGGTAGTTCAGTCGGTTAGAATACCGGCCTGTCACGCCGGGGGTCGCGGGTTCGAGTCCCGTCCGCCGCGCCATTTTTCTCCAGATCGGTCAATGACCGGTTTGAGGTCCGAAGGTACCGAAGCCTTCAGGCCAGATCCCAGTTTCAAGCAGGTGCAAGCCTGTGCGATACGCAGCGGTAGTTCAGTCGGTTAGAATACCGGCCTGTCACGCCGGGGGTCGCGGGTTCGAGTCCCGTCCGCTGCGCCATCTTCGCTTCGAGGTCCCATGAACACCTCGATGCAGCAGATCAAGCGATCTCAAGGTCGCTTTTTTTGTGCCTGCCAGCAGGTGCAAGCCAGTACGACACGCAGCGGTAGTTCAGTCGGTTAGAATACCGGCCTGTCACGCCGGGGGTCGCGGGTTCGAGTCCCGTCCGCTGCGCCATATTGATGTAACAAAAAAAGCGACCCCAGGGTCGCTTTTTTTGTGCCGCACATTTTTCGCCGCTACACCCGAAAGCGTGCCACCAGTTGTTGCAGCTCACTGCCCAGGCGCGCCAGCTCCACGGAGGAGGCCGCCGTCTGCTGCGAGGCGCTCGATGACCGCTCGGCCACGTCACGAACACTCAGCACGCTGCGGTTGATCGCTTCGGCCACCGCGCTCTGTTGTTCGGCGGCGGTGGCAATCTGCAGGTTCATGCCCTGGATGGCGGTGACGGTCTGGGTGATCGCCTGCAGTTCGATACCCGCCTCATTGGCCAGTGCAACCGTGGTGCCGACCATCTGATGGCTGCTGTGCATCATGTCCGCAGCCTTCTGTGCGCCCTGCTGCAAGGAAACGATCAGCGCCTCGATCTGCGCCGTGGACTGCTGGGTGCGCTGGGCCAGCCCGCGAACCTCGTCGGCCACCACCGCGAAACCACGCCCGGCCTCGCCCGCCCGGGCGGCTTCGATGGCGGCGTTGAGCGCCAGCAGGTTGGTTTGCTCGGCAATGGCGTTGATCACGGTCATGACGCTGCTGATCCGTTCGCTTTCTTCTGACAGCTGAGTGACCGCGCTGGCGGAGTTACCGATGTCGTCGGCCAGTTGCCCGATCTGGGTCAGGGCCCGCTGCACCACCTGGTTGCCCTGGTTCGCCTGGCTGTTGGCCTGGCGAGTGGCCTCGCTGGCTTCTTCAGCGTTGCGCGCCACATCCTGCACGGTGGCGACCATCTCGCTCATCGCCGTGGCGACCTGGTCGGTTTCGACCTTCTGGCTGCTGATACCGGCGCTGGTCTGTTCGGTGATGGTTGATAGCGCCTGGGCGGCGGTGGACAACTGACGGGTGACATGCCCGGCCTGGCCCAGCATGTCGCGCAGGTTGTGACCGCTTTGCGCCAGGGCCTGGAGCAACTGGCCGAACTCGTCGCGGCGCGGCTCGCTGGCGGTGTCGGTCAGGTCGCCTTCACCGATACGCCGGGCGATCTCCACGGCGCGGCGCAAGGGCTGGGTGACCTGGTGGATGATCAGGGCGCTGATCAGTGCGCCCAGGACCAGGGCGCACGCCAGCAGGCCGAGCATCAATAGGCGGCTGTGCCTGGACTCCTCGGTGCTCTGGCGGTTCTGCAGGGTGATCAGGTTGTTGATCGCCTCCAGGCCCTTGTGCACCGTCTCCAGCAACTGGTCGTGGAGCCGAGCCTGCTCCGGGCTGCCGGCTGGCGCGGTCTGAAGTTGGCGAAACTGCTCCAGGTAACTGCCCAGGTCATCCCGGGTGGCCTTGAGCAACCGCTGGGAGTCGGTATCGGGCAGTTGCCCCAGGTTTTCTTCCAGCAGCTGGGTGGCCTGGAGATGCGCCTCGTTAAGCTGGCGGGTAAAGGTGGCCTCGCGGGTTTGCTCGTAGCTCAGTTGCGCGGCGCGCATTTCATTGAGGTTGTCGAGAATGTAGTTGACCGACACCAGGCGTTCGGCGCGCCGGGTCAGGGTGTCCAGGCTGTTGATGGCGGTGAGGGCGAGAAGCGCCATCAACACCAGAATGGGCGTAAAGCCCAGCAGCAGCTTGAGTTTGACGGAAAGGTTCTTCACCGCATTGACTCCTGTCGTCCTGTAGAATGATTGATGGCCACTTGCCAGCTTAGACGCTGGCGAGTCAGCGCAAAAGTCGAACATGTCTGATACGTGCGTGAGGCGTTTTCCTGGTAGTTGAGTACTTTTCGACCAGCGGTGTCGTCCCGTCAAACAAGGGGGTTTAAGGGGCTGTGAGTGAATTTTCCGTGGTGATTGCCCGGCTACGGTTCCAGAGATCCGCCGATGTGTTGCACAATAGGCACAGAACGTTTTACTCAGGATTTGCAATGTCAAAGTCGACCGTCTTCAGTGCGCTCGGGCTGGCCCTGGTGCTGGCGGGTGTTTCCGGCTGTTCTTCGAAGAAAGCTGCCATCTACGAACACGAGAATTTCGACGACTCGGGCACCTACTCGCGCAGTTTTCCGGTGAGCGAAGCGGGCACCTGTGAAGCGGCTCGTCGCGCCTTGCTCAGCCAGGGCTACATCATCACCAGCAGCGGTGCCGGCCAGGTCAGCGGCAACAAGAGTTTCCAGCAGACCGGCGAGTCGCACCTGCAGATCAGCTTCAGCGTGGTCTGTGCCCGTGACAGCGGTGACGAACTGCGTTCGACCATGTTCGCCAACGCTCTGCAGGACCGTTATGCGCTGAAAAAGTCCAATACCTCGGCCAGTGTCGGGGTAGGGGTGCTGGGCTCGCTGTCGATGCCGATCGGCTCCACCGACGATTCCATGGTCAAGGTGGCCAGCGAGACGGTGACCTCGGCCAAGTTCTATGAGCGCTATTTCGCCCTGGTCGAGAGCTTCCTGCCCAAGGAGCAGAAGCAAAAGAGCACAGCGCAAAAGCCTGTGGAAAAGCCGGCGCCGGAACTGGGCATACCTGAACCTGCGCCGGCCCCCCTGGCGCCGGTACCTGCCGAAGCGGCTGCCGAGCCAGCACCTGCTCCAGCGGTGAACGAGCCGGCTCCAGCCGCCGAGGCTGCGCCGGCCCCTGTGGTGGACGACAGCAATGGCTCAAGGCCGGTGCCTCCACCTGCCGAGGCCTCGCCGATCAATGCCGAGCAGCCCGCTGCGGCGCCGGCAGAGCCACAACCGACCGCCGCCCCGGCGGCACCTGTCGGCAATACGGACCAGGCGCCGCTGTAAGGGCGGAAAAACACGCCATTCGCTGCTACGTTAAGTTGATACGCGTCATTGTCATTTTTCTTTCATCACGGCACTTTAGGCTTGTTGATGAATCCAAGACATGAACGAGAAACGACGGAGCAGACGATGGACGACTATCAAGAAGAACTACTCGAACTACTGGCGTTGGAGCTTGATCCTCCCGAGCCTGCCGACGACGCCACCGAGCTGTAGTTCAGCCGCCAAGTCGCTGGCTGCGGCGAAATTCCCCCGGGGTCATGCTGTTCCAGCGCTTGAATGCGCGCTGGAAGGCTTCGGCCGAGGCAAATCCCAGCAGGTAGGCGATCTCGCCGAAGGCCAGTTCGGTGTCCCGGATGTAGGTCATGGCCAGGTCGCGGCGGGTATCGTTGAGGATGGCGCGAAACTGCGTGCCTTCCTCGGCCAGCTTGCGCCGCAAGGTCCAGGTCGGCAGTTGCAGGTGCCGCGCCACTTCCTCCAGATCCGGTTCCCGTCCGCCATTGAGCAATGGTCCCAGCAAGTGGGCGATGCGCTCGCCCAGGCTGCGGATGCGTGTGCGCTGTTCCAGTTCCGCTTCACACAGGTTCAGCAGGTGCTGCCAGGTGCCTGGACAATGGTCCGGGTTTCGCAGCATCAGGTTGGCGCGGCTCAGGCGCAGCTGGTTGGCCTGGGCGCCGAAGTGCACCGGGTTGCTGCACAGCGCCTGGTAGTGCGCGGCGTAGGCGGGCGCCTCGAATTCAATCTCCACCCGTTCTGCCATCAGCGCCACGCCGGCCAGCCGTGAGAGCTGGGCCAGCCAGCCGGACAGCAGCGAATCCACCACAAAGCGGTTGTAGGCGTTGTACGGGCTGATGGAGTAGAAGCGCAGCCAGGCGCCGCTGGCGTCTTCATGAAAGCTTGAATGGCCGCGGTAGTTGGCCGCGTACAACGGCTCGAAGCGCAGCAGGGTGCGCGCCGCTTCGCCCACGGTCGGCGCCTGGGCCGCGGTGACACCGGCAAGCCCGGCCTGGCTCAGGCGGCTGATGCGGCCCATGTGCAGGCCCAGGGCCGGGTCACCGGCCAGTTCGATGGCGGCATGGCCCAGGTGCATGTAGCGAGGGATGGACAAGCGCGCACCGGCTTCGGCCAGGCGCGCCTCGTGCAGGCCATAGCGCTCCAGCAGCGGGGTCGGGTCGATGCCGCGTTGCTGCAAGGCCTCTTCCATGTTCTGGATGAAACCGACGGACAGGTCACCCAGGCGCATCCTTGGACGGGGCATGGACGAACCTACAGCCACAGGTTGAGCAGGCGTGCGCCATGGGCGCTGTTGCCGCTGAGGTTGAGGCCGGCGCGGTTGGCAAAGCCCTGGCCTTCGGCGGCCACATCCCAGAAGCGTCCGTGCAGGAACACGCTCATGCTGCTCGTGCCGGCGGGGTTGGCGTTCAGGGTCAGTTGCTGCCAGGCCCGGGCCTCGCTGACTTCACCGGGTTTGAAGGCCAGCCCGGCCGCCAGGGGCTGATGACGGTTGCCACGCCAGGGGCCATTCCAGCTGCCCTTGCCGCCCAGGAACGCGGGGTTGGCAATGAACTGCACCCGCTGGTTGGCCAGCTGTTGCTGGTTGCTGGGGTACCAGCTGTCGCTGCCGATCAGTACGCCCAGGCGTCCGGCTGGCGTTTGCAGTACTTGCAGGGGCTGGTCGATACCGCTGTCGATGAAGCGCCGCATCTCACTGTCCGGGTGCTGCTGGCGCAGGGGCTGGCCGAGCACCGAGCCGTCCCCGGCAAACACCAGGCTGCTGTTGTACAGCGCCCCGGAGCCGACCCGCAGGGTACCGCGCTCGACATAGGGGGAGGGCAGGACAATGGAGCCCGCCACCAGGGTGATGCCGAACTCCCTGGCCAGGCCACCGAACAACTGCTGGTAGTCGCTGGCCATCTGTTGCGCCTTCATGCGCAGGTGGGCATCGGCGCGCCAGTCATCACCCTCGGCACCGAGCATGGCCAGCCCATAGCTGATCGGGTTGCTCAACTCCAGCCATTGCCAGGCGTCACGGCGCTGGGTGACCTGGTACAGCTCGTTCTTTTCGCCCCGGGCCCAGAGCCAGGTGCCGATGTGCTCGGGCAGGATGACGATGGTGCGGGCATTGACCAGGCCCTGGGCGCGAGCCTGTTCGAGATAGGCAGCCAGCTTGCGGTGCAGGCGGTGCAGGTTCTGGTAGTCACCGGGAAACAGCAGCGGCTCGACCCCCAGCAGGTTGCCCTGTTCGCCGGGGACGCCTTCGCTCAGGGCCAGCTCGATCCGCAGGTCCGACAGGTAATGCCCGGCCGGCCGTTGCTCGGTCCAGAACCCATAGCCGCAGAGCGCGGCAATGACCACCAGCGCCAGGGCGCTTAACAGGAGTTTTCGCATCAAGCTTTACTTTTCATCGAGTTCTGAAGCGGCCATTTAACAAATCAATGGGTTAGCGCCGTTCTACTTCCCTAATAGTAAGCGGCATTGACGCCCGGCAGATATTTTTTACACCCGCACTGCTGATCTGAATCAATCACGGGCACCTGCACGGAAGCAAAAATAGCCCATCAACGCTATTGGACCGGGTTGGAGAGCGAAGTTCGGCGCAAAAAAACGGGTGTGTGCTTTTCAACCCAGCGTACATCGCTGCTTGACCCTCCACTTCAGGACGAACGCCGGGAGGACGGTATGGGATCAATGCAACCGCAAACACGTAGTGCAGCGCCCTGGTATCGAAAAAGCCCGCAGCAAACCATGACTGACCTGCAGACCAGCGAGTCCGGCCTTGCCCCCCAGGAGGCCAGGGCGCGACTGCTGCGACTGGGGCCCAACGCCTTGCCCGCCAAGGCCGTGGACCCGATCTGGTTGCGCTTCGCCCGCCACTTCAACGATGTGCTTATCTACATTCTGCTGGCCGCCGCCCTGGCCACGGCGATGATGGGGCACTGGACCGATACCCTGGTCATCCTCACGGTAGCGCTGATCAATGCGGCCATCGGCTTCTTCCAGGAGAACAAGGCCGAGAAGTCCCTGGCGGCCCTGCGCGGCATGCTCAGTAACACCGCCCATGTGGTGCGTGACGGCCAGAAGCTTGAGATCGATGCCCGCGAGCTTGTGCCGGGCGATATCGTGGTGTTGCGTCCCGGCGACAAGGTTCCGGCCGATGTGCGCCTGTTCCAGGTGCATCAGCTGCAGGTGGAAGAGTCCATGCTCACCGGCGAGTCGCTGACCGTCGCCAAGCAGACCGAAGCCCTGGACCATGAAGTGCAGCTGGCCGACCGTACCAACCTGGCCTTCTCGGGCACCAGTGTCAGTGCCGGCAACGCCAAGGGCGTAGTGATCGAGACCGGCACCGCCACGGAACTGGGCAAGATCAACCGCATGATCGCCACGGTGGATGAAACCGAAACGCCCCTGCTTCGGCAGATTGCCCAGCTGGGCAAGCGCATTTTCCAATTGATCATCGGCATGATGGTGCTGTTGTTCATCATCGGTTTTTTCTGGCACGACTATGCGCTGGGCGAGCTGTCGCTGTCGTTGATCAGCCTGGCCGTGGCAGCGGTGCCCGAGGGGCTGCCGGCGATCGTGTCGATCATCCTCTCCCTGGGCGTGCAGCGCATGGCGCGCAACCAGGCGATCATCCGCAAGCTGCCCACCGTGGAAACCCTGGGCGCCATGAATGTGATCTGCTCGGACAAGACCGGCACCCTGACCATGAACGAAATGACGGTGAAGCAGGTGCTCACCGCCAACAGGTTCTATGGCGTGGGCGGGCAGAGCTACGAGCCACGGGGGCGTATCACCCTGGCCGGCGCGACCGAGGCGCTGGACTGGGCGGCGCACCCGGGCCTGGTGGCCTTTATCCGTGCCGTGGACATCTGCAACGACAGTAGCCTGCAACGCGATGAGCAGGGGCGCTGGAGCGTGATCGGCGGCCCTACCGAAGGCGCGCTCAAGGTGCTGGCGCGCAAGGCCGACCTGGCGCCGGTGGACGTGCAGCGCCTGGGCAAGATTCCCTTCGACTCGGCCTACAAGTACATGGCCCGTCGTTGCGAGGTGGAGGGAGAAAGCCTGATCTACCTCAAGGGCGCCCCGGACGTGTTGCTGGACCTGTGTGAGCAGCAACTGGGTGCAGACGGCCCCGAGCCGCTGGATCGTGCCTACTGGGAACGCGAGATGGGCCATATTGCCGAACAGGGCCTGCGCATGCTGGCGGCCGCGTACCGCCCGGCAACCGGTGTGGGCGAGCAAATCGATCATCCGCATGTGCGCCAGGGCATGGTCTTTCTCGGCGTGGCCGGGCTGATGGACCCGCCGCGCCCCGAGGCGATCGAGGCGATCGCCCTGTGCAAGCAGGCGGGTATCGAAGTCAAGATGATCACCGGTGACCACCCGGACACCGCCGTCGCCATCGCCCGCATGCTGGGCATGGGCAACGACCTGCGGGCCATGACCGGCCAGGAACTGGAGCAGACCGACGACGCAACGCTCAAGTCGCTGGCCATGCAGTACTCGGTGTTCGCCCGTACCAGCCCTGAGCACAAGTTACGCCTGGTGCGTGCGCTGCAGGCCAACGGGCAGGTGGTGGGCATGACCGGTGACGGCGTCAACGACGCCCCGGCGCTGAAGCAGGCCGATGTCGGTATCGCCATGGGCATCAAGGGCACCGAGGTGACCAAGGAAGCCGCCGACATGGTGCTGACCGACGACAACTTCTCCACCATCGCCAATGCCGTGCGCGAGGGGCGTCGGGTCTATGACAACCTGAAGAAGACGGTGCTGTTCATCCTGCCGACCAACATGGCCCAGGGGCTGCTGATCGTCATGGCCCTGCTGGTCGGTGCAGTGGTGCCGCTGTCGCCGTTGCAGATCCTGTGGATGAACATGGCCACCTCCACCACCTTGTCCTTCGCCCTGGCGTTCGAACCGGGCGAGCCCGGGATGATGCGCCGCTCGCCGAGGAAAGCGGGGGAGTCGATCCTCAATGCCTATGCGGTGTGGCGCGTGCTGTTCGTGGGCGCGCTACTGACGGCGGCGGCCTTTGCACTCGAGGCCTGGATGGTCGCCGATGGCCAGGACACCGACCATATCCGCACGATGATCCTGCACACCCTGGTCACCGCACAATGGGCCTATTTGTTCAACTGCCGGCTGCAGGACCGGTTCTCGCTGAACATGGCGCTGCTACGTAACGGCGCATTGCTGACGGTCACGCTTGGCTTGATCTTGCTGCAGTGCCTGATATCCTACGCGCCCTTCATGCAAACGGCGTTCCACACGGTGCCCTTGCCATTGAGCAACTGGATGGTGGCGTTGGGTATTGGCGTACTGGTTTTCTTCGCGGTTGAGCTCGAGAAACTGGTGGTGCGTCGTTGGAAAGCAAGCAAGCTTCGCTAGTCACGTACTGCACACCCTGTGCGACAGGGTGTGCAGCCGTATCGGATTTTTTCCCGTTGCCGAGCAAACATCCTACGACCTGAGCAAACGGGTCTAGAGTTCTTTGCTGAAGGCTCGTTCAACTTTATAGATCCCGGCACCCGGGACAGACGCCTGGCGAGCACTGCGCGCACTGAAATTGCCCGTACGCCGGACTTATGGACTGAAACACCCGTGCCCCATGGAGGTAGCCATTGCATGTGTCGACGCCGGTATTGCCCGGCCTACCCGACAGACAAGTTGAAATGCGCATCGGCGGTCTTTACTGGCTAGCCTGCGAATCGCCGGATACCGCGGACCGGTTGTGCACGCAACTGCTGACGGGGCTGCCGGCGTCGGCGCGAGCGTTGCTGGTCAATGCGACCGGCGCCTCGCGCGATTTGCTCAAGGGCATTGCCGATGATCGCGGCCCGGGGCACCTGACCCTGTTCGACCTGCCGTCGATGTCCACCAAACGCCTGATTCAGGCACTGCGCCATGACGTGCCGCGGGTGCGCGGCGGGGAAGGGGCGTTGTGGCTGGTGCGGGTGCCGCACAAGGGCTGGGACGAGCTGGTGGCCGATGACCTGGCGCTGTGGTGTGCCCGTGCCCAGGACTGGCTGCGTTCGGTGGGCAGTACCCTGCTGGTGGTGGGCGACTCACCGCCGCCGGCCTTGCTCGATATCCTGGTGCGTCACAACGACAATATTTCCGGCCTGGCCCAGGTCTACATCGCCCAGGGCGCTCGGCATTTGCTGGTGCATTTCTGGAGCAACGAGGCGGGCGTGAACGGGCCGCATGACCTCCTGCTGCTCGACGAGGGCAGGGGATTCCGGGTGTCGCCGCTTCCCGATGAAGAACGTACGGCGCCCACCGCAAACGATCAACGTCAGGTGCTGGCGCAGACCGTGGTGCTCGGCGGCGAAGCGTCCCCTACCGCCCAGTGGCAGCTGTTCGACGACCCGGATGCGCTGCTGGAGCGGGGGATGGATGCCCAGGCGGCGACCGTGATCTTCGCCTTGAGCGGTACGGACGAGGTCAACGCACTCGCCACGCGCCTGTATCAGTTGCGCAGCCATTGCGGCCGCGCGGTCAAACTGGTGGTGCGCGAAATGCTGCAGGGGCTGCGTCAGCATGAAGAGCAACTGCTGCTGGCCAGCGGCGCCAACCTGATCGTGCCCCACGGCACGCCCTTCCTGCGTTTTCTGACCTTGATGCGCGGCATCCAGGGGCAACGCTGGCAGCGTCCGCTGGCCGCCGAACCCTCGGCCCTGCTGGCCCGCCTGCGCCCCCTTGAGGTGCGTGGCAGCCTGTCGCCACGGGCCTTCGCCGCCGCGGTGAAGAAGATGGCCGACAACACCGTCGGCACCGAGGTTCGCCACCAGTTGCTGCGCCTGCAACCTTTGTCGACGTTGAGCCCTGTTGCCGTGATGCAGCAGTTGCAGTTGCGTCGTTACGGCGACGTTGCCTGCCTGGCCGATGATGTCCCGTACTTGTTTCTGTTCGCTTGCAGCCCCTCGCTGGTCGAGGCTGCGCTGCGCAATGTGTTCCGCCTGCCCTGGGAAGATGTGATCGCGGGGTACGAAAGCGTACTGCCGTCGCAGATCCTGCCCACGGCAGCGTTCCAGTCCGATGCCGTGGCACTGGTGGATACCCGGGGGCTGGACGCGGTGGACGCGCAGCCGGACACCGAGGCCTTCCGGCCGCTGCAACCCAAGAAAGTTTCCCTGCAATCGCTGGAGTCACGCCCATGACCTATGACGAACTGCTGTGGGTCATTGGCCTGACCGTCTTGCTGACGGCACCGCTGGCCATTGTCCTGTTCCTGTGGGGGCGACGTCTGGCCACCTGGCTCGATCGTCGCCTGCCGCCGCGTCACCTCATCGCCCGGGGTGTACGGATCAATCATGATGCCGGGAAGGAGGGCGTCCATGACTGATGCGGTGGCCGCGGCGCCAGTAACACGATGGCCGGAGCTCGGGCTGTGGAACCTGTACTTCCTGGCCAAATTCGTTTTGTTGTGGATGGGCCTGCTGGACTTCAATGCCCTGCTCAACCTGTTGCTCGCCGCCGGCATCCTGCTGCCCCTGCCAGGGCTATGGCTGCCGCGCATTCGCCAGGCCGTGACGGTGGTGCTGGGCGCCGCGCTGCTCTACAAGGACACCTGGTATCCGCCGATCCGCCGGTTGTTCGAGCAGTCCGAAGTGCTGGCGTTTTCCGTCGACTACGTCATCGACCTGCTCGGGCGTTTCGTCAACTGGGATGTACTGGGCGTGCTCTTCGCCGTGGGCCTGCTGTACCTGTTCATTGCGCCCTGGGTGCGCCTGACCCTGGTCAGCGTCGCCTTGCTGCTGTGGGTGTACCTGGCCGGCGCCTTGCCGGCGATCAGCGCACCTGCGCAGTCGGTTGCCGGTGAAACCGGCACGACCCAGGGCGCCAGCAGCCCGGTGGCCGAGAGCAAGGCGATCGACGCCTGGCTTGAGCAGTTCTACCGCGAGCAGGCCGGCAAGAGCACCCGCTTCCCCGAGCGTAACACCACGGCCGAGCCCTTCGACCTGTTGGTGCTCAACGTCTGCTCGCTGGCCTGGGACGACCTGGAAGACGCCGGGATGCGTGACAACGCCCTGTTCCGCCGCATGAACGTGGTGTTCGATCGTTTCAATTCGGCCACGTCCTACAGCGGCCCGGCTGCCATCCGCATGCTGCGCGCCAGTTGTGGGCAGCCGCATCACATCCAGCTGTACGAGCCGGCGAATGCGCAGTGCATGTTGTTCGACAACCTCGCCAAGCTGGGCTACAGCCCCGAGCTGATGCTCAACCACAACGGCCCGATCACCCGCAAGTACATGACCTTCCTGGCCGGTCAGCACCTGCCTGCGCCGCTGGTGAGCAGTGACGATTTCCCCACCGCACTGAAGTCGTACGACGGCGCCAACATCGCCCGTGACCACGATGTGCTGCAGGCCTGGTGGAGTCATCGGCTCAAGGAGCAGAAACCGGCGGTGTCGCTGTTCTACAACACCATCACCCTGCATGACGGCAACCGCATCACCAATGCCGATGGCAGCACCCGGCGTGCCTCCTTCCAGGAGCGGGCGAAGAACTTCCTCGGCGACATCGACCAGTTCATCGACATGATCCAGCAGAGCGGCCGGCGGGTGGTGCTGGTGATGGTGCCTGAACATGGCGCGGCGGTGCACGGCGACCGCATGCAGATTTCCGGCATGCGCGAGATCCCGTCACGCTCCATCACCCATGTGCCGGCGGCGATCAAGCTGATCAACATGGGCGAGAACGACCAGCAAGGGCCACGGCACGTCAGCGAGCCTTCCAGCTACCTGGCGATCTCCGAGCTGATTGCCCGGTTGTATGCCCAGCAGGGCGGCCCGCTGGACCTGGCGGCGCTGACCCATGACCTGCCGACCACGGCCGCCGTTTCGGAGAACTCCGATTCGGCGGTGGTCGAGTACCAGGGCAGACCCTATGTGCGCATCAAGGGGCAGACGCAATGGATGCTGTATCCCGAGTGAAGAGGACGAGGAGGCGATATGGCCCAGGACGACCGTAGACAACGCAGTGATGACATTGCCCGGCTCAAGCAACGCCTGGGCGAAGAGGACATGCCGTACCAGGACATCAGCCGCGAGGGCGAGTTGCTGGCCGCGTGCCGGCGCTGGCCGTTGCTGGCCGAAAGCGAGGGCTGGTCGAACGGCAGCAGCCCGGCCCGGACCCAGCCCGACGACAAGGCGCCCCAAGTATGACGGTAGTGGCACTGAGCGGCCTGCGCGGTGGTGTGGGCACCACCTCGATGGTCGCCGCACTGGGCTTTGCCTTGCACGGGCTGCAGCAACGCGTACTGATGCTGGACCTGCACCCTCGCAACCTGCTGCGCCTGCACTGCAACCTGGCCCTGGACGCGACCCAGGGCTGGGCCACTGCCGACCAGGACGCCGAGGGGGGCTGGAGCGAAGCCTTGCTTGAGGTGGTGGAGGGCTTGTACCTGTTGCCGTTCGGGCGACTTGAGGCCGGCGCACTGACCGCGCTGGAGCAACGCCAGCAGGCCCGATCGCATGAGTGGACGCAGCGCCTGCAACAGCTGCAGGCGCACTTCGACTGGATACTGCTGGACATGCCTGCCAGCTTGCCGGGCGCGCAACCGGGCGTACCGCTGTTGCCTGAGCCGGTGACACGGATCCGGGTCCTGGAGGCCGACGCCGCCTGCCATGCGTTGCTGAGCACCGAAGGGGCGGGCGAGGACTACCTGCTGGTCAACCGTTTCGACCCGATCAGCCAGCTGCAACGCGACCTGCTGCTGCTCTGGGGCGAGCGCCAGCCCCATCTGATTCCCCTGGTGATCCACCGCGACGAGGCAATGGCCTGCGCCCTGGCCTGGAAGAGTCCGGTGGGCCACTACGCGCCAGACTCGCTCGCCACCCATGACGTGCGCAGCCTGGCCACCTGGCTGCTGGCACAGGGGGCGCAGGGCTGATGAACCACTATCGCACCTATCGCCAGCGTGGGGCCCGTCCGTTCACGGCGGCGGTGCTCAGCCTGGGCGCCGTCCTGGCCTGGGTGTTCCTGCGCCTGGACTCGCCGCAGTGGCAACGCCTGCTGCGCAACTGGCGGCAGTACTACCCGCAACTGGCCAACAAGCGGCCGAGCCTGGGCGACCCGTTGCGTGGCCTGGTGCAGACGCTCTGGCTGTTGCTGCTCAAGCCGGCGCGCCCGGCACGGGGTGCCGACCTCAAGCGTGGGCGCGGCGTTGCCTGGCTACGGCGCCTGGGCCGCGCAACCGTCGCCCTGGTGCAAGGGATACGCCAGCCGCTGGTTCGACTGATGCGCAACTTGCCGCGCCGCATTGGCCATAGCGATGCCCTGGCGCAGACCCAGCAACGGATCAAGGCCAGTGGTTCGGTAGGCCAGCGCCTGTTCTACTGGACCCTGGCGGTGGTGGGGCTGCTCATCGCGCTGGCGTGCATCACCTCGCCGTTCAACCTCTACGCCCAGCTGGTGTTCGTCCTGACCCTGGGGGCCATGGCGATGCTGATGCGCTACATGCCCGGGCGATTCCCTACGCTGATGATGATCATCCTGTCGATCACCATCTCCTGCCGCTACCTGTGGTGGCGCTATACGTCCACGCTGCACTGGGCCAATGACCTGGACCTGGTGCTGGGCATGATCCTGCTGCTGGCCGAGACCTATTCCTGGCTGGTGCTGATCCTGAGCTTCGTGCAGAGCGTCTGGCCCTTGCGCCGGCCGGTGCTGGCACTGCCCGAGGACCGGCGCCTGTGGCCGACGGTCGACCTGGTGATCCCGACCTACAACGAAGACCTGTCGGTGGTGCGCACCACGGTCATGGCCGCCCTGGGCCTGGACTGGCCGCAGGACAAGCTCAAGGTGTACATCCTCGATGACGGTGCCCGCCCGTCGTTCCGTGCCTTCGCCAGGGAGGTCGGGGTCGGCTACATCGACCGCCATGACAACCGCGGCGCCAAGGCCGGCAACCTGAACCATGCGCTGGAGCGCCTGACCGGGGAGCTGGTCGCGGTGTTCGACTGTGACCACATTCCGGTGCGGGCCTTCTTGCAACTGACCGTCGGCTGGTTCCTACAGGACCCGAAAATGGCCCTGGTGCAGACGCCGCACCACTTCTTCTCCGCCGATCCGTTCGAGCACAACCTGGGCTCGTTCCGCCGCAAGCCCAACGAAGGCGAGTTGTTCTACGGCTTGATCCAGGACGGCAACGACCTGTGGAACGCCACCTTCTTCTGCGGCTCGTGCGCGGTGTTGCGCCGTGCGGCCCTGGACGACATCAATGGCTTTGCCACCCAGACCGTCACCGAGGATGCCCACACCGCCTTGCGCCTGCACCGTGCCGGCTGGAACTCGGCGTACATGCGTATCCCGCTGGCGGCGGGTCTTGCCACCGACAGCCTGGCCGCCCACGTGCGCCAGCGCATCCGCTGGGCGCGGGGCATGGTGCAGATCTTTCGCCTGGACAACCCGTTGCTGGGCAAGGGCCTGAGCCTGTTCCAGCGGCTGTGCTACGCCAACGCCATGCTGCACTTCCTCTCCGGCCTGCCACGGCTGATCTTCCTCACCGCGCCACTGGCCTTCCTGTTTCTGCACGCCTATGTGATCTATGCCCCGGCGGTGCTGTTGTTGCTCTATGTGCTGCCGCACATGCTGCATGCCAGCCTGGTCAACTCGCGGGTCCAGGGGCCGTATCGGCAGACGTTCTGGGGCGAGGTCTACGAGTCGGTGCTGGCCTGGTACATCATGCGTCCGACCCTGGTGGCGCTGTTCTCGCCCAAGCGCGGCGCCTTCGACGTGACCGTCAAGGGCGGCATGAACGACAGCGACCGGCTCGACTGGCGCATCGCCCGGCCCTACCTGGTGCTCGCCGCGCTCAACGTGCTGGGCCTGGCGTTTGCGGTATGGCGTTTCTCCTACGGGCCGAGCAACGAATACGGCACGGTGATCGTCAGCGCGTTGTGGGTGATCTACAACCTGCTGTTGATCGGCGCGGCCCTGGCGGTGGCGGCCGAGGTGCGTCAGGTCCGGCGCTTCCATCGTGTGCCGGCGAAGTTGCCGGCGGCCGTGCGCCTGCCTAACGGGCACCTGTACCCGGGCCTGCTCTATGACTACTCCGACGGCGGCGCCGGGATCGAACTGCAAACCCCCCGCGTACTTGAACCGGACAGCCAGGTGCTGTTGCTGCTGGAGCGGGCAGGGCGCGAGTTCGTGTTCCCAGGCAGAGTCATGCGCACAGTCGATCGCCAGGTGGGCATCAGCCTGGCGGACCTGACCCTGCAACAACGCATCGATTATGTGCAGTGCACCTTCGCCCGGGCCGACAACTGGCTCGGCTGGAGCGACAGCCATGTGCCGGATCGTCCCCTGCGCAGTTTCTTCGATGTGCTGGCGCTGGGCGCCATGGGCTACTACCGGGTCATCGAGTATGCCCCGGCCTGGGTGCGCCTGCCGGCACAGCCGCTCATTGTCGCAACGCGGTGGTTGCTCAGCTTCTTCCCGCGGATGCCGCGTCCCATTCCCCCTGACTCAATGAAGAGCACGACATGAAGCGTTCGTTCCTGTCTTCCTGGACCCTGACCCTGCTGATGGCTGCCATGGGCCTGCCATTCTCGCTGGCTGCCCAGGAGCAGCCCGTGACCCCCGACGCCGCACCACAGGTGCCCCACTGGTTGCGTGCGCACACCTTCGAAAGCCTGGGACGTGGCAGCGACAGCCTGTTGATGGGCGTGCGCAACAGCGATCAGATCGAGTTCAGCCTGCGCCGCGACCGATTGGCCAGCAGCGTCGAGCTGGAACTGAACTTCACCCCGTCGCCGGCCCTGGTGCCGCGCCTGTCGCACCTGCGGGTGTACCTCAACGACGAGTTGATGGGCGTGGTGCCGATCAGCGCCGACGATATCGGCCAGTCGCGTCAGCAGCGCATGGCCCTCAATCCGAAGCTGGTGCAGGACTTCAACCGCGTGCGCGTGGAGTTCGTCGGTCACTACACCGATATCTGCGAGGACCCTGCGCACAGTTCGCTGTGGCTGAACGTCAGCCGCAAAAGCGTGATCCGTGTCGATGAACAGGCGCTGGTCACCGACAACGACCTGGCGTATTTCCCGCTGCCGTATTTCGATGCGCGCGACACCGACCCATTGAGTATCCCCATGGTCTTCGCCGGCAGCCCGGGGCTTGGTGAGCAGAAGGCTGCGGCCATCCTGGCCTCCTACTTCGGCAGCAAGGCGAAATGGCGCCTGGCGACTTTCCCGGTGCTCTACAACCAGCTGCCGGCGCAGACCCGCCTGCAACCGCTGCCGAGCATTGTCTTTGCCACCAACGACCGGCGCCCGGCCTTTCTTGCCGACCCCGAGCGATTCCCGCCGGTGGACGGGCCGGTGATCCAGCAGATCACCCACCCGGACAATCGCTACAGCAAAGTGCTGCTGGTGCTGGGGCGCAATGAGGATGACCTGGTCAAGGCGGCCTCGGCCCTGGCCGTGGGCACCGACCTGTTCCGTGGCTCGCGGGTGGCGGTACAGGAGGTGAAGGAGCTCAAGCCACGCGTGCCGTACGATGCGCCGAACTGGGTGCGCACCGACCGCCCGGTACGGTTCGCCGAACTGCTCGACTACCCGGGGCAGTTGCAGGTCAACGGCCTGCGGCCGCAACCGATCGAACTGTCGCTGAACCTGCCGCCTGACCTGTTCGTCTGGCGCAACCAAGGCGTGGCCCTGCAAACCCTGTATCGCTATACGCCACCGGTGGTCACCGATGAGTCGCGTCTGACCATCCGCCTGAACGACCACTTCGTCGGCAGCATTCCCCTGCCAGGTTCCGACGGCATGGGTGCGGCCCTGCAGCAACTGCGCACCCGGGTATTCTCGGCCGACACCTCGACGCTGTCCGACAAGATCCTGGTGCCGGCGCTGAAGGTCGATGACCGCAACAAGCTGCGCTACGACTTCAGCTTCGCCAGCAAGGTCGGCAATGCCCAGAACGGGCAGTGCCAGACCTACCTGCCGGCGGACGTGCAGGCGGCCATCGACGAGAACTCGACCATCGACCTGTCGGGCTTCCACCACTACATCGCCATGCCCGACCTGCGCGCGTTCGCCCGCAGTGCCTTCCCGTTCAGCCGCATGGCCGACTTGTCGCAAACACTGCTGCTGATGCCGGCCAAGCCTGACGAACTGCAACTGGGCACCATGCTCGACCTGGTCGCCGGCATGGCCTCACGCATCGGCTATCCGGCACTGGGTCTGCAACTGTCCGATGACTGGGCGACGGCGGCCAAGGTCGACGCCGACCTGCTGGTGCTGGGGCCGTTGCCCGATGACCTGCGCGGTGCCGAAGGGCGCGCCCTGAACCTGTTGCTGGACCGTTCCCGCGACTGGCTGCGCCAGGCGCGCTCACCTTGGCCGCTGGAGGCGAGCAGCGCCCAACGCCTGCGCGAAGGCGCGGGCAACGCGCCGGCCAGCCAGGTGGACGTGGTGGCGCGGGCGCCGATAGCGGCGATCACCGGCATGCAGTCGCCGTACCACGCGCAGCGCAGCATCGTAGCCCTGCTGGCCAGCGACAGTGGCGACTACACGCTGTTGCGCCAGGCCCTGACCGACCCCGGCAAGCTCAACGACCATATTCGCGGCTCCATCAGCCTGATCCGCAGCAGCGGCGTCAGCAGCCACTACGTGGGCGACACCTACTTCGTCGGTCGCCTGCCCTGGTGGATGATGCTCTGGGTGCAGCTCTCCTATCATCCGGTGCTGCTGGCCCTGGGTGCGGTGCTGAGCATCGTGCTGCTGGGCATCGTGGCCTGGCGCCTGCTGGCCTGGGTGGCGCGTCGTCGCCTGGCCGAGGGCAAGGAATGATGGGCTCCAAATGGCTGCTGGGAGGCGCGCTGTGGCTGTGCGCGTCTGTGGCAGCCGCCAGTTGCTGGCCGGCGTGGGAGCAGTTCAAGGCGGAGCTGGTCAGTGCCGACGGCCGGGTGATCGACCCGGCCCAAGGCCGCATCAGTACCTCCGAAGGGCAGACCTATGGCCTGTTCTTCGCCCTGGTGGCCAATGACCACGAGCGCTTTCGCCAGTTGCTCAGCTGGACCGAGAACAACCTCGCCGGTGGCAACCTGAGCAAGCAGCTGCCGGCCTGGAAGTGGGGCCAGGACGAACACGGCAAGTGGCGCGTGCTGGACAGCAACAATGCCAGCGATGCCGACCTGTGGCTGGCCTACAGCCTGCTGGAGGCCGGGCGCCTGTGGGCGGTGGCCGAGTATCGCGAGCTGGCCATCGAGGTGCTCTGGCGGGTGGCTGCGCAGACCCTGCGACCACTGCCGGGCGTGGGGGTGATGCTGCTGCCGGGCGACCGGGGCTTTGTCGGCGTCAAGGGCACTCGGCTGAACACCAGCTATCTGCCGCCCCAGGTGCTGGACCGCTTTGCCGAACTGGCGCCGCTCTGGGCAGAACTGGCCGATAACAGCCGCAAACTGTTGCTGCACAGCGCGCCAAAGGGCCTGGCGCCCGACTGGTTGGCGGTGCGCGAGGACGGCACCTTGATCAGCGACCCGGTCAACGGCGCCAAGGGCAGTTACGATGCCATCCGCGTCTACCTGTGGCTGGGCATGCTCGACCCCGCCGCCAGCGGCCGCAAGGCGCTGGTTGAACGCTATCGGCCCATGGTCGATTTGACCCTCAAGCAAGGCGTGCCACCGGAAACGGTCAATGTCGACAGCGGTGAAGGCAGTGGCAAGGGCCCGGTGGGCTTTTCTGCGGCCCTGTTGCCGCTGCTGGCGGCGCTGAATCAGAAAGAGGGCCTGCAGCAGCAGCGCCAGCGGCTGGCGGCAGCGCCCGCCAGTGGCTACTACAACCGGGTCCTGAGCCTGTTCGGCCAGGGATGGGATGAGCGTCGTTACCGATTCGACGCCAAGGGAAGACTGATACCCGGCTGGGAAGATGCGCAATGCGAAGATTGACCACCTTGCTGTGCCTCGGCGCAGTGCCCCTGACCCTGCTGGCCCAGCCGGCCGACCGCAGCGAGCAGCGCGAATGGCTGATGCAGCAGATTCGCCTGGGTGAGGCGACCCACCGCGAGAGCCTGGTCGAAGACTCTCTGGCGCGCCTGCGCCTGCTTGAACCGGATAACCTCGATGCGCTGAGCGCCTCCATCCGCCAGGCAGTGCGCACCGGCGAGCTGGACCGCGCCCGGCAGCTGTATGGCGATCTGCATCGCCTGGCCCCGGACGGCCCGCAGGACCGGCAAATGGCGCGCCTGCTGGAAATGAGTAGCGGGGAAGGCGCGCAGACCCTGCAGCAGATCCGCCTGCTGGCCACTGCCGGTCGTTTCGACGAGGCGCTGTCGCGTTATGAGGCGGCCTTCGGCAAGGGCGAGCCGCCGAGCCTGGAACTGGCCCTGGAGTACTGGCGCATTCGCAGCCGCTTGCCCGATCAGTTGCCGACCACCATCGACCACCTCTACGCACTGGACAAACAATACCCGGGCAGCCCCGAACTGCAGCAGTTCCTCGCCGAGCAGTTGTTCCGTGCCAAGCGTAATGACGAGGCGCTGATGGTGGTGCAGCGCATGGCTGGCGAAACCCAGTCGCGCAAACAGGCCGCAAGCCTTGAGTTCGCTTACCTGAGCAAACAGCCGATCAGCGATGCCAGCGTGCGGGCCTGGCAGGCGTTTTTGCAGCGCTACCCGGGGGACAGCCACCAGGAACAGGTCCAGGAACTGCTGGTCGGGCAACAGAAGCTCACCGGTGATCCGGCCTGGCGCGCCGGCCAGCTGGGCATTCGCATGCTGGTGGAGCGGCGCACGCCGGCCGTCGCCGAACGCAACCTGCGCAAGGCGCTGGCGGCCTACCCCAAGGACGCCACCCTCAAGGGCTACCTGGGCCTGGCCCTGGCACGCCAGGGGCGGCGTCAGGAAGCGGTGGACTGGCTCAAGCAGGCCGTGGCCGAAGAGCAGGACACCTACATCCTCAGCAAATGGCACGAACTGCTGGCCTCCACCGAATACTGGCTGGTGATGCAGCGCGGCCGCCAGGCGCTGAACGCCGGTAACTACAACGCCGCCCAACAGGCTTACGAGGAGGCGGCCCGGCGCGATCCCAAGGAGCCGCTGGCGTTGCTCGGGCTGGGCAATGTGGCGATGGCCCGCAAGCAGCAGCCGCGTGCCGAGCAGTACTACCTGCAAGCCTCGCGGCTGCAACCGGGTAACGAGAACACCGTGCGGGCCTTGTCGCGCCTGTACCAGGCGCAATCCCCGGCACGCCATTCACGCTACGTCGCCAGCCTGCCAGCCAGGCAGCGGCAATGGGCGGCCCTGCCTGCCGGCGGGCAGTCGGGCGGCAGCTCGCAACTGGAACGGCTGCGCGGCCAGGCCCGGCAGTCGCTGGAGCGCGAAGACTGGGTCGGCGCCGAGCGCCAGTTGAGCCAGGCCCGCCAGTTGGCGCCCAACGACCCCTGGCTGGCCAGCGACCTGGCCCGGGCCTTGCGCATGCAGGGAAAGGGCGCCCAGGCCGATGCCGTGTTCGCCGACCTGCTGTCGCGCCAGGGCCGGGAGCCGACCGCGCGTTTCGCCCACGGCCTGTACCTGGAGGCCGGCGGACGCAACCAGGCCGGGCTCGACACCCTCGAACACGTGCCGCCCGCGCAATGGAACGATGGCATGCAGGCCCTGCACAAGCGCCTGCAACGTCAGGTCGTGGTGGACCGCGCCCGTGCACTCGACGACAGCGGCGACACTGCCGGGGCCATGGCCGTGCTGCAAGGGCAGCTGGGTGCCGACCAGCCGGTGGCGCAACAGCTTGGCGACCTGCAGCAACTGGCGGGCTGGGCACGAAAAAGGGGCGATCTCGAAGCTGCCGATGGCTACTACACCCGCATCCTGGCCTTGCAGCCGGGTGATGCGCTGGCGCGCCTGGGGCAGATCGAGGTGATGATCGAGCGCGGCCAGACCACGGCTGCGCGCCAGGCGCTGCAGCAGCATGAACCCCGGATACCTGAAGACCAGCTCGACGGACGCCGGCGCCTGGGCAATGCCTGGGCGGCCGTGGGTGAGCCTGACAAGGCGCGGGTGTTGCTGGCCGATGTGGCCCGGCGCACGACCGTCCCGGATGCCTTGTTGTACCGCGACCTGGCGCGTACGGTGCCGCGCCAGCAGGCGGACCAGGCGCTGGACTATTATGCGCTGGCGATGCGCGACGCCGGCTTGCTCGGCGCCGAACAGGCCAGCCCCCGCGACGACATCGCCCTGACCCGTGCCAGCCGCGCCAGTGACGAGGATGACTGGCTGCGCCAAAGCTTGCGCCGTGACGTCGACCAGCTCTACCAGTGGCAGAGCCCTACGGTCACGGTCCAGCAGGATTACGGCTGGCGCGACAACGATGGCGCCGAAGGCATTTCCGACCTCACCACCTCGACCACCATGGTCCATGCGCAGATGCCAGTGGGCGAGGGCCTGGGTTTTGCTCGGGTCGAGCAAGTGTCGCTGCGTGCGGCCAGCTTCGACACCGACGCCGACGGCCTGCACCGCGAAGCCTTCGGCAGCTGCTCGTTCCGTGGTCGCAACGCTGCGGGTGCCATTCCCACCGGGTGCCCCGGCGGCAAGGAAACCGCCGATGGCATCACCCTGGCCGCCGGTTGGCAGGGCGATGGGGTGAGCGCCGATATCGGCACTTCGCCCATGGGCTTTGAGGTCCAGAACCTGTTGGGTGGCGTCACCTTCAATGGCAAGACCCACGGTATCGGCTGGACCCTGACCGGTTCGCGCCGGCCCATGAACAACTCGTTGCTGTCCTACGCCGGCGCCAAGGACCCGCGCACCGGCATCAGCTGGGGCGGCGTGACAGCCACCGGCGTGACCCTTGGCCTGAGCCATGATCGCGGGCTGGACGATGGCGTCTGGGCCAGCCTGGGCTACCACTGGCTGCAAGGCAAGAACGTCGAGGACAACACACGCTGGCGGGCCTTGGGTGGCTATTACTACCGCCTGATCAACCGGGCGGATGAAGAACTGCGTATCGGCGCCACGGCCATGGCCTGGCACTACGACCGCAACCTGGGCGGCTACACCCTGGGGCAGGGCGGCTACTACAGCCCGCAGCGTTATCTGTCGTTCGGCGTGCCGGTCAACTATGCCTGGCGCAATGCCGACTGGTCCGTGTACCTGGAAGGCTCGGTGGGTTATTCCTGGGCGCACAGCGACGCCGAGCGTGCCTTCCCGGTGTCCTCGGTCAACGACGACATCCTCGACCCGTACGGGCCGTTGCTGAGCAGCAACATCGACGAACTGCGCGGTAGTGATGACAACAAGGGCCTGGGCTATCTGGCGCAGGCCCTGGTCGAGCGGCGCCTGGATGATCACTGGGTGCTGGGCGGCGGCTTCACCCTGCAACGCAGCGAAGACTACTCGCCCAATCGCGCCTTGCTGTACCTGCGCTACAGCTTCGATCCGTGGCAGGGCAACCTGCCGCTGCCGGTCAATCCGCTGAAGCCGTACGCGGAGTCGCGTTGAGGTCGGCGTCGAGCACAGTGCTGAGCAGTAGGGTCATTAAGTTGTAAGTTTCGGTCATTGAGCGTTCGGGGCGGGCTCTTTAATGTCGGTCACAGATAACCGACGGGGCCCGCTTCCCTCTGCGAGGCACCCGCATCCCGTGATTACGCCTGTTGTGGAGTTCACTATGGCCGCCGCTCACTACCCGCACCTGCTCGCCCCGCTGGACCTGGGCTTCACCACTCTGCGCAACCGCAGCCTGATGGGCTCGATGCACACCGGCCTTGAAGAAAAGCCCGGTGGATTCGAGCGCATGGCCGCCTATTTCGCCGAGCGTGCCCGTGGCGGCGTTGGCCTGATGGTTACCGGCGGCATTGCGCCGAACGACGAGGGTGGGGTGTATTCCGGTGCGGCCAAGCTGTGCACCGACGAAGAAGCCGACAAGCACCGCATCGTCACCCGCGCCGTGCATGAGGCCGGCGGCAAGATCTGCATGCAGATCCTCCATGCCGGTCGTTACGCCTACAGCCCGCGCCAGGTCGCGCCAAGCGCCATCCAGGCGCCGATCAACCCGTTCAAGCCACGCGAGCTGGACGAGGCGGGTATCGAGAAACAGATCCAGGATTTCGTCACCTGCTCGACGCTTGCACAAAGCGCCGGCTACGACGGCGTCGAGATCATGGGGTCGGAAGGCTACTTCATCAACCAGTTCCTCGCCGCCCACACCAACCAGCGTACCGACCGCTGGGGGGGCAGCTACGAGAACCGCATGCGCCTGGCGGTGGAAATCGTGCGCCGGGTGCGTGAGGCCGTGGGGCCGAATTTCATCATTATCTTCCGCCTGTCGATGCTCGACCTGGTCGAAGGCGGCAGCAACTGGGAAGAGATCGTGCAGCTGGCCAAGGCCATCGAGCAGGCCGGCGCGACCCTGATCAACACCGGCATCGGCTGGCATGAAGCACGAATCCCGACCATCGCCACCAAGGTGCCGCGGGCGGCTTTCGCCAAGGTCACGGCCAAACTGCGTGGCGCGGTGCAGATCCCGCTGATCACCACCAACCGCATCAACACCCCGGAAGTGGCCGAGCAGATCCTTGCTGAAGGCGATGCCGACATGGTCTCCATGGCGCGGCCTTTCCTGGCCGACCCGGACTTCGTCAACAAGGCCGCTGCCGGGCGTGGCGACGAGATCAACACCTGCATCGGCTGCAACCAGGCCTGCCTGGACCACACCTTCGGCGGCAAGCTGACCAGTTGCCTGGTCAACCCGCGCGCCTGCCATGAAACCGAGCTCAACTACCTGCCGGTCACCCAGGTCAAGCAGATTGCTGTGGTCGGCGCAGGCCCTGCCGGGCTGGCCGCGGCCACCGTGGCGGCCGAGCGCGGCCACCAGGTGACGCTGTTCGATGCCGCCAGCGAGATCGGTGGCCAGTTCAACGTCGCCAAGCGTGTACCGGGCAAGGAGGAGTTCTATGAGACCCTGCGCTACTTCAAGCGCAAACTGCAGACCACCGGTGTCGAGCTGTGCCTGAACACCCGTGTCGACGTCGAGCGACTGGCGGCGGGCGGCTACGACGAGATCATCCTGGCCACCGGCATCGCCCCGCGTCTGCCGGCGATTCCGGGGGTCGAGCACGACAAGGTGCTGAGCTACCTGGACGTGCTGCTCGAGCGCAAGCCAGTGGGCCAGAAGGTGGCGGTGATCGGTGCCGGTGGCATCGGTTTCGACGTTTCCGAGTACCTGGTGCATCAAGGCAAGGCCACCAGCCAGGATCGCGAGGCGTTCTGGAAGGAGTGGGGCATCGACACTGCCCTTGAGGCCCGTGGTGGCGTGGCCGGGATCAAGGCCGAACCCCATGCACCGGCCCGCCAGGTGTTCCTGTTGCAGCGCAAGAAGTCCAAGGTCGGCGACGGCCTGGGCAAGACCACCGGCTGGATTCACCGCACGGGGCTGAAGAACAAGCAGGTGCAGATGCTCAACAGCGTCGAGTACCTGGGCATCGATGACACCGGCCTGCACATCCGCATCGGCGAGGGCGAGCCGCAACTGCTGGCTGTGGATAACGTGGTGATCTGCGCCGGCCAGGACCCGCTGCGTGAGCTGCACGAAGGCCTGCAGGCAGCCGGTCAGTCGGTGCACCTGATCGGCGGTGCCGATGTGGCCGCCGAACTGGATGCCAAGCGCGCGATCAACCAGGGTTCGCGCCTGGCGGCCGAGCTCTGATGCACAGGCGCGGCGGGGTGCCGACCCCGCTGCGCTGTTAGACTGCTGCTCCCCTGTAGCAGTGATGCGTCAATGACCGGCTTCGATTCCCTTCCCGTGGCACCCCTGCAACCGCTGACGTTGAACTGGCTGCGTCCGTTCGGCGTTGAGCTGGCGGTGCTGCGCCTGGACCTGATCGACCCGCTGATCAGCGGCAACAAATGGTTCAAGCTGCTGGAGCACCTGCGCCTGGCACAGGACGCCGGTGCGCCCGGCGTCATTAGTCTGGGCGGCGCCCATTCCAATCACCTGCATGCCCTGGCTGCGGCCGGCAAGCGCTTCGGCTTCGCCACGGCAGGGCTGCTGCGCGGCCATGTCCAGGACACCCCGACGGTGCGCGACCTGCAGGCATTCGGCATGCAGTTGCACTGGCTGGGTTACGGCGGTTACCGGGCGCGTCATCAGCCCGGTTTCTGGCAACCCTGGCAGGCCCTGTATCCGGGTTGGCACTGCGTGCCTGAAGGGGGCGGCGGTCCGTTGGGTGCCAAGGGCTGTGCCCTGATCGTCGAGCAGGCCAGGGCCCAGCTGGCGACGCTGGGCTGGGCGGACTACGACGGTTGGTGGCTGGCTGCCGGCACCGGTACCACCCTGGCGGGGTTGGTGCTGGCGGAGGAGGGGGACCATCCGGTTCATGGCGCACTGGCGGTGCCACCGGATCATGGCGTATCAGGCGAGGTCCAGGCGCTGGCCGGGCCGGATGACTATTGCTTGTACGATGCCAGCCGTGGAGGCTTTGCCAGGGTCGATGAACCCTTGCTGGCCTTCATGCAGGCGTGCGAACGCGAGTCGGGACTGCCGCTGGAGCCGGTGTACACCGGCAAGGCCCTGCTGGTGTTGCGTGAGCAGGTCGAGGCTGGCGCCTTCGCCCCCGGCACACGGCTGATCTTCCTGCACAGCGGCGGCCTGCAGGGCCGCCGCGGTTTTGCCTAGTTACCGCGTGGCAGCATGCGCAGCAGGGTGTTATCGCGCTGCACATAGTGGTGGTAGAGGCCGGCCAGGGCATGCAGGCCGATCAGCCAGTAACCCCAGCTGCCGATGCGTTCGTGCCAGCCCTTGATCGACTTGGCCAGGTCCGGGTCCGGTGCAAGCAGCGCCGGCAGCTCGAAGCCATAGAAGGGGATTGGCTTGTTCGCGGCGCTAAGAATCAACCAACCGGCCAGTGGCAGGCCGATCATCAGCAGGTACAGGGCCAGGTGCATCAGGTGCGCAAGGCCGGTCTGCCAGGCCGGCGGGGCCGGGACGATCGGTGGAGCGGGGCGGACCAGGCGCACGGCCAGGCGCAGCCACACCAGCACGAACACGGTCAGGCCGAGCATGAAGTGCAGGTCTTTCATCAGGTTGCGTTCGGCGCTGTCCTTGGGGAACAGGCCACGCAGTTCGATCAGGGCGTAGACCGCCGCCAGCAGCACCAGCATCAGCCAGTGCAGGGTGATCGACAGGCCGTTGTAGCGGGCCTGAGGGGTATTCAGGGTCATGGTCAATCCTCGTCATCAGGTCGAAGTCCACGCTCTTCGCGGCGTAGTGATTTCACTGTAATCGCTGGACAGACGACTACCCGACAATTGAAACAGAATTTCATTACCCCGGTATTGATCTGTCGCTAGAATCCGCCGTTTCCCACCTCTGTATGCAAGGCTGCGCTCCATGCTGATGGCGTCATTGATTTTCCTCCTGACCATTACCCTGGTGATCTGGCAGCCCCGCGGCCTGGGCGTTGGCTGGAGTGCTACGGGCGGGGCGTTGCTGGCGCTGCTCACCGGCGTGGTGCAGTGGAGCGACATTCCGGTGGTCTGGCAGATCATCTGGAATGCCACCGGCACCTTCATTGCCCTGATCATCATCAGCCTGTTGCTCGATGCCGCCGGCTTCTTCGCCTGGGCGGCGTTGCATGTGGCGCGCTGGGGGCGTGGCAGCGGGCGGCGGCTGTTCTGCTATATCGTGCTGCTCGGGGCGCTGGTGTCGGCGCTGTTCGCCAACGATGGCGCGGCGCTGATCCTCACGCCGATCGTGGTGGCCATGCTCCTGGCCCTGCGTTTCAGCCCGGCGGCGACCCTGGCCTTCGTGATGGCCGCAGGCTTCATCGCCGACACCGCAAGCCTGCCGCTGGTGGTCTCGAACCTGGTCAACATCGTCTCGGCGGACTTCTTTGGTATCGGCTTCAACCGCTATGCCGCGGTGATGATGCCGGTGAACCTGGTCAGCGTGGCGGCGACCCTGGTGGTGTTGCTGTGGTATTTCCGTCGCGACATTCCGGCCGATTACGACCCGCTGCAACTGGATCGTCCGCGCAGCGTGGTGCAGGATCCGGCCACCTTCGTCGCCGGCTGGCTGGTACTGGTGATCCTGTTGATCGGCTGCTTTGCCCTGGAGCCGCTGGGTATCCCCATCAGCGCGATCTCGGCGGTGTGCGCGGCGGTGCTGCTGGCCGTGGCGGCGCGCGGGCACCGGATTTCCACGCGCAAGGTGCTCAAGGAAGCGCCCTGGCATATCGTGGTGTTCTCCCTGGGGATGTACCTGGTGGTCTATGGCCTGCGCAATGCCGGGATGACCGACTACCTGGCCGGCTGGCTCGACGATTTCGCCGGCGGTGGCGTCTGGGGCGCGGCCATGGGCACCGGGCTGCTGGCGGCGCTGCTGTCGTCGATCATGAACAACCTGCCGACGGTGCTGGTCGGCGCCCTGTCGATCGATGCCAGCGCGGCCAGCGGCGTGGTCAAGGAGGCGATGATCTACGCCAACGTGATCGGCAGCGACCTGGGACCGAAAATCACCCCGATCGGCAGCCTGGCCACCTTGTTGTGGCTGCATGTGCTGGAGCGCAAGGGCGTGAAGATCGGCTGGGGGTATTACTTCAAGGTCGGGATCGTGCTGACCGTGCCGGTGTTGCTGCTGACCCTGGCCGCCCTGGCGTTGCGCCTGACCCTGGTTTGATGGAGGGCCCATCGCAGGCTTCGCCAAGCTCCCACAGTTGGTCTTTGCCAGCGCTGACCTTGTGGGAAGCTGGCGTAGCCTGCGATCGCCTGCGCAGCAGGCGTAAAGCCGGTCACCCCGGCAAATTCGGCCAGGCATCGGACACCAGGAACACCCGCTGCACTTCTTCCCAGTCCCCATCCGCGCCTTCTACCAGGCGTACCAACAATTGCGCCGGTGCCAGCGGGTCCAGCATCTGCAGCCAGCACTCCAGGCGTTCCGACGTCCAGCGCTCGTCCCCGCTACACCGCGCCGGCGCCAGCCAGGCCTGGCGCGGCAACGGCTGCCAGTCGCCGTCCGGGCGCTGTTCGACAAACGCCGGCCAGTCGCGCCGGTGCAGCCACTGTCCACGCAAATGCTGCGGATGCGCACCATCCGGCGAGTCGGCATGCCCAGGCCAGGGGTAGAACAGGTAGCCGGCCAGCCACAACTGGGCGCTGAATTGCTCGATCTCCAGCGCCGCCAACGCCTCGCGGCTTTCGGCCCGCGCCGAGATCGGCAACTGGTGATCGCGCAGGTGCGCCAGCTTGCGGTCCAGGCGGTCATGGCAACCCGGGCCCAGCCAGTGCGCCGGGTCCTTGCCATCACCACCCGGTGGCCCCAGGTAGAGCTTGATCGCCAGTTCCTGGTGGTGCACGCCGTCGGCGTCGCGCAGGAGGATATCCAGCTCGCCCAGGGTATGCCCGGCGTTGCGGATCGGCAGGTTGGCCGCCAGCAGGGTCACGCCGGGGGCGTGCTGCAGGGTGAACTGCCATAGCCGTTCGTAGTACAGGCCCAGGCGCCGGGTCGTGGCCTGGGCCAGCCAGTCCAGCAAGGCACTGCTGTCGCGGTCCAGGGCCAGTAGCCACCGGCGCAGGCGCCCGGGGTCGGCCACCCAGTCGCTGGCCGCCAGCGGGTGACGCTGGGGCCAGGGCGTCTGGCTCAGCATCGGCGGGGCGAGGATGACCCAGGCCAGGTCACGCACCGGAGGCTGGCGCAACTGGCGGGGCAGGTCGGTCAGGCCGGGAAAAGGGTTCATCCCGCGAGCATAGCGCTTAAGCCCGGGGCCCTGGCGATTTTCTCCGGCGTTTGCCGCTGCACGGCGCTTTCGCCCATAATCGAACTCTTTGGCGAGCCTCGCCTTTTTACCCGCCGCAGCGCCTAGCAGGAGCCCCATGGAGCAATTTCGCAATATCGGTATTATCGGTCGCCTCGGCAGCTCCCAGGTGCTCGATACCATTCGCCGACTGAAAAAATTCCTGCTGGAACGGCATCTGCACGTGATCCTCGAGGACACCATCGCCGAAGTGCTGCCCGGCCACGGCCTGCAGACCTCGTCGCGCAAGCTGCTGGGCGAGGTCTGCGACCTGGTCATCGTCGTCGGCGGTGACGGCAGCCTGCTGGGTGCCGCCCGCGCCCTGGCCCGGCACAACATTCCGGTGCTGGGTATCAACCGCGGCAGCCTGGGCTTTCTCACCGACATCCGTCCCGACGAGCTGGAGGTGAAGGTCGCCGAGGTGCTCGATGGCCACTACCTGGTAGAGAACCGCTTCCTGCTCCAGGCCGAAGTGCGCCGCCATGCCGAAGCCATCGGCCAGGGCGATGCGCTCAACGACGTGGTGCTGCACCCGGGCAAATCGACGCGGATGATCGAATTCGAGATCTACATCGATGGCCAGTTCGTCTGCAGCCAGAAGGCCGACGGCCTGATCGTCGCCACCCCGACCGGCTCGACCGCCTATGCGCTGTCGGCAGGCGGGCCGATCATGCACCCCAAGCTCGACGCCATCGTCATCGTGCCGATGTATCCGCACACCCTGTCCGGGCGGCCGATCGTGGTCGACGGCAACAGCGAGCTGAAGATCGTGGTGTCCAAGGACCTGCAGATCTACCCGCAGATTTCCTGTGATGGCCAGAACCATTTCACCTGCGCCCCCGGCGACACCATCACGGTGAACAAGAAACCGCAGAAACTGCGCCTGATCCATCCGCTGGACCACAATTACTACGAGGTCTGCCGGACCAAACTCGGCTGGGGCAGCCGTCTGGGTGGTGGAGGCGACTGATGCTCGATCCGGCCCGCAGTTACGACCTGATCGGTGACGTGCATGGCTGTGCACTGACCCTCGAACGCCTGCTCGATGCCCTCGGCTACAAGCGTCAGGGCGGTGTCTGGCGCCATGCCCAGCGCCAGGCGCTGTTCCTTGGCGACATCATCGACCGTGGCCCACGGATCCGCGAGGCCCTGCATATCGTCCATGACATGGTCGAGGCGGGGCAGGCCTACTGCATCATGGGCAACCACGAATACAACGCCCTGGGCTGGAATACCCCGGCATTGCCCGAGAGCGGCAAGCAGTTCGTGCGCGAGCACACCCCGCGCCACGGGCGCCTGATCTACGAAACCCTGACCCAGTTCGAGCAGCATCCCCATGACTGGCATGACTTCCTCGAATGGTTCTACGAACTGCCGTTGTTCATCGACGCCGGGCGTTTCCGCGTGGTGCATGCCTGCTGGGATCCGCGACTGATCGAGCCGTTGCGCCTGCAGCACCCCGACGGCCGCATCGATGAGCATTTCGTCCAGGCCTCGGCGGTGTCCGACAGCTTCGCCGCAACGGTCTGCAACCGCCTGCTGCGCGGTACCGACATGCGCCTGCCCGACGGCCTGACCCTGACCGGTGGCGACGGCCTGACCCGGGCGTTTTTCCGTACCAAGTTCTGGGAGGAAGACCCGCAGACCTACGGTGACATCGTCTTCCAGCCCGATGCCTTGCCGGAGAAGGTCGCCAGCACGCCACTCAGCCACAGCCAGAAGAACGCCTTGCTGCGTTACGGCGAGGATGAGCCAATGCTGTTCGTCGGCCATTACTGGCGCAGCGGCAAGCCGGCGCCGATCCGTTCCAACCTGGCCTGCCTGGACTACAGTGCGGTGCTGTACGGCAAGCTGGTCGCTTACCGACTCGATAATGAAACCCGTATCGACCCGCGCAAGTTCGTCTGGGTCGATGTGGAACGGCCGGAGGCCAGCCAATGAGCGCTGTCGTTGTCTTGCGCATGCCCTTGAACACCGATCTCAGCGGCTTTGTCGGCCTGCTGCGGCGCCTGCAGGTGCCGCACCGGGTCAGCGAGGAGGGCGGTGACCAGGTGCTTTGGGTGGCGGAGAGCCTCGCCGAGGACGTCCGCCAGCTGTACCAGCGTTTTCCCGAAGGCGACGCCGACTTCCAGCTACCGGCCGACACCACGCTGGCGCCGCCGGCACGCCCGGGCCTGGGCGAGCAAATGCGCGCCAGCAAGGTCACGACCGCGGTCTTGCTGCTGTGCCTGATCGTCGCCGGGCTGACCGGCCTTGGCGACAATTTCGCCACCCTGAGCTGGCTGACCTTCCTCGATTTTCGCGTACAGGGTGAATACCTGTACTTCACGCCCCTGGCCCACAGCCTGGGCGAGGGCCAGTGGTGGCGGTTGTTCACCCCCATGCTGGTGCACTTCGGCATCCTCCACCTGGCCATGAACGCCCTGTGGTACTGGGAGCTGGGCCGACGCATCGAACTGCGCCAGGGCGCCTGGCCGCTGCTGGGCCTGACCCTGCTGTTCAGCCTGGTGTCCAACGCCGCGCAGTACCTGTTCGGCGGGCCGAGCCTGTTCGGCGGCCTGTCGGGCGTGCTGTACGGTCTGCTCGGGCATGTCTGGCTGTACCAGTGGCTGGCGCCGAACCCGGTGTACCGCATGCCGCGCGGGGTGCTGGTAATGATGCTGGTCTGGCTGCTGCTGTGCCTGTCCGGACTGGTCAGCCTGCTGGGCTTCGGCCAGATCGCCAACGCCGCCCATGTCGGCGGGTTGTTGGTCGGTTGCCTCAGCGGGCTCTTGGGCGGGGCGCTGGCCCGGCGTAAACTGACGGCTTGATTTTGGGAGACGCTATGTCCACTTTTGCGCAAATGATCGAAAACATCACCCCGGAAATCTACCAGAGCCTGAAACTGGCGGTGGAACTGGGCAAATGGGCGGACGGGCGCAAGCTCACCACCGAGCAGAAGGAGCTGTCGCTGCAGGCGGTGATCGCCTGGGAAATGCAGAACCTGCCCGAAGACCAACGCACCGGCTACATGGGGCCGCAGGAATGCGCCTCGAAGTCGGCACCGGTAGCGAACATCCTGTTCAAGTCGGATGCGATCCATTGATCGAACTCGGCCGCGGCTCCATCAGTAAAATGTCGGCGCGTCTTGACGCGCCTGTGGTGCAGTACGCTTTTCGCCTGGGCGAGCAGGAAGTGCCGGTCAATCCGCTGATCGGCAAGACCCTGCGCCTGGAATACCTCGGCGCCATCCACTGCATCCATTGTGGACGCAAGACCAAGACCAGCTTCAGCCAGGGCTACTGCTACCCGTGCATGACCAAGCTGGCCCAGTGCGATGCCTGCATCATGGCCCCGGAAAAATGCCACTACGACCAGGGCACCTGCCGTGAGCCAGCCTGGGGCGAGCAGTTCTGCATGACCGATCATGTGGTCTACCTGGCCAACTCCTCGGGCATCAAGGTCGGCATCACCCGCGCCAGCCAGCTGCCCACCCGCTGGCTCGACCAGGGCGCCAGCCAGGCATTGCCGATCGTGCGGGTCGCCACCCGCCAGCAGTCCGGGCTGGTCGAAGACCTGTTCCGCAGCCAGGTGGCCGATCGCACCAACTGGCGCGCGCTGCTCAAGGGCGACGCCGAGGCGGTCGACCTGGTGGCGGTGCGCGAGCAGCTGTTCGACAGCTGCGCCGAGGGCTTCGCGGCCTTGCAGGCGCGCTTCGGCCTGCAGGCCGTGCAACCGATGACCGATGCCCAGGTGCTGGAAATCCGCTACCCGGTCCAGGCCTACCCGAGCAAGATCGTCAGCTTCAACCTGGACAAGAACCCCGTGGCTGAAGGCACGCTACTGGGAATCAAGGGCCAGTACCTGATTTTCGACACCGGTGTGATCAACATTCGCAAGTACACGGCGTACCAGCTCGCCGTGCATCAGTAAAAAAGGACCGCCACATGCGTACCGAACAGCCGCAAGTGATCTACCTCAAGGACTATCAGGCCCCCGAGTACCTGATCGACGAGACGCACCTGACCTTCGAACTGTTCGAGGACCATAGCCTGGTCCACGCCCAGCTGGTCATGCGCCGCAACCCGGCCCGTGGTCCGGGCCTGCCGCCGCTGGTGCTCGACGGCCAGCAGCTGGAGCTGCAGAGCGTGGCCCTGGACGACCAGCCCCTGGGCGCCGGCGACTACCAGCTTGATGACAGCCACCTGACCCTGCAACCCAAGGCCGCGACCTTCACCCTCGACACCAGCGTGAAGATCCACCCTGAAAGCAACACGGCGCTGGAAGGCCTGTACAAGTCCGGCGGCATGTTCTGTACCCAGTGCGAGGCCGAGGGTTTTCGCAAGATCACCTATTACCTCGATCGCCCGGATGTGATGAGCACGTTCACCACAACGGTGATCGCCGAGCAGCATCGCTACCCGGTACTGCTGTCCAACGGCAACCCGATCGGTAGCGGCCCGCAGGACGACGGCCGGCACTGGGCGACCTGGGAAGACCCGTTCATGAAGCCGGCCTACCTGTTCGCCCTGGTAGCCGGTGACCTGTGGTGCGTCGAAGACACCTTCACCCGCCAGTCGGGCCGTGACGTGACCCTGCGCATCTATGTCGAGCCGGAAAACATCGACAAGTGCCAGCACGCCATGACCAGCCTGAAGAAGTCCATGCGCTGGGACGAAGAGGTCTACGGTCGCGAGTACGACCTGGACATCTTCATGATCGTCGCGGTCAACGACTTCAACATGGGCGCCATGGAAAACAAGGGCCTGAACATCTTCAACTCCAGTTGCGTGCTGGCCCGTGCCGAAACCGCCACCGATGCCGCGCACCAGCGGGTCGAGGCGGTGGTCGCCCACGAGTACTTCCACAACTGGTCGGGCAACCGCGTGACCTGCCGCGACTGGTTCCAGCTGTCGCTCAAGGAAGGCTTCACGGTGTTCCGCGACTCGGAATTCAGCGCCGACATGAACTCGCGTACGGTCAAGCGCATCGAGGACGTAGCCTACCTGCGCACCCACCAGTTCGCCGAAGATGCCGGCCCCATGGCCCACGCCGTGCGCCCGGACAGCTTCATCGAGATTTCCAACTTCTACACCCTGACCGTCTACGAGAAGGGCTCGGAAGTGGTGCGCATGGTCCGCACCCTGTTGGGGGCCGAGGGCTTTCGCAAGGGCAGCGACCTGTACTTCGAGCGTCACGACGGCCAGGCGGTGACCTGCGACGATTTCATCAAGGCCATGGAAGATGCCAACGGCGTCGACCTGAGCCAGTTCAAGCGCTGGTACAGCCAAGCCGGTACCCCGCGCCTGGCGGTCAGCGAGCACTATGACAGCGCCGCGAAGACCTACAGCCTGACCTTCCGCCAGAGCTACCCGGCGACCCCCGACAAGGTCGAGAAAAAGCCTTTTGTGATCCCGGTGGAGCTGGGCCTGCTCGACGCCCAGGGCAACGACATCGCCCTGCGTCTGCAAGGCGAAGCGACAGCGGCCGGCACCTCGCGGGTGCTGTCGGTGACCGAGGCCGAGCAGACCTTCACCTTCGTCGACATCGCGGCAAAACCGCTGCCGTCCCTGCTGCGCGGCTTCAGCGCGCCGGTCAAGCTGAGCTTCCCCTATGACCGCGACCAGCTGATGTTCCTCATGCAGCATGACAGCGATGGCTTCAACCGCTGGGAAGCGGGGCAGCAGCTGTCGGTGCAGGTGCTGCAGGAACTGATCGGCCAGCATCAGCGTGGCGAGGCGCTCCAACTCGACCAGCGCCTGATCACCGCCCTGGGCACTGTGCTGGGCAACGACGCGCTGGACCCGGCCATGGTCGCCGAGATGCTGTCGCTGCCGGGTGAGGCCTACCTCACCGAGATCAGCGAAGTCGCCGACGTGGACGCCATCCATGCTGCCCGCGAGTTTGCCCGCCAGCAGATCGCCGACCAGCTGTTCGATGCGCTGCTGGCCCGTTACACGGCCAACCGCGAGGTCTCGCGCACGACCGCCTACGTGGCCGAAGCCGAGCACTTCGCCCGCCGCAGCCTGCAGAACATTGCCCTGTCGTACCTGATGCAGAGCGGCAAGCCGCAGGTGCTGGAAGCCACCCTGGAGCAGTTCGACGCCTGCGACAACATGACCGAGCGCCTGACCGCGCTGGCCGTGCTGGTCAACTCGCCGTTCGAGGCCGAGCGGGCCAAGGCGCTGGACACCTTCGCCGAGCACTTCAAGGACAACCCGCTGGTCATGGACCAGTGGTTCAGCGTGCAGGCGGCCAGCACCCTGCCGGGTGGTCTGGCACGTGTCAAGGCACTGATGCAGCATCCGGCGTTCACCCTGAAGAATCCGAACAAGGTCCGTGCCCTGATCGGTGCCTTCGCCGGGCAGAACCTGGTCAACTTCCATGCGGCCGATGGCTCCGGCTATCGCTTCCTGGCGGACCTGGTGATCGAGCTCAACGCCCTCAACCCGCAGATCGCCTCGCGCCAGCTGGCGCCACTGACCCGCTGGCGCAAGTACGACAGTGCCCGCCAGGCGCTGATGAAGGGCGAGCTGGAACGCATCCTCGCGTCCGGTGCGCTGTCCAGCGATGTGTATGAAGTCGTGAGCAAGAGCCTGGCCTGATGGCCTCATCGCCGGCGTTGCCGGCTCCCACAACGGATCACCTGTGGGAGCCGGCAACGCCGGCGATTGCTTTACCCCCCGCCAAATTTCCCGCTTAACAAAAGATAACGTCCCGTTCGTTGTCAGCCCTCAACCAACCCCGATAGGATGGCTCTCAGCGTTTGCGGGGCTCTGGAACACGGTTTTTCGCAGTACCTGCAAATAGATTGACCCAAATAACAAAAAACCGGGGGACAGATCTATGACCGTGCCTTATATGGCAGGTACCGGCGGCGCCGCGCGCGCGCGCCCATGGGCATTGGCCACCAGCGGCTTGCTGGTGCTGGCAATGGGGCTGTGGGCCAACACGATCGAGGCGGCCAGCGCCGAGACCCAGGTCTACTCCACCGAATCGGCCAAGGCCGAAAAGAGCCTGTTGCTGGACGTGACCCACGCCGGCAAACGCCTGGTCGCCGTCGGCGATCGCGGCCATATCCTTTTCTCAGATGACCAGGGTCAGACCTGGACCCAGGCCAAGGTGCCGACCCGGCAACTGCTGACGGCGGTGTATTTCGTCGATGACAAGCAGGGCTGGGCCGTCGGCCACGACGCGCAGATCCTCGCCAGCAGCGACGGTGGCGTGACCTGGAGCAAACAGTTCGAAGACCTCCAGCGCGAAGCGCCGCTGCTCGATGTCTGGTTCAAGGACACGCAGCAGGGCTTTGCCGTGGGCGCCTATGGCGCTCTGCTGGAAACCACCGACGGTGGAAAGAACTGGACCGATGTCAGCGACCGCCTGGACAACGAAGACCAGTTCCACCTCAACAGCATCGCTGCCATCAAGGACGCCGGCCTGTTCATCGTCGGCGAGCAGGGCAGCATGTTCCGCTCCAGCGACGACGGCCAGAGCTGGGAGAAGCTCGAAGGCCCTTACCAGGGCTCGCTGTTCGGCGTGATCGGCACCGCCCAGCCGCGCACGCTGCTGGCCTATGGACTGCGCGGAAATCTCTACCGCTCCCCGGATTTTGGCGACACCTGGCAACAGATCGAATTGAAAGCCGCGCGCGGTGCCCTCGAATTTGGCCTGGCAAGCGCTACGCTTCTCGATGATGGCAGCCTGGTATTGGTGGGTAACGGTGGCAGCGTCCTGCGCAGCAGCGACGACGGCCAGACGTTCAGTGTCTTCAACCGATCCGACCGTATCGCCCTGGCGGGTGTCAGCGGGCAGGACAAAGGAGGGCTGGTCCTGGTCGGCCAGGGCGGCATCCACCTGGCAACGGCCCAAGGCGCCGAAGGAGTGCAGCCATGAGCCAGCAGGAGCAGTTCAGCATGAATCAGCAGCAGCACCACCATCAGGACAAGGCGACGCTGCTCGAGCGCCTGATTTTCAATAACCGCCCGGTGGTGATCCTCATCTGCCTGCTGGTCAGTGTGTTCCTGTTCTGGCAGGCCACGCAGATCCGTCCTTCGACCAGCTTCGAGAAAATGATCCCGCTCGAGCACCCCTTCATCGAGAAGATGCTCGAACACCGCAATGACCTGGCCAACCTCGGCAACACCGTGCGCATTTCGGTGGAAGCCACCGATGGCGACATCTTCAGCAAGGCGTACATGGAGACCCTGCGTCAGGTCCACGACGAGGTGTTCTACATTCCCGGTGTCGACCGCTCGGGCCTGAAGTCGCTGTGGAGCCCCAGCGTGCGCTGGACCGAGGTGACCGAAGAAGGTTTCGCCGGTGGCGAGGTGATCCCCAATACCTATGACGGCTCCGCCGACAGCCTCGACCAGTTGCGCAACAACGTGCTCAAGTCGGGGCAGGTCGGGCGCCTGGTGGCCAACAACTTCAAATCGAGCATCATCGACGTGCCGCTGCTGGAGTCCTACCCGGACCCGCAGGACCAGGGCAAGCTGATCAAGCTCGACTACCAGCAGTTCTCGCACCAGCTGGAAGAGAAGATCCGCGAAAAGTTCCAGGCCCAGAACCCCAATGTGAAGGTGCACATCGTCGGCTTCGCCAAGAAGGTCGGCGACCTGATCGACGGCCTGATCATGGTGGCGATGTTCTTCGGTATCGCCTTGGTGATCACCTGGATCCTGCTGTACTGGTTCACCTGGTGTATCCGCAGCACCATCGCCGTACTGATCACCACCCTGGTGGCGGTGGTCTGGCAACTGGGGCTGATGCATGCAGTGGGCTTCGGGCTTGATCCGTACTCGATGCTGGTGCCGTTCCTGATTTTCGCCATCGGTATTTCCCATGGCGTGCAGAAGATCAACGGTATCGCCTTGCAATCGAGCGACGCCGACAACGCCCTGACTGCGGCGCGGCGTACCTTCCGTCAGCTGTTCCTGCCAGGGATGATCGCCATCCTCGCCGATGCCGTGGGCTTTATCACCCTGCTGATCATCGACATCGGCGTGATCCGCGAGCTGGCCATCGGTGCGTCCATCGGTGTGGCGGTGATCGTGTTCACCAACCTGATCCTGCTGCCGGTGGCGATTTCCTATGTCGGCATCAGCAAGAAGGCCATCGAGCGCAGCAAGAAGGATGCAACCCGCGAGCATCCGTTCTGGCGCCTGCTGTCCAACTTCGCCAGCGCCAAGGTGGCACCGGTGTCCATCGTCCTGGCCTTGCTGGCCTTCGGCGGCGGCCTCTGGTACAGCCAGAACCTGAAGATCGGCGACCTCGATCAGGGCGCGCCGGAGCTGCGTCCGGACTCGCGCTACAACCAGGACAACAGCTTCATCATCAACAACTACTCGACCAGTTCCGACGTGCTGGTGGTGATGGTCAAGACCCCGAGCGAGCAGTGCTCGGTCCACTCGACCATGGCGCCGATCGACGAGTTGATGTGGAAGATGGAGAATACCCCGGGCGTGCAGTCGGCGATTTCCCTGGTCACTGTGTCCAAGCAGATGATCAAGGGCATGAACGAAGGCAACCTGAAATGGGAAAGCCTGTCGCGCAACCCGGATGTACTCAACAGCTCGATCGCCCGTGCCGATGGCCTGTACAACGCCGACTGCTCGCTGGCGCCGGTGCTGGTCTTCCTCAACGACCACAAGGCCGAGACCCTCGATCGTGCGGTCAAGGCGGTTCAGGAGTTTGCCGACACCCACAACAAGGAAGGCCTGGAGTTCCTCCTGGCGGCGGGTAACGCCGGTATCGAGGCGGCCACCAACGAAGTGATCAAGTCGGCCGAGCTGACCATCCTGATCCTGGTGTACATCTGCGTGGCGGTGATGTGCATGATCACCTTCCGCTCCTTTGCCGCGACCCTGTGTATCGTCCTGCCGCTGGTGCTGACCTCGGTGCTGGGCAACGCCCTGATGGCCTTCATGGGCATCGGCGTCAAGGTGGCGACACTGCCGGTGGTGGCGTTGGGCGTGGGCATCGGCGTGGATTACGGTATCTACATCTACAGCCGCCTGGAAAGCTTCCTGCGTGCCGGCCTGCCGTTGCAGGAGGCCTACTACCAGACGCTCAAGTCCACCGGCAAGGCGGTGCTGTTCACCGGCCTGTGCCTGGCCATCGGCGTGTGCACCTGGATCTTCTCGGCGATCAAGTTCCAGGCCGACATGGGCCTGATGCTGACCTTCATGCTGCTGTGGAACATGTTCGGGGCCCTGTGGCTGCTGCCGGCACTGGCGCGGTTCCTGATCAAACCGGAGAAGATGGTGGGCAAGGAGGGTGGTTCGATCTTCGCTCACTGATCGATCGCGTCGTTTGTATCGCGGGGCAAGCCCGCTCCTACAGGCTCTGTAGGAGCGGGCTTGCCCCGCGAAGCTTTCAGGTATCATGTTTCCTTTACCTGACGATTCCCACGCAATGACAACCCTTTCCCAAGCCCTGCAGTTCTGCGACATGCTCCTGGTCGATGGCCTGCACGCCTTCGACTTCATCTTCGACGACACCGGCCTGTACATCGAGTCCATGGATGGCCGGACCCTGAAGAAGTGGTCCTTCACCCCCGATCAGATCGCCGCCGCCCGAGCCGAGGGCGAGGACTGGTTGATCGCTGCCGACAGCGGCGAGCATCGACTAGTCTGTATGAGTGCATTTCGCGCCCCAGACGAGGATGACGATGAAGCGCCAACTGACGAGTCTGCTGATCGCTAGTGCCATGAGTGTGTTTGCCACCGCCCACGGCGCGCAATTGCTGGTGGGCAGCTACACCGATGGCGCCAGCGAAGGGCTCTATCGTTACGCGTTCAACAGCGACAGCGGCCAGATCCAGGTCACCCCGTTGCAGGTGCTCAAGAGCGAAAACCCGTCCTGGTTGACCCTGTCGGTGGACCAGCGCCAGCTATTCGCAGTCAACGAGAACGGTGCGGGCAAGGGCCAGGCCAGTAGCTTTGCCATCAGCGCCAAGGACGGTACGCTCAAGCCGCTCAATCAGGTCGCCACCGCCGGCGATGAGCCGACCCATGCCAGCCTCAGCCATGACCAGCGCTACCTGTTCGTCGCCAACTATGGCGTGCAGCCGCAGCCAGGTGGCAGCCTGAGCGTGCTGCCGGTGGACAAGTTCGGCAAATTGCAGGCCTCGGTGCAACAGGACCGGCACACCGCCAGCGGCGTCAACCCGCAACGCCAGGCCGGTCCTCACGTGCATTCGGTGGTGTCTTCACCCGATGGGCATTATGTCTTCGCCAGCGACTTGGGTGCCGACAAGGTATTCGTCTATCGCTACGACGGTGCCAGCCCCAAACACCCGTTGAGCCCGGCACAACCCCCGTCCGTTGACCTGCCACCGGGCAGCGGGCCGCGCCACCTGGTGTTCAGCAGCGATGGCAAGCAGGCCTACCTGACCCTGGAAATGAGCGCGCAGGTGGTCGTCTTCGCGCACGAGGACGGCAAACTGAGCGAACGCCAGCGCTTGCCGCTGACCGAGCAGAACGATGCGGCGGCCAAGGCGGCTGGGGCCTTGCACCTGTCTGCCGATGGGCGTTTCCTGTATGTCAGCAACCGCGGCACCGCCAACGAGGTCCTGGTGTTTGCCGTGGACGATGACAGCGGCAAGCTGATGAAGGTGCAGCAGCGCAGCGTCGAGGGCGATCACCCGCGGGAGTTCACCATCGATCCGTCCGGCAAGTTCCTGCTGGTGGCCAATCAGAAGAGCAACGAGATCGTGGTGATCCGTCGTGATCCACGCAGCGGCATGCTCGGTGAGACCGTACAGAAGCTGCCTCAGGATGCGCCATCGGATTTGAAGTTCATCGACTGACCATCATCAATAGCCGTGATAATGGCTACTGCTGCAATGAATTTCTGTGCGCCGCAACGGCGGCGTAAGTTTGGACCACGGCCGACAACGGCCACTTCAAACCACAGACTTCGAGGTCAGCGCCATGAACTTCAATCTCTTCCCGGTCATCGCCGCTTCTGCCATTTCTGCTTCGGTTGTCCTGCCTGCCCACGCTCAGGTTGAAACCAGCGAGCGCAAATCCTCTACCCTGAGCTACACCCAGAAATACCTGCAACAGAGTGCCAACTTCTATGCCGCGCTGGACCACAAGTCGCAGCGCTGAAAATGCTGGTAATAGCATATCGCCATGTGATTGAATTTGACGCTAATTTTTTGACTCTTCTCGATCAGGGGATCAAGCATGGCCTGGCGTCTCATGGCGGTACTGCTGTTTCTTTATTCGTCGCCGATCCTGGCGCTGTGATATGTACTTGCTATGACTGCATGACTGTGGGAGCTGGCGAAGCCTGCGATCGAATGCGCAGCATTCGCCAGTCCTAGGCTGTCAGTGCCGGCCTCATCGCTGGCTTCGCCAGCTCCCACAAAGACAGTTGCTCCTGCAGCTCCCACAGTTTTTATCCATCAGCGTGCCATGATCGCCTTGAACAGCGCCGACTCCAGCCAGCCCTGCAGCCAGTTGCGCAGCCGCGGATAGGGCGCCTCGGCGAACCATTGCGGTTCGACCCCGGCGAACTGGCGCATCAACGGCAGCAAGGCCGCATCGGCCAGGCTCGGATGATCGGCGAGCAGGTAGGTATGCTGCGTCAGTAGCGCCTCCAGCTCCGCCAGCCAGGGTTCTGCCTGCTGGCGGTAGGCTTGGCGTGAATACTCCGGATAACGTTCGGCGTACTTGTACAGGTTGACCTGGGCCTTGAAGTCGCGGTCATTGCGCGCGATCAGGGCGTCGGCCGCCTGCGCCGCCACTGGGGCGGCATGCAGCAACCAGTCTTGCGGGTCATGCCGGGCCAGGGCCCAGCGCATGATGTCCAGGCTTTCATCGAGCACGGTGTCACCGGCACTCAACACCGGCACCGTGCCCTTGGGCGAGAGCGCCAGCAGTTCAGCCGGCTTGGCCTTGAGGCTGACTTCCAGGATCTCGACGGGGCACTCGGCATAGCGCAGGGCAAGGCGCGCGCGCATGGCCCAGGGGCAACGACGAAACGAGTAGAGAATCATCCACTGACCTCCACGCTGCTCAAGCCGTTACCCTGGCGACGCACCTGGATCTGTACCGGAATGCGTTCGTGCATTTCCTGCACATGGGAAATCACCGCCACCTTGCGGCCCTGGGCCTGCAGGCCATCCAGGGCATCCATGGCCAGTTGCAGCGATTCCGGATCGAGGCTGCCGAAGCCTTCGTCAATGAACAGCGACTCGATGCGCAGGGTGCTCGAAGCCATGGACGCCAGGCCCAGGGCCAGGGCCAGGGACACCAGGAAGGTCTCGCCTCCGGACAGCGAATGCACTGAACGCAGCTCATCGCCCATCTCGGTGTCCAGCACCAGCAGGCCGAGCAGGCTGCCGCCGCGCTTGAGGCGATAGCGGCGGGCCAGTTGGCGCAACTGGGCGTTGGCGTGGTGCACCAGCAGGTCGAGGTTGTAGCCCTGGGCGATCTTGCGGAAGGTGTCGCCGGTGGCCGAACCGATCAGGGCATTGAGCCGGGCCCAGCGCTGCCATTCGCTGTAGGCCTGGGCAATCCGTTCGGCCAGGGCCTGGTTGGCCTGCTGGCGGCGCTGGTCATCGGCCTGCTCGGCACGCAGTTCGGCGCACTGCTGCTCGCAGGTGGCGAGTTGACCTTGCAGGGTCTCAAGCGCCTGTTCCAGAGCGTCGGCAGGCAATTCGAGGGAGGCCAGGGCCTGGTGCTGGTCCAGGCGTTGCTGGCGCTCGGTGAGCAGGACCTGTGCTTGCTCCAGGGCTTTTTCGCTGTCCAGCAGGCGTTGGCGCAGCTGGGCGACGGCGTTGTCGTCCAGGGCCAGCAATTGTTCAAGGCCGCTGTCATCCAGCTCAGGGTGACCCTGGCGCCACTGTTCGATCTGTGTGCGAACTTCGCCGTGTTCCTGTTCAAGCGCGCTCAAACGCTCGTCCCTGGCCTTGAGGTCGGTTGCCAGTTCGATCAGTTGTGCCTGGGTGTCCTGCAACTGCCGGGCAGCCTGGGTCTCTTGCTGGCGGGCCTGTTCCACGGCCTGCTCCAGGTGCTGCTGCCACTGCTCGGCACTGGCGTGCTCGCCGATCAGGCCGGTAAGACTGGCCTGGCTGCCCTGGTGCTGGTGCTCAAGTTCGGCGTATTGCTGTTGCAGTTCCTGCTGCTTTTGCCCTCGGGCCTGTTGCTGTAGCTGGACCTTGTCCAGGGTCTGCTGGCGCTCAGTGTGTTCGAGCTGTTCGTCCTTGTGCCGTTGCAGCAGGTCCATGCGCTGGCTCAGTTTCTGGTCCAGGCGCATGAAGGTGGCGGCCGGTTCGCGCCGCAGGTCGTCGAGCAGGTCGGCCGGCAGCAGGCTGGCGAAGCTTGCCAGGTCCTGTTCCAGACGCTCTTCGTCGCTGGCCAGGGCTTGTTGTTGCTGGCTCAGGTGCTGGTTGGCCTGCTGGCTGGCGTCGATCGCGGCCTGCAGTTGCTGTTGCAGGCGCGCGGCGTCTTTTTGCAGGGTCAGCAGGGCATTCTGGCGTTGTTCGTCGCGGCTGATGTCGTCGCTCAGTCGTCGTGCCTGAAGGTCGAGCCAGCCGGCTTGCTGGCTGCTGTCCTGGCCGGCCAGTGACGGATAGAGCGGATGGGCTTGCAGGCTTGGGGCAAGGCCCTGCAGTTGCTCGCCCAATTGCTCCTGCTGGTGCAGGTACTCCTTGATCTGGCCGTTGACGCCACCCAGTTGCGTGCGCAGTTCGTCGAGCTGTTTCTTCAGCCCGTCGACCTGCTCCTGGGCATTGCGCTCTTCGTCCTGGTCATGACGCCCCAGGCTCTGCAGCAAGGCTTCGGGCTGGTGATAGGGATGATCCTGGCTGCCGCACACAGGGCACGGCTGGTCGTCCTGCAACTGTGCGCGCAATTCTTCGACGCTCTGGCTGCGGGCCAGGCGCTGGCGTTCGAGCAGTTGCCGGGTGAGGTTCAGCGCTTGTTCGGCAGCGGCCAGCTGATTTTTGCCACTGAGGCCTTCGCTGATCAGTTGTTCGCGCTGCTTGAGCGCATCCTGCTGGCGTTCGCGCAGGGCGGCGAGGCGTTGCGCCAGGTCCTGTTGCTGGTGCCAAAGGCGACTGAGTTCTTCCACCTGGCGTTGTTGCTGGCGGTTTTTGTGCAGCAGCTCGCCGAGCAGGCCGATCTGTTCGGCCAGGGCGTCGGGCTCGGCCTGGGCTTCGTGGTAGAGCAGGGCGATGGCGGCGCGTTGTTCGTCCAGGGCGGCGCTTGCCTGGTGGGCACGCGCCTGCAACCCCGGCAGTTCTGCACGGCCCTGATTGAGGCGATTGCCCAGCTGCATCAGCTGTTGCAGGCGATCGCGGTAGGCGTTCCAGGCATCGCCGAGGCTGGCCAGGGTTGCACTCTGGGCGAGCTGCTCACTGATCTGGACCAGGCGTTCTTCGGTGAGGCGCTGTTGTTCGGTGAGGCTCGCCAGCTGCTGCTGGCCTTCGCTGCAGGCCTCATCGGCCTGTTGCTTGAGTGACGCGCAGCTGGCCAGTTCCTGGGACAGGCGCGCCAGGCTGTTCTGCTCGGCGAAGGCCTGGCGCAGCAGTGGCGCGCTTTCGCTCTGGCGGCTCAGGGCCTCGGCCAGGGCTTGCTGGGCATGTTGTTGTGCGGTCTGCAGCTGCTGTTGCCGCGCTTGCAGTGCTTCATGCTGCTGGCGCTGGGCCTGGATGCTGGCGGCCAGCGGTGTGAGCTGGCTGTTCAAGGCCTGCTGGCGGGCGAACTGGTGCCGTTGCGGCGCCAGTTGTTCCAGGCGCACCAGGTTCAGGCGTTCGCCCTGCAAGCTGTCGCTGTGCTGCCGGGCGCTGTGCAATTGGTCATTGCTGAGGCGAACCTGCTCCTGCAGTTGTTGCAGCTCCGTCAGCCAGGCGCGTTGCAGTTCGAGCTGGCGCAATTGCGCCTGCTCACCCTTGAGTCGTTCCTGGGCCTGGTTGTAGCGCTGGTCGAGGTCGGCACGGGCCTCCTCGGACAACGGCATGACCCCGGCGGCCTGGTCCTGCAGGGCCTTGTGCGCCTCTTCGGCTTCCTTGCTCTTGCTGTAGGCGCGGCGCCCCAACTGGCTGTAGATCGCCGTATTGGTGAGCTTTTCCAGCAGTTCGCTGCGGTCCTTGTCGTCGGCCTTGAGAAAGGCGCTGAACTCGCTCTGGGCCAGCAGCACGGCGCGGGTGAATTGCTCGAAGTTCAGGCCCAGGCGCGCTTCGATCAGTTGCTTGTATTCGCCCTTGCTCTGGTTGCTCAGCAGTTGATCGCTGTCCAGGTCATGCAGGCTCTGGCGGCTGCCCTGCAGCTTGCCGTTGGCCTTGTCGCGGGCGCGGTTTGTTTCCCAGCGCGCCCGGTAGCGGCGACCATCGATGCCGACGAAGTCGACCTCGGCGAAGCCGCTGCCGGTGCCACGGCGCAACAGGGTGCGCGGGTCGCTGGTGAGGATGTCGCTGTCGACCTCCGGCAGTTTGGTTTCCCGGCCGATGTTGTTCAGCCGCGGTACCGTCCCGAACAGCGCCAGGCACAGGGCATCGAGCAGCGTACTTTTGCCCGCGCCGGTGGGGCCGGTGATGGCGAACAGGCCGGCGCTGGCCAGGGGCTCGGCGGTGAAGTCGATTTCGAACGGGCCGGCCAGGGATGCCAGGTTCTTCAGGCGGATGGCGAGAATCTTCATGGCTGTTCCTCTTCCTGCTGGACGTCCTGCAACAGCAGGGCGAAATCGGCCAGGGTCTGTTCGTCCACGGCACCGCCATAGGCCTGGGTCCAGGCGCGGCTGAACAGTTCGTGCGGGGTCATCTGGCCCAGTTCGACCAGGGCGCTGTCATCCAGCGCCTCATCGCTGCGGTTGCCGGCATATTCGGCGCCGATGCGCACCAGGCGCACGGCCTTGCCGTGCAGGGCGCTCTCCAGCTGCTGGCGCAGGTCCGGCTGCGGCTCATCCAGGCGTACCCGCACTTCCAGCCAGGGTTGGCGCTGCGGGTCTTCGAGCAGATCGACCACCGGCAGCTCGGCCAGTTGTTCAAGAATTTCGGCCAGCGGTGCCGGGCCCAGGCGCTGCAGGGCCACGGCACGGGGCACCAGGCGCGATTCGACGCTGGCAAGCTTGGCGCCGTCCAGTTCGATTTCGAGGATCTGGTGCGGGTAACCGATCTCCGAGAACGACAGCGGAATCGGCGAGCCACTGTAGCGGATACGTTCTTCGCGGTTGACCCGCTGCGGCTTGTGCAGGTGACCCAGGGCCACGTAGCTGATGTCCTTGCTGAACAGGCTGGCGGGCAGGGCCTCGGCGTTGCCGATGATCAGGCTGCGCTCGGAGTCTTGCGAGATCGAGCCGCCGGCCATGTGCGCGTGGCTGACGGCGATCAGCGCCTGGCCTGGCTTGCGCCGCTCGAGCGCGGCTTCGATCAGGCGTTCGTGCACTTGGCCGATACCGCGCAGGTAATCGTCGCCCAGGTGCGGGCCGGTCACTTCGGCAGGGCGCAGGAAAGGCAAGGCCAGGCACCAGGCGGCGACCTTGCCGCGGGCGTTGGTCAATGGGATCAACAGGCGCTCGCTGTCCAGCACGCCCTCGTCGAGCCATTGCACCCGACCCAGGGCATGGGTGCGCAGGCGCCGCATCAGGGGGGCCGGCAGCTCGATGCGCGAGCCGGAATCATGGTTGCCGGCAATCATCACGATATTCAGCTTGGGTTGCTGCTCGTGGGCCTGGACGATGAAGTCGTAGAGGCGCTCCTGGGCTTTGACCGGCGGGTTGACCGTGTCGAAGATGTCGCCGGCGATCAGCAGCGCGTCGGGCTGGCGCAGCTTGAGCTGGCCGAGCAGCCAGTCGAGGAAGCAGGCGTGTTCGAAGTCGCGTTCCTGGCCATGCAGGGTTTGTCCCAGGTGCCAGTCGGAGGTGTGAAACAGACGCATGAAGGGTTCCGCAGATTGCCGGCGCAACGCCCGTGGCGTCACGCCTGGAGGTTATTTGGGGTACAGCGGTGGCAGGCTGCCATTATCACTCGTGGTCGGCTGGATCTGTTCAGCCGCCGGGATGGTGCCGATGGCACGCCAGAGTTCATCACCCTGCCAATATTGCCCGGTTTCGCTGTAGAGGGCACCGTTGAGACCGTCCAGTGCATCGGACAGCGGCACGAAGCGGGCGGCCATGTCGGCCAGGGTTTCCGGTTGCTGGCGGGCCCAGGCGTCCAGGGCCTGGCGGGTGGCCTGTGGGTCATTGGCCTGGCACGCACGCTTGAGGTCGTCCAGCAGGGTACGCGGGCTCGGGCCGGCCTGCGCGGCGCGCAACACCGCCGGCTGCGAACGGGCGCGCCACCACAGGGCAAAGCCCAGCACGGTGGTCAGGGCCAGCACCAGGGTGCTCAGTTGCCAGGGCCACAGCGCACGGGTGTCGACGCCGAGCGGATCGCTGCTGACCGGCTTGTCGGCGCTCAGGGCCGGGTTGTCCTGGATCTGCAGGCTGCGCGCCGGCAGGCTGCTGTGCTCCAGGTGGTCTTCACGGGTGTTCCACCAGAAGACTTCCTGGGCAGGCAATTCGAGGCGGCCGCTGTGGGTCGGGACCAGGGCTTCACGTTCCTCGCGCACACCGAGCAGGCCGCGGTCATTGACCTGGTTGCGCAGTTGCGGCTGGTCCGGGTAGCGGCGCAGGCCCTTGACTTCGGTGGCCGGCAACGGCGGAAGCTGGGCGCTGGACAGCCCCTCGGTCTGGAGAATCACGGTGCGGGTCAGGGAGTCGCCGATCTGCACTTGCTGCTGGTCGGGATCGGGGCTCCAGTGTTCTTCCAGGGTCAGGTTGCTGGTCGGCAACCACGGCGCATTGGCCGGGTAGGCGGCAGGGATGGGGTTGACCGTCAGCACCAGCGGTGTGGAGCTGACCCGTACCTGTTTGCCCACCCGGGGCGCATTGAGCTCCTGCTCGGCGTCATTCTGGGCGGCGGTGGCGCTGAAGGTCAGGGCCGGGATGGTCAGGTCGCCGCTGTTCTGCGGATAGATCGCATAGCGCATTTCGATCACGCCATGGCGCACGCCATCGATCACTTTCTCGAAGGTCCGCGATTCGCCCAAAGGCTCGACCCTGGCGTTGTCGATCTGCAGTGGGCTCAGGCTGCTGTCGTCGTACAGCGGTACCGAATGGTAGATGCTCAGGGTCAGCACCGCCTGGGCCTGCACATAGACCTCGGGCTGGTCGAGGCTTGCGTCGACGAACACCGGGCCATGGTTCTCGCTGGCGGCCTGCTCGGCCAGGATCTGCAGGCTGATCGGCTCGCTGCGCAGCTCGCCCAGTTGCAGCGCCGGAATCTCCACGCTGCCGGTCTGGCGCGGCAGCAGGGTAATGATCCAGCGGGTGCCGGCGACCGACGGGTCGCCCAGGTTGTTCAGGCTGTTGACCTGACGCGTGCCTTGCACCTCGAAATCGGCCTGCAGCGGGCTCAGGTCCGGTTTGCCGAACTGGGTCAGGTCCTGGGTCTGCAGGGTCAGCTCCAGGGTTTCACCGGCATTCAGGCGGGTGCGGTCGACACTGGCGAGCAGCGCGGCGGCCTGTACCTGCAGGCAAAGCAGGAGGCTGAATACGAAGACGCAGAAGCGACTCATTGATGGGGTTCCTGATGTTGTTGCTGTTCATACCAGAATTTGCGCCGCAGCAGTTCCGACGGGTTGTCCGGAATCTGCCGCAGCCATTGTTCCAGCGCCTGGCGCTGTTCGGCATCCAGGGTGCTTTCAAGTGGGCGCTGGGGCGGGCGGGTGATCGATTCGTCCTCGTCATTGCCGGCCAGCTGCTGGGCCTGTTCACTGGCGCTGTTGTCGTCCTTGTCGCTGTCGCTGGTTGGCTGCGCGGGCTTTTCGTTGGCCTGTTGCTGGGCCTGCTCGGCGCTGCTGGCGCTGTCGGTCTGGGTGTCGGGACTGTCCTGTGGTTTGTCCTGGGCAGCCTGCTCGGCTTGCTGGGCCTGGCGCTGTTGCAGCAGCTGTTCGACCAGCGCTTTGTTGGTGAGTGCCGGTTGCAGTTCCGGCTGGCGCTCCAGGGCTTGCTCGTAGGCATCCAGCGCCGCCTCCAGCTCGCCGCTGCGGGCCAGGGCGTTACCGCGATTGTAGTGGTCGGCTGCGCTGTTGCCCTGGGCGAACAGGCGCGCGGCACCGTTGTAGTCACCGGCCTCGTACAGGGCGATGCCTTTCCACTGGCGGTCCTGGAAGCGCTGCGCGGCTTGGGCGGGAAGCTGTCGTTCGAGCAGGCGCTGGCCCTGTTGATCGGGACGCAGCCACAGGTCATCGAGCTCGAAGGCATGGCCTGGTTGCGGCAACACCAGCAACAGCGGCAGGCAGAACAGCCAGCCACGCCGGCCGGCGCAGGCGGCCAGCAGCAACAGCGGCAGCAGCAACCAGTAACCCTCGTCGGCCCAGCTGTCCAGTTGCACGGTCTGGCCATCGTCGCGCAGGCTTTTGGGCGAGTCGAACAGGCGCAGGCCGCGCAGGTCCAGGTCGTCGATGCGGGCATTGCGGTAGCGGCCACCGGTGCTGCCAACGAAACTCTTGAGACTGGCGCTGTCCAGACGCGGCAGGAGAATGCCGCCCTGGTCGTCCTTGAGGAATTCGCCATTGGCCTGCTTGACCGGCGCGCCCTCGGCGCTGCCGATGCCCAGCATCAGCAGGCTCGGCCCCTGGCGACCCAGGGCCTGCTTGATGCCGTCGCGTTCCTCGCGGCTCAAGGACGAGCCGACCAACAACAAGCGGCCCTGGCCGAGCCCGGCCTGGGCCAGCAGTGCCAGGCCCTTGCGCACCGCCAGGTCGGCGCGTTGGCCGGGCTGGGGCATGATCGACGGGGTCAGGGCTTCGAGCAGGTTGCGGCTGGTGGCCAGGTCGTCCGACAGCGGCACCAGGGTGTGGGCGCTGCCGGCATAGACGATGATCGCGGTCTGGCTGTCGCGGCGATGTTCGAGCAGGTCGAGGACTTTGCGTCGGGCCTGTTCCAGGCGGTTGGGCGCGGCGTCCTCGGCGAGCATCTGCGGGGTGAGTTCGAGCAGGATCACCAGCGGGTCGGCCGGGCGTTGGCGGGTTTCTTCCAGGCGCTGCCAACTGGGCCCGAGCAGGGCCAGCACGGTGAGCAGCCAGGCCAGGCCCAGGGCGATCCACGGCAGTTTGCTGTCGCGACCACTGCCGCCGCCCAGCAGCACGGCGTGAAAGCTCGGTGGCAGGATCATCTGCCAGCGCCCGGCGCGTTTCTGCCGGTGCCAGAGTTTCCACAACAGCCAGGCCAACGGCGGCAGGACGATCAGCCAGACAAGGCGCAGCCATTGCGGCCAGAGGTCGATCATCGACGTCTCCTCAGGCGCAGGCGCTTGAGCCGCTCGCGCCACTCCGGATGGGGGCTGAGAAAGCGGGGCCGGCGCAGCAGGCGGCGCATCGGGTTGTCCGGCCATTGTTCCTGGATCACCAGCAGCACGCTCAACAGCAGCGCCAGGGCCAGGGGCCAGCTGTACAGGGCCTGGGCGGTGCGTGCCTGGGTCGGTTGCTGGGCCACCGGCTCCAGGCGGTCGAGGGCCTGGTCGATGGCGCGCAGTTCCTCGCCGTCACGGGCGCGGAAATAGGCGCCCCCGGTCTGTTCGGCGATCTCCTTGAGCGAGGCTTCGTCCAGGTCCAGGCTCGGGTTGAGCCCCAGCAGGCCGGCGGTGCCGCTTTGTTCCGGGTCGGCGCCGATGCCGATGGTGTAGATCCGGACATTTTCCTGGGCGGCCAGGCGTGCGGCCGTCAGCGGGTGGATCTGCCCGCCGTTGTTGGCGCCGTCGGTCACCAGCACCAGCACCCGGCTCTGGGACGGACGCTGGCGCAGGCGCTTGAGTGCCAGGCCGATGGCGTCGCCGATGGCGGTATTCTTGCCGGCGATGCCGATCTGCGCTTCATCGAGGTAGGTGCGCACGGTGCGCCGGTCAAAGGTCAGCGGCGCCTGCAGGTAGGCCTGGCTGCCGAATAGGATCAGGCCGACGCGGTCGCCCTGGCGAGCCTCGAGGAAATCACCGAGCAGGGCCTTGACCAGGCTCAGGCGGCTGACCTCTTCGTCCTGCCATTGCATGTCGGGGAAGTCCATGGAACCGGAGACATCCACCGCCACCAGCAGGTCACGGCCGCTGGCGGCCACCGGCAGCGGCTCGCCCAGCCATTGCGGGCGGGCGGCGGCGAACAGCAGCAACAGCCAGACCAGCGCGAAGGGCGCCTGCTGGCGCCAGGTCGGCAGGTTCAGGCGCGCCCGGCGCCCGGCCAGGCCTTCGAGTTCGTCGAGGAAGCTGACCTTGAGCACCGGCTCGCCACTGTCGGCGGCCGGCAGCAGCAGGCGCGCCAGCCAGGGCAGCGGCAACAGGACGAAGACCCAGGGCCAGGCCAGTTCAAACATGTTTGCGGATCCAGGTTTCGACCGCCTGGTTGAGCCCGGCGATGGCCTTGTCGTCGAGCTTGCACTCGGGCTTGTAGGCGCCTTCGACCAGGACCATCCAGCGGGTCAGGCCGGCGGCCGGGCAGCGGTTGTCGAGAAAGGCCAGCCACTGGCGACCGTTGAGGGTATGGCTGTGGCTGCCGGGGTAGTGGTTGCGGCACAGACGCTTGAGCAGGGCATTGATCTGCTGCAGCCAGGCGCCGGCCGGTTCGCCGTCGTAGGGTTTGTGCAAGCGTGCAAGTTCGGCCAGGGCCGCGAGGCGAACCGGGTCCAGGGGCAGTTCGGCACGCACGATCGGCTTTTTGCCCGGGCGCCAGCGCCGCACTCGCCACAGGCCCCAGCCGAGCAATGGCAACAAGGCCAGCAGCACCCACCAACCGGGCGCCAGCGGCCACCAGCCGATCGGCGGCGGGGTGATCAAGGGCTGCAATTGCTCCAGCGGGTTCACTGGGTTTTCCCCGGTCGTTGTGTGTTCAGGTATTCGCGCAGTTGTTCGATCATTTCGCTCTGGGTGCTCAAGGGCATCAGCACCACCCGCAGTTTTTGCGCCAGCAGCTCCCAGCGCTCGATGCGCGCATCGCTCTGTTGACGGTAGCTCTGGCGCAGGGTCGGGTCGAGGGTGTCGAGCTCCAGCTGTGCCCCGCGCTGGGCAAAACGCAGCAGGCCGGCGGCGGGCAGGGCGTGGTCGAGCGGGTCGGACAGCGGCAGCAGGAGCAGGTCGCAATGGCGCGACAGCAGGCTCAGTTGCTGCTCCACGCTCGGGCTCAGGGCGCGCTCGTCGCAGATGATGATGGCCAGGCTGCCCGGACGCAGCACTTCACGGGCCCGGCGCAGGGCCAGGCCCAGGCTGTCGGCCTGGGGCTGGGCCTCGGTGTGCAGCGACTGGTTGACCCGGGCCAGGCGGTTGAGCAACTGGAGCAGGCTCTGCTTGCTGCGTCGCGGCTTGATTTCGTAGTGCTCGTTGTCACCGAACACCAGGCCACCGATACGGTCGTTGTGGCCCAAGGCCGCCCAGCCGATCAGGGCGGCGGCCTGGGCGGCGAGCACCGATTTGAACATCAGCCCCGAGCCGAAGAACAGGCGCTGGCTCTGTTCGACGAGGATGTAGATCGGCCGCTCGCGTTCTTCGTGGAAGAGCTTGGTGTGGGGCTCCTGGGTGCGGGCGGTCACCCGCCAGTCGATGTTGCGCACATCGTCGCCGGCCTGGTAGACCCGCACCTGGTCGAAGTCCACGCCACGGCCGCGCAATTTCGAATGGTGCAGGCCGACCAGCGGGCTGCGCTGGCCGGGCCGGGAAAACAGCTGCACTTCGCGCACGCGGTGACGCATCTCGATCAGCTCGGCGAGGCTGATACGGATTCCGGGCGCGGCCAGCAAACGTTCGGGCATGGCGTCAGGCGACAGCGACGACGTCGAGGATGCGCTGGATCACCCGGTCCTGATCGATCCCGGCGGCCTCGGCTTCGAAGGACAGGATGATGCGGTGGCGCAGGACATCGAAAAGTACCGCCTGGATGTCTTCAGGGCTGACGAAGTCGCGCCCGGCCAGCCAGGCATGGGCCCGGGCACAACGGTCCAGGGCAATGGAACCACGGGGGCTGGCGCCGTAGGCGATCCAGTCGGCCAGTTCCGGGTCGAACTTGGCCGAGGTGCGCGTGGCCATGACCAGCTGCACCAGGTATTCCTCCACGGCGTCGGCCATGTACAGGCCGAGGATCTCCTTGCGCGCGGCGAAGATCGCCTGCTGGCTGACCCGGCGCTCGGGCTTGGCCTCGCCATTGAGCGCCTCGCCGCGGGCCTGCTGGAGAATGCGGCGCTCCACCGAGGCATCCGGGAAACCGATTTTCACGTGCATGAGGAAGCGGTCGAGCTGGGCTTCGGGTAGCGGGTAGGTGCCTTCCTGCTCGATCGGGTTCTGCGTGGCCATCACCAGAAACAGCGGCGACAGCTCATAGGTGCTGCGTCCGACACTGACCTGGCGCTCGGCCATGGCTTCGAGCAGGGCCGACTGGACCTTGGCCGGCGCCCGGTTGATTTCGTCGGCCAGCACCAGGTTGTGGAAGATCGGCCCCTGCTGGAACACGAAGCTGCCGGTTTCCGGGCGATAGATCTCGGTGCCGGTGATGTCGGCCGGGAGCAGGTCGGGGGTGAACTGGATACGATGGAACTGCGCCTCGACACCTTCGGCCAGTTCCTTGATGGCCTTGGTCTTGGCCAGCCCTGGCGCGCCTTCGACCAGCATGTGGCCGTCGGCCAGCAGCACGATGAGCAGGCGCTCGACGAGTTTTTCCTGGCCAAGGATCTGGGTTGAAAGAAAGGTGCGCAGCGCGATCAGCGCCTCACGGTGTTCCATCGTTGACTGTTCCTGGAATAACGCCCGGGCGATCTGCGTGAGGGTGCCGGGGCAGGGGCTGATACTTTAATGCATCCGGGCCTCCCGCTACTAATGGCGGTGGGTAATTTTGTGTAGTTCCAAGCCGCCTCGCGGGTGTAGGAGCGGGCTTGCTCCGCGAGCGATCTCACGTCCACCAGTAACGCACCAGGTGAAAGAAGATCGGCGCGGCGAAGCACACCGAGTCAAGCCGGTCGAGCATGCCGCCGTGTCCTTCGATCATGTGCCCCCAGTCTTTCACCCCGCGGTCGCGCTTGATCGCCGACATGACGATGCCGCCGGCAAAACCCAGCAGGTTGATCAGCAGGGCGATCACAAACGACTGCCAGAGGTTGAACGGGGTGATCCACCACAAGGCGGCGCCGATCAGCGAGGCCAGCAACAGGCCGCCGACAAAGCCTTCGACGGTTTTGGACGGCGACAGGTTGGGGGCGATCTTGTTTTTGCCCAATAACTTGCCGCACACGTACTGCAGCACATCGGACAGCTGCACGACGATCACCAGGTAGGCGATCAGCAGCAGGTTGCGGTTTTCGTAGCCGGCGATGTCCAGGGTCAGCAGCGCCGGTACGAACGACACGCAGTACACCGCGATCATCAGCCCCCACTGGACCTTGGAGGCGCGTTCGAGAAAGTGTGCGCTGTCACCGCCCAGTGAGGCGAGGATGGGCAGCAGCAAAAATACATAGACCGGAATGAAGATCGAGAACAGGCCGTACCAGTCGGCGTAGATCAGCAGGTATTGCAGGGGCAGGGCCAGGTAGAACGCCGCTGCCAGTGCCGGATAGTCGCTGCGCCGGGTCGGAATCAGGCTGAGGAACTCGCGCAGGGCGTAGAACGAGACGGCATAGAACAGCAGGATCACCGCGCCGTTGCCCAGCCAGAAGGCAATGCCGATGACCAACACCATCACCCACCAGGCGTTGATGCGGGCGTTGAGGTTGTCGATCACGGCATTCGGCGAGCCGGCACAGCGCCGTTTCAACACAAAGCCGATGACCGAAGCCAGCACCAGGATCGCGCCGATCCCGGCAAACAGCATCAGGGTCTGCTGGTCCATGTCAATTGTGCTCCGGGGCCAGGGCCAGCAGGGCGGCGCGGCTGCGCTCCAGGAATTGCGCCTTGCTCTCATCGTCCTGCAGGCAAAGGGCTGCGCCGAAACTGGTGGTGCACAGCAGCGGCAGCGGTAGCACCCGGCCCTTGGGCATCACCCGGTTGAGGTTGGCGATCCACACCGGGATCAGTTGCACGTGGGGATGGGCCTTTGCCAGGTGGTAGAGCCCGCTTTTGAACGGTTGTAGGCCGTCTTCCTGGTTGCGCGTACCTTCGGGGAAGAGGATCAGGGAGTCGCCGCTTTCCAGGGCCTGGAGCATGGGTTGCAAGGGGTTGGCCTGGGGATCGTGGCGCTCGCGATCGATCAGCACGCCATTGAATACCTGGTTGATGACGTAGCGGCGGATCGCGCCGGTTTGCCAGTAGTCGGCGCCGGCCACCGGGCGCGTGGTCTTGCGCAGCGGCGGTGGCAACGAGGCCCAGAGCAGGACGAAATCACCATGGCTGGTGTGGTTGGCGAAGTAGATGCGCTGCACCGGCTCCGGGCCGCAGCCAAGCCACAAGCTGCGGGCGCCGGTGAGGGTACGTGCTGCCGAGGTGATGAGGTGTGCGACCAAGGGTTCGAGCATATGCGTCCTTATCCGGCTATGGCCCACCAGGGGCTCGTCAGCAGGTATCCCAGGGTCAAGAGTAGCTGCGCCGCCAGCAGCAGGGCCTGGCGGCGCAGCAGATTCAATGCGCCGCGGCTGCGATCACGCCAGGGGCGTTGCGCGCCGGTGGAGGGTTGCAGGCCCAGTGATGCCAGGGCGTTGTCCAGCGCGCGGGTGGAATCGTCCAGGGGCAACGGGCTGTCCGCGATCCGCTGGAACAGGTCGGCATCGAAAGCCACCCGCAGCGCCCAGTATTTTTGTCCAAGGCCGAGCAGGAGCAGTGCGCAGGCTACGGCCAGTGCCCAGGGATTGAATGCCCCCAGCCAGCCTGGGACGAGCCCCTGCAATACCCCGAGCAGGGTCAGCCCTGTGGACAACTGGTCCAGGCTGCGCCCGCGACGCAACAGGCTGGCTACGCAATGCAGTTCCATGTCAGTGCGCATGGGCCATCCCCGGGTTGCCCGCCAATGGCTCAAGGGCCAGGCGGTGCGCGGTATGCAGGACAATCCCCGGGCGCGCTTTGCGGATGATCGCGATGGCGGCATCGACGCTGCTGGCGCGGCCGCTGTGCAGCAGCCAGGCGGCCACCGCCGTGGCACTGCGCGAATAGCCCAGGGCGCAGCAGACCAGCAAGGGCCCCTGATGACGCAGGTTTTCCACCGCCTGGGCCAGCGCCAGGCATTGATCGGTGGTCGGGGCGATCAGGTCGAGCACCGGCACGCTGCGGTAGGTGACCCGGCAGGCGGGGAATGGCAGCTCGGCGCACAGGTCCAGCACGGTGGCGAAGGGCGCGTGGGTCAGCTGCGTGGCGTTTGGAATACGTCCCAGCCAGACATTCTCGACAACCTCGTCAGGCTGCGGATGCTGGCGGGTCCACAGGCGCGAGTTGATCCAGGCTGCCAGCAGATAGGGCGCCAGCAACCAGCGCACAGCACTGCTCAACCGGCCATCGGCGCCTTTCTGGAACCCGGCGGCATCGAACAGCGCATAGTTCAAGGCCACCAGCAGCAAGGATACTGCCGGCCAGGTCAGCCACAGCCAGCCGCCCTTCAGGACGAAGGCTGCAAGGGTGAACAGGCTGGCGCCGAGTGCGTAGTAGCCTGCCAGGCGCCAGCGTTTGCGGTCCCTGGCCGCGCGCAGCTGTTGCAGCATGCCGGGGCCCTCCAGCGGCCACAGCCAGACGCACAGCCAACCGGCCAGGGCGCCTGTGGGGACATCGATGAAATGATGCTGGTAAGTGGTCAGTACGGAAATGCCGATCACAGCGAACCAGCCATGCACCAGCCAGCGCCAGAGTCCCTGGCTGTGTTGCGCATAGCACACCCAGAGGATCACCAGCAGGGCGATGTGCAGCGACGGCGCCTGGTTGAAGGGTTTATCGAAACCGGCGAGCACGGCGAACAACCAGCCGAACAGGCCATCGAGTTCCGGTCGCTCGAAGGTGAAGCGCAGCGGCCAGAGCAGGAAGCAACTGACGGCAATCACCTGCGCGCTGAGCAAGCGCAGGGCATGGCGCTTGAGGGCTTCGCGGCTGCGCGGCAGCAGCAGGGAGAGGCCATACAGCAGGTCGATGGACCAGTAGGGGACGATGGTCCAGGGCCAGAATGGCATGTGCGCTTCCCAACCGAATACCACGGCGCCGACGTCATCGCGTTGCGTGGTGACCCAGGTGGCGAAGCCGTAGGTGCCGAAGAACAGCGGTGCCAGCAGCAACAGCCAGAGCACCGCGGGTTTGAGCAGCCCGGGTTCGCGGGTGGAGGCGATGGCCGCGGTGCTCATCATTGCACCCGTTGCGCAACCGACACGCTGAAGATCCCCCATTCATCCACCCGTTGGGTGACCTTGCGAAAGCCGGCCGCCTGTACCAGTTGATCCATCTCGGCCTGGCTGCGCCGGCGCATGACCCAGGCCTGGCCGTCACGGTGGCTGGTGAGGGCGCGGGCGATCAGCTCCAGTTGCGGGTGCCAGGGTTGTCCGGTGTAGATCAGGTAACCGCCCGGTTCCACGGCGTCGGCCAGCCCTGCGAGGGAGCCGGCGACCCTTTCATTGTCGGCGAACAGTTCATACAGGCCGGACACCACTGCCAGGGTTGGCCTGGGCGTCAAGGTCGCCAGGCTCTGGCGATCGAAGGCGTCGCCTTTGACGAAACGGGCGATACCGTCCAGCCCCTTGTCGTTGATCAGGGCACTGCCATCGCGCACGTTGATGTCGCTGTAGTCGCGCAGCAGGATCGATTCCGGCAGCGGCGTCACGCCCTGCATGGCTTCGAGGATGTAGCGGCCATGGCCGGCAGCGATATCGACGATACGGACTTCGCGCTGTTGCTCGCGCAGCCAGCCCATGGCCAGGCGCAGCAGCTCCTCAAGATGCACCTTGCGTTGGCGGATGCCACGCCAGCCGATGGAGTCGAGGTAGTTGCGGTCGATCATCCGGCCGACCGGCGACAACCCGGTCGCCTGGTTGCGGTACACGTAATCCAGGGTGCTGCCCGAGTCGAAGCCGGTGGCAAAGCCCAGCTTGACCCCCGCCGACAACCTGCTGCCCAGTCCCAGGCTCGCCCGGGTCATTCGCCAGTACAGGTCGCGAAGGGAGTTACGTGGCAGCGACCTGGCCAGGGTTTCGGCCTCGGCGCAGGTGGCGCCCAGGCGGTCGGCCTCCAGCAGGGAGGGACGATTCAGGGGCCGGGCAAAGTTCTGCAGGATGAAGCGGCGCATGCTGGCAACCGCCGGTGCGCGATGTTGTTCCCCCAGGGTGTCGTGGAAGAAACCCGGCAGGATGTGCTTTTCCTTGTCCACGCTGCCCAGACGCTCGAAAAACTGCTCCTGGGGCTTGCGGTGCACCACGAAGTCGGCGCCGGAGATCAGCAGCTGGGTGGGCACCTGGATGGCCTGGGCATCGGCGACCACACGCTCGGCGGCTTCATAGAGCCCCAGCAGCACGGTGACCGAGATGCTCTTGGTGATCAGCGGATCCTGGTCATAGGACGCCACCCGCTGCGGGTCATGGCTGAGGAAGCGTGCCTTGACGTAGCTGTTGACGAAAAAGTTGCCGCGCACCTTGCGCATCAGGGCAAGGCCCGGCCGGGCGAACGGCACGTAGAGTTTGACCTTGAAGGCCGGGGAGGCGAGCACCAGCGAGCGGATGCGCGGGGCGTAATCATGGACCCAGGTGGCAACGACCACCGCGCCCACGCTCTGTGCCACCACGGCAATGTTCTCTTCGTCGATGCCGTGGGTGCTAGCCAGGTGGTCGCAGAACGTCTGCACGTCGCGGGCGCTGGTGGCGAAGCTCGGGCTGTCGCCGCGCGCGCCCGGTGACTGGCCATGGCCGCGTGCGTCCCAGGCGAAGAAGTCGACCCCGGCCAGGTCCAGCTCATCCACCAGGTGGGCGATGCGCCCGGAGTGTTCGTGGCCACGGTGAAACAGCAGCACGGCCTTGCGTGGCTCACCGGGCGTGGCGTCGGTCGCGGGCCAGTGGCGGTAGAACAGTTCTACGCCGTCATGGGTGGTGAAGGTTCGGTCCTGAGCGTGGCGCATTGCAACTTCCCTATGCTGATGGAGCGTTTTGCGTGGCTTCTCTCAATCCATGGCGCACCCGGTTGACCAGGGTGTACACCAGCAATACGGCAAGCGCCGCGAATACGCCGTTGATCCAGGCGGGGCCGAGCCAGCCCGGGGCGATGGCGAGGGCCAGGGCACCGAGCACGAAGGCGCGATCACTCTTGCCCATCGGCCCGTCGTAGCGCCGCGAGGCACCGATCATCGGCCCCATGACGCCGGTGTATTCGCTGAACACCGCCAGCAGCGCGACCAGCACCACGGCGAACAGGCTGGCGCCGGGAATGAGGGCAAACGGCAGGATCAGGGCGCTGTCGGCAACGATGTCGCAAAGCTCATTGAGGTAGGCGCCCAGGTGCGATTGCTGGCCGAATTCCCGGGCGAGCATGCCGTCGATGGCGTTGAGGGCCATGCGCAGGATCATCCACAAGGGGATCAGGGCGAACAGCCATGTGTGCTCGGCGAACAAGGCAATGACGCCGCCGAGCAGTACCGAACAGGCACCGGCCAGCAGGGTGACCTGGTTGGCCGTGATGCCTCGGTCGTACAGGCGCCTGACCAAGGGGCGCAAGAGGTTCTGAAAGGCGGGCTTGAGTTGGTAGATGGACACCATCGGCGCAGGTCTCGCTCCAGGGTGAAGCCGGAAATGCGTCGATACGCCAGCCACACGTTGCTGTGTTGTTCACAGCAACTGTAGTGGAAATCTGCCCGGGTATGCGGGCAGGAAGGTCGGTAATCCGCGTAGGCTGAAGCTACGCGGATGGAGGGAGATTTTTCAGTTCTTGAAGCTGGAATGCTTGCGCCCCTGATCGCACAGGGCAAACACCACCACCAGCACCGCCGAGACCGCGAGAATGATCGCCACGCCATCGGTGGAGTGGGTCGCAGAGCTTGCCACCAGGGCCAGGCCACCCAGCGGCGCCAGGCCGCCGGCCACCGCGGTGCCGATTTCGCGACCGGTGCCAAAGCCCGAGGAGCGGGTCTGGGTCGGGAACTGGCGACTGAGGAACGAGCCTTGGGGCGCGAACATCATCGGCGCGAGGATGCCGGTGCCGATGCCGATGGCCAGGTAAATCATCATCGGCTCGCCGGTGTTGAGCAATGTCAGGAACGGGAAGGCGAACAGTACCGAGAACAGGCCACCGAGCATCAGCACGGTCTTGCTGCTCCACTTGTCGCACAGCCAGCCGAAGAACGGCACGGTGAAGATCGCCACCAGGCTGGCAATGGTCACCGACAACGAGGTGACGTGGGCTTCGACGCCCTTGTACTGGGTCAGGTAGGCCAGCGAGAAGGTCTTGAAGATGTAGCTCAGGGCGTTGTAGCCGATGGCCACGAAGAACACCACGGCCAGGCCCTTGAGGTCGTTCTTGAACAGCAGCTTGAGCGGCGAGACCTGGGCCTTGGCCGGGGTCTTGTCGAGTTCCTTGAAATCCGGGGTCTCGGGAATGCTCTTGCGCACCCACAGGCCGACGCCGACCAGCACGATGCTGCAGATGAACGGGATGCGCCAGCCGCCGGCCAGGAGGAACTCGTTGCCGTTCATGGTCAGCAGGTAGACGGTCAGCGACGACAGCAGCAGGCCCAGGTTCAGGCCCAGCGCCGGCCAGGCGCCCTGGCTGCCGCGCTTGCCTTCGCTGGCGTGCTCGTAGGAGGTGACCGCCGCGCCGGACAGCTCGGCACCCGCGCCCAGGCCCTGGATGATGCGCACCAGCACCAGGATGATCGGTGCCCAGATGCCGATCGAGGCGTAGCTGGGGATCAAACCGATCAGGGTAGTGCACACGCCCATCATGCAGAAGGTGATGACCAGCACCTGCTTGCGCCCGAAGCGGTCGCCCAGGTAACCGAACAACACGCCGCCGAACGGCCGGGCAATGAAGCCGATGGCAAAGGTCGAGAAGGCCAGCAGCGAGGCCACGGCCGGGTTGCTGGCATCGAAGAAGATCTTCGAGAAGACGATCGCCGCCATGGTGGCGTACAGGTAGAAGTCATACCACTCCAGCATCGAGCCGAAGATGGTGGCAGCCGCCACCTTGCGCAGGCGTTTCTTTTTCTGTTCCGGGGTTTCTGTCGCGGCCGCGGCCGCCTCATGTACCGACATCGGAGGTTTCCTTGTTGTCTTTGTAGTTATGGGGTGCAGCAGGGGTCAGCGGGTCTTGAGGATCCTGTCGGCGATCATCTGGCCGATCGGAATGGCCGAGGTGGCGGCCGGCGACGGTGCGTTGCAGACGTGAACCATGCGCGGCGTCTCGGCGAACAGGAAGTCGTGCACCAGGGTGCCGTCGCGCATCACCGCCTGGGCGCGAATACCGGCCTCGTAGGGCAGCAGGTCCTCGACGTTCAGCGACGGGCAGTACTTGCGGCACTGCTCCAGGTAGCCGCGCTTGAACAGCGAGTTCTTCATCTCGGTGGTGCCGGAACCGAGGTTGTTCCAGAGGGTTTTCCAGAAGCCGGGGAAACGTGCGTACTCGGCGACATCCCGCCAGTTGATCGAGAACTTCCTGTAGTTCTCCCGGCCCAGGCCCAGCACGGCGTTCGGCCCGACGGTGACGCTGCCGTCGATCATGCGGGTCAGGTGCACGCCGAGGAACGGCAGCTCCGGGTCGGGGATCGGGTAGATCAGGTGGTTGACGATGTCGTTCTTGCTTGCCGGCAAGCGGAAGTACTCGCCGCGAAACGGAATGATCTGATGGTCGATCTTCACCCCGGCCAGGGCCGCCAGGCGATCGGACTGCAGGCCGGCGCAGGCCACCAGCTGGCGGGCGCTCCAGACCTTGTCGTCGCTGCTGATGGTGACCTTGTCGCCGCTCTCGACGATGGCGCGCACCGTGGTCGACAGCTGCACTTCGCCGCCGGCGCGCTGGATGACCCGGGCCATCGCCTCGCAGACCTGCTTGTAGTCGACGATGCCGGTGGCATCGAGAAACAGCCCGCCCAGGCCGACGATGTTCGGCTCGCGACGTTGCAGTTCCCGGGCGTCGAGTTGCTCGACCTTCAGGCCGTTCTGCTGCGAACGCTCGTACAGGGCGTGCATGCGTTGGACTTCCAGCGGGGTGGAAGCCACCAGCAACTTGCCACAGACATCGAATTTGATCTTGTGCTCGCTGCAGAAGTCCTTGGTGGCCTGGGCGCCACGCTTGCACAGGTCGGCCTTGAGGCTGCCGGGGGCATAGTAGATGCCGGCGTGGATCACGCCACTGTTATGACCGGTCTGGTGCCTGGCCAGGCTGCCTTCCTTTTCCAGGATCAGCAGCGAGGCACCCGGCTGGCGTTCCAGTAGCGCCATGGCGGTGGCGAGGCCGACGATGCCGCCGCCGATGATGCAGTAGTCGTAGATCATGCAGGTGTCACCTTGGCTTATTCTTGTCAGAGAGTCTGCTTATCAGGTTGTCAGACTAAGTAGGTCGAACAAAAGGCGCTGACCATCAGCGCCCGCTATGTAGGGTGGTTCAGGGTCAATCGATGCTTGGCAGGTCCAGTTTCAGGCGCTTGGCCGAGGCGCGCAGGTGGGCTTCGGCGCAGGCGGCAGCGGCGTGGCGATCGCCCTCGGCGATGGCCTGGTACAGGGCCTGGTGCTCGCGGTTGGCATCGGCCGAGCCGCCCACCGAGTGCGCCGCCGAGTTCTCCCAGGCGGCCTTGCGTGCCGCGGCCAGTTGCCCGCGGAGGAAGTCGTGGAAGGCTACGAAGTAATCGTTCTTGCTGGCTTCGGCGATGGCGCGGTGGAATTCGACGTCGGCGGCGGCCGCAGCGGCGAAGTCACTGCGTTTGTCGAGCATGTCCTGCAGGGCCTTGCCCATGCGTGCCAGGTCTGCGGCATCGCGGCGCTGGGCGGCAACGGAGGCGGCCTGGGTCTCGATCCACAGGCGCACTTCGAACATTTGCACCAGGTCGGGGCTGCGACCCTGGCTGGACGGAAAGCGGAACACCGTGCCGGTGGGGGTTTGCGAAATGTACGAACCCAAGCCACGGCGGGCGATCAGTACCCCATCGGCCTTGAGCTGGGCCACCGCCTCGCGTACCACCGAACGGCTGACGTTCAGCTGTTCGGCCAGTTGCTGTTCGGTGGGCAGACGCGATTCGGCCGCCAGGCGCCCGGAATCGATCTCTGCACGGATGGCGCCGACAACGCGTTCGACCAGCGTATCGGGGCGCTGAAGCTCAAGCATGGGGTATTGCTCATTGATCAGGTTGTCAGACAATGCCTTTTCCGGCGGTTCCTTGTCAAGGAACCGCCGGCACGATCACAGTTCGCTGACGTAGGTGCCAGTGCCTTTGAGAATGTTCTGCAGGGTTTCTTCGACTTCGGCCAGGTCAGTGCCATCGCTGCTCAGGATGATTTCCAGGTGGTCGTCGCCGCCAAGGGCGTCGGCATCCAGCGGTGCAACCTCGATCAGCAACCTTGCCTTGCCCAGGGTGACCTTCAAGCCTTCGACGGGGGCGTAATGGTCGTCGAGGGTGATGTCCACGCGGTCTTCGTCCGGATAGCGGGTCATGATGAACATCCGGCCCTTGTCGCTGTGGCAGCACAGCGTGGCCATGTTGTCTTCTTCATCATCGCAGGGGGTGGCGAAGAGCAGGGCGGTTTTCAGTTGCATGGAAAGCTCGATCAATAAGTTGAAACAGGATTCTGCCAGTCTTGGACCTGTGGATAAACCTGCGCCTTCACCTCAATGACCGAATATGTCGCAGCCTCGCAAGCAGGGGCGGGCAGGCACTCGTTAAGCTGCGCTGTCGATGGTCACCCGTAAAGACACAGCCCGCTCTGGCGCAGTCGTTTTTGCAGATGCCCATCCGCAGGATTGGTGAATGTGACTCATGAGTCGCGTTTTGCGCCCGTTCTTATGGTTTTACCGTCTTCCTGCTACGGGTTGGCTATCGTTGATCCGTACATGGCGGACGTGCGCGACGCTTCACTCAATAACAAAGCCCAAGCGGAGTACCACAGATGGCGTTTTTCACCGCAGCCAGCAAAGCCGACTTCCAGCATCAACTGCAAGCGGCCCTGGCGCAGCACATCAGCGAACAGTCACTGCCACAAGTGGCGATGTTCGCCGAACAGTTCTTCGGCATCATCTCTCTGGACGAACTCACCCAGCGCCGCCTGTCGGACCTGGCCGGTTGCACCCTCTCTGCCTGGCGCATCATCGAGCGCTTCGACCCTGCCCAGCCGCAGGTCCATGTCTACAACCCCGATTACGAGCGTCATGGCTGGCAGTCGACTCACACCGCTGTCGAAGTCCTGCACCATGACCTGCCGTTCCTGGTCGACTCGGTCCGTACCGAGCTGAACCGCCGTGGCTACAGCATCCACACCTTGCAGACCACCGTGCTCAGCGTGCGCCGTGGTGACAAGGGCGAACTGCTGGAAATCCTGCCCAAGGGCACCCAGGGCGAAGGCGTGCAACAAGAGTCGCTGATGTACCTGGAGATCGACCGCTGTGCCAACACCGCCGAACTCAACCTGCTGACCCGCGAACTGGAGCAGGTGCTGGCCGAGGTGCGTGTCGCCGTCGCCGACTTCGAACCGATGAAAGCCAAGCTGCGCCAGATCGTCGAACTGGTCGAGCAGACCCCTTACGCCGCTGTCCAGGGCGAAAAGGCCGAGGTCAAGGGCTTCCTGGAGTGGCTGGTGGGCAACCACTTCACCTTCCTGGGCTATGAGGAATTCGTCGTCCATGGCGATGCCCAGGGTGGCCAGTTGGTCTATGACGAGCAGTCTTTCCTCGGCCTGACCCGCCTGCTGCGCACCGGCCTGACCTCCGACGAGCTGCGCATCGAAGACTACGCCGTCAGCTACCTGCACGAGCCGCTGCTGCTGTCGTTCGCCAAGGCCGCGCACCCGAGCCGCGTGCACCGTCCGGCCTATCCGGACTACGTGTCGATCCGCCAGCTGGACGCCGACGGCAAGGTCATCAAGGAATGCCGTTTCATGGGCTTGTACACCTCTTCGGTGTATGGCGAGAGCGTGCGTTCGATCCCGTACATCCGCGACAAGGTGGCCGAAGTCGAGCGCCGCTCGCATTTCGATCCCAAGGCGCACCTGGGCAAGGAACTGGCGCAGGTCCTGGAAGTGCTGCCGCGCGACGACCTGTTCCAGACCCCGGTCGACGAGCTGTTCAGCACCGTGATGTCGATCGTGCAGATCCAGGAGCGCAACAAGATCCGCGTCTTCCTGCGCAAGGATCCGTACGGCCGCTTCTGCTACTGCCTGGCCTATGTGCCGCGTGACATCTACTCCACCGAAGTGCGGCAGAAAATCCAGCAGGTGCTGATGGAGCGCCTGAAGGCCAGCGACTGCGAGTTCTGGACCTTCTTCTCCGAGTCGGTACTGGCGCGCGTGCAACTGATCCTGCGCGTCGATCCGAAGAACCGCATCGACATCGATCCGCAGCAGCTGGAGAACGAAGTGATCCAGGCCTGCCGTTCGTGGCAGGACGACTACTCGGCGCTGGTGGTGGAGAACTTCGGCGAAGCCCAGGGCACCAATATCCTGGCCGACTTCCCGAAAGGCTTCCCGGCCGGTTACCGCGAGCGCTTCGCCGCCCACTCGGCGGTGGTCGACATGCAGCACCTGCTGACCCTGTCCGAGCGCAAGCCGCTGGTCATGAGCTTCTACCAGCCGCTGACCCAGGTCGGTAAACAGCAACTGCACTGCAAGCTGTACCACGCCGATACGCCACTGGCGCTGTCGGACGTCCTGCCGATCCTGGAAAACCTCGGCCTGCGCGTGCTCGGCGAGTTCCCGTATCGCCTGCGTCATGCCAACGGTCGTGAGTTCTGGATCCATGACTTCGCCTTCACTGCCGCCGAAGGCTTGAACCTGGATATCCAGCAGCTCAACGACACCCTGCAGGATGCCTTCGTTCACATCGTCAAGGGCGATGCGGAAAACGACGCCTTCAACCGGCTGGTGCTGACCGCCGGCCTGCCGTGGCGCGACGTGGCGCTGCTGCGTGCCTACGCCCGTTACCTCAAGCAGATCCGCCTGGGCTTCGACCTGGGGTACATCGCCAGCACCCTGAACAACCACACCGACATCGCCCGCGAGCTGACCCGGTTGTTCAAGACCCGCTTCTACCTGGCGCGCAAGCTCACCGTTGAAGACCTGGGTGACAAGCAGCAACGCCTGGAGCAGGCGATCCTCACGGCCCTGGACGAGGTCCAGGTGCTCAACGAAGACCGCATCCTGCGTCGCTACCTGGACCTGATCAAGGCCACCCTGCGCACCAACTACTACCAGACCGACGCCCAGGGCCAGAACAAGTCGTACTTCAGCTTCAAGTTCAATCCCAAGCTGATCCCCGAACTGCCCAAGCCGGTACCGAAGTTCGAGATCTTCGTTTACTCGCCGCGGGTCGAAGGCGTGCACCTGCGTTTCGGCAACGTGGCCCGTGGTGGCCTGCGCTGGTCGGACCGCGAGGAAGACTTCCGCACCGAGGTGCTGGGCCTGGTCAAAGCCCAGCAGGTGAAGAACTCGGTGATCGTGCCGGTCGGTGCCAAGGGCGGCTTCCTGCCGCGTCGCCTGCCGCTGGGCGGCAGCCGTGACGAGATCCAGGCCGAAGGCATCGCCTGCTACCGGATCTTCATTTCCGGCCTGCTGGACATCACCGACAACCTCAAGGACGGCGCCCTGGTGCCGCCGGCCAACGTCGTGCGTCATGACGATGACGACCCCTACCTGGTGGTGGCGGCCGACAAGGGCACCGCGACCTTCTCCGACATCGCCAACGGCATTGCCATCGACTACGGCTTCTGGCTGGGCGATGCGTTCGCCTCCGGTGGTTCGGCCGGTTACGACCACAAGAAGATGGGCATCACTGCCCGTGGCGCCTGGGTTGGCGTGCAGCGTCATTTCCGTGAGCGCGGCATCAACGTCCAGGAAGACCCGATCACCGTGGTCGGTGTCGGCGACATGGCCGGCGACGTGTTCGGCAACGGCTTGTTGATGTCCGACAAGCTGCAACTGGTGGCTGCGTTCAACCACCTGCACATCTTCATCGATCCGAACCCGGAGCCTGCCAGCAGCTTTGCCGAGCGCAAGCGCCTGTTCGACCTGCCGCGTTCGGCCTGGAGCGACTACGACACCAGCATCATGTCCGAAGGTGGCGGGATCTTCCCGCGCAGCGCGAAAAGCATCGCGATCACCCCGCAGATGAAAGAGCGCTTCGCCATCGAAGCCGACAAGCTGACCCCGACCGAGCTGCTCAACGCGCTGCTCAAGGCGCCGGTGGACTTGCTCTGGAACGGCGGTATCGGCACCTACGTCAAGTCCAGTGAAGAAAGCCATGCCGATGTCGGCGACAAGGCCAACGACGCCCTGCGGGTCGATGGCAATGAGCTGCGCTGCAAGGTGGTGGGCGAGGGCGGCAACCTGGGCATGACCCAGCTCGGCCGGGTCGAGTTCGGCCTCAATGGCGGCGCCACCAACACCGACTTCATCGACAACGCCGGTGGCGTGGACTGCTCCGACCACGAGGTCAACATCAAGATCCTGCTCAACGAAGTGGTGCAGGCTGGCGACATGACCGAGAAGCAGCGCAACCAGCTGCTGGGCAGCATGACCGACGAAGTGGCCGGCCTGGTGCTGGGCAACAACTACAAGCAGACCCAGGCGTTGTCCCTGGCTGCGCGTCGCGCCAAGGAACGCATCGCTGAGTACAAGCGGCTGATGGCTGACCTGGAAGTTCGTGGCAAGCTGGACCGGGCCATCGAGTTCCTGCCCACCGAAGAGCAACTGGCCGAGCGCCTGGCTGCTGGCCAGGGCCTGACCCGTGCCGAGCTGTCGGTACTGATCTCCTACAGCAAGATCGACTTGAAGGAGCAGCTGCTCAAGTCGCTGGTGCCGGACGACGACTATCTGACCCGCGACATGGATACCGCCTTCCCGCCGTCGCTGGTGAGCAAGTTCACCGAGGCCATGCGTCGCCATCGCCTCAAGCGCGAAATCGTCAGTACCCAGATCGCCAACGACCTGGTCAACAACATGGGCATCACCTTCGTCCAGCGCCTGAAGGAGTCCACCGGCATGAGCCCGGCGAACGTCGCCGGGGCCTACGTGATCGTGCGCGACATCTTCCACCTGCCGCACTGGTTCCGTCAGATCGAGGCGTTGGACTACCAGGTGCCGGCTGAAATCCAGCTGACCCTGATGGACGAGTTGATGCGCCTGGGCCGTCGGGCGACCCGCTGGTTCCTACGCAGCCGTCGCAACGAGCAGGATGCCGGGCGTGACGTGGCGCACTTCGGGCCGAAGATCGCGCAACTGGGGCTGAAACTCGATGAACTGCTGGAAGGGCCTACCCGCGAGCGCTGGATGACCCGCTACCAGGGCTTCGTCGAGGCCGGCGTACCGGAACTGCTGGCGCGCATGGTGGCGGGTACCACACACCTGTACACCCTGTTGCCGATCATCGAGGCGTCCGACGTCACCGGCCAGGACCCGGCCGAAGTGGCCAAGGCCTTCTTCGCCGTCGGCAGTGCCCTGGACCTGACCTGGTACTTGCAGGAAATCAGTAACCTGAGCGTGGAAAACAACTGGCAGGCCTTGGCCCGCGAGTCGTTCCGCGACGACATCGACCTGCAACAGCGGGCGATCACCATCTCCGTGCTGCAGATGGCCGATGCCCCTGAGGACATGGATGCGCGGGTGGCCCTGTGGCTGGAACAGCACCGGGTCATGGTCGAGCGCTGGCGTGCCATGCTCGACGAACTGCGGGCCGCGACCGGCACCGATTACGCCATGTACGCGGTGGCCAACCGCGAGCTGGTGGATCTGGCCCTGAGCGGGCAGGCGGCGGTGGTGCCGTCCTGAGTCCGAGCTGAATGAAAAAGCCCCGGTGTGAGCCGGGGCTTTTTTTTGGTTCTTTGTCCGTTGAATGGGGTGCAGGCTTTGTAGCCGCTGCCGCCAGGCTGCGATCGGCCGTGTAACGGCCGTAAACCTGGCCTGCTCGGTGTATCAGGACTGCCGAGGTGCCTGGGTTGCGACTGCTTTGCAGCCGATCGCAGCCTGGCGGCAGCGGCTACAGGGTTGGCGCAGGCGCAAGGGGGTTACTTGAAGCGTCGCTCCACGCCTTTTTCCACCAGGATCTTCGCCGAAATCTCTTCCACCGAGAAATGCGTGGAGTTGATGTGCGGGATGTTCTCCCGGCGGAACAGGTTCTCCACTTCGCGCACCTCGAATTCGCACTGGGCGAAGCTGGCGTAGCGGCTGTTGGGCTTGCGCTCGTGGCGAATGGCGGTCAGACGGTCCGGGTCGATGGTCAGGCCGAACAGCTTGTGCTGGTGGTTCTTCAGGGCCTTGGGCAGTTGCAGGCGCTCCATGTCGTCTTCGGTCAGCGGGTAGTTGGCCGCACGGATACCGAATTGCATGGCCATGTACAGGCAGGTCGGGGTCTTGCCGCAGCGTGACACGCCCACCAGGATCAGGTCGGCCTTGTCGTAGTAGTGGGTGCGGGCGCCATCGTCGTTGTCCAGGGCGAAGTTGACCGCTTCGATGCGCTCCATGTAGTTGGAGTTGCCGCCGATGGAGTGGGATTTACCCACCGAATAGGACGAATGGGCCGTCAGTTCCTGCTCCAGCGGGGCCAGGAAGGTCGAAAAGATGTCGATCATGAAGCCGTTGGAGGTGGCCAGCACCTCGCGGATGTCCTGATTGACGATGGTGTCGAAGATGATCGGGCGCATGCCATCGCGTTCGGCGGCGGCATTGATCTGTTGTACCATGGCCCGCGCCTTGTCCAGGCTGTCGATGTACGGACGGGTGAATTTATTGAACGGAATGCTATCGAATTGGGCCAGAAGACTCTGTCCCAGCGTCTCGGCCGTGATGCCTGTGCCGTCGGAGATAAAGAAAGCAGTTCGTTTCATTTGCGCCTTGGGCCTTAAGCTGGTGAGAATTCTTGGATATGATAGGTTCGGTTTACCGAACATCGTGTTCGGCATTCTCACTTATTTTCCAGGTCCAGGCCACAAGCGCCCGGCCCAGTCTCAGAGCAGGCAGGCGGGCGACCTGAGCTTTTCCAACACAGTTAGTGGAGAGATCACCTTGGTAGAGTACGTAGTTTCCCTCGATAAGCTCGGCGTCCATGATGTGGAGCATGTGGGGGGCAAGAACGCATCCCTGGGCGAGATGATCAGTAACCTCGCGGGTGCCGGTGTATCGGTTCCCGGCGGCTTTGCCACTACGGCTCAGGCGTACCGTGATTTTCTCGAGCAGAGTGGCCTGAACGCGCAGATCCATGACGCGCTGGACGCCCTGGATGTCGATGATGTCAACGCCCTGGCCCGTACCGGTGCACAGATCCGTCAATGGATCATGGAAGCCGAGTTCCCCGAGCGTCTGAACAACGAAATCCGCACCGCCTTCGAGCACATGTCCCAGGGCAACCCGAACATGGCCGTCGCCGTGCGCTCCTCGGCCACCGCCGAAGACCTGCCGGACGCTTCGTTCGCCGGCCAGCAGGAAACCTTCCTGAACATTCGTGGTGTCGACAACGTCATCCGCGCCGCCAAGGAAGTGTTCGCCTCCCTGTTCAACGACCGCGCCATTTCCTACCGCGTGCACCAGGGCTTCGACCACAAGCTGGTCGCCCTGTCGGCAGGCGTGCAGCGCATGGTGCGCTCGGAAACCGGCACCGCCGGCGTGATGTTCACCCTCGACACCGAGTCGGGCTTCCGTGACGTGGTGTTCATTACCGGCGCCTACGGCCTGGGTGAAACCGTCGTGCAAGGTGCGGTCAACCCCGACGAATTCTACGTCCACAAGGGCACCCTGCAAGCCGGTCGTCCGGCCATCCTGCGCCGTAACCTGGGCAGCAAGGCGATCAAGATGGTCTATGGCGAAGAAGCCAAGGCCGGTCGTTCGGTCAAGACCGTCGATGTCGACAAGGCCGACCGCACCCGTTTCTGCCTGAGCGACGCCGAAGTCAGCGAACTGGCCAAGCAGGCGATGATCATCGAGAAGCACTACAAGTGCCCGATGGACATCGAATGGGCCAAGGACGGTGACGACGGCAAGCTGTACATCGTCCAGGCCCGTCCTGAGACCGTGAAGAGCCGCGCCCAGGCCAACGTCATGGAACGTTACCTGCTCAAGGAAACCGGCACCGTGCTGGTCGAAGGTCGTGCCATTGGCCAGCGCATTGGCGCCGGCAAGGTGCGGATCATCAAGGACGTCTCGGAAATGGACAAGGTCCAGGCCGGTGACGTACTGGTCTCCGACATGACCGACCCGGACTGGGAGCCGGTGATGAAGCGCGCCAGCGCCATCGTCACCAACCGCGGTGGCCGTACCTGCCACGCGGCCATCATCGCCCGTGAACTGGGTATTCCGGCGGTCGTTGGTTGCGGCAACGCCACCCAGCTGCTCAAGGATGGCCAGGGCGTGACCGTTTCCTGCGCCGAAGGCGACACCGGCTTCATCTTCGAAGGTGAGCTGGGCTTCGATGTGCGCAAGAACTCCGTCGACGCCATGCCGGAGCTGCCGTTCAAGATCATGATGAACGTCGGCAACCCGGACCGCGCGTTCGATTTCGCCCAGCTGCCCAACGCCGGTGTCGGCCTGGCGCGCCTGGAGTTCATCATCAACCGCATGATCGGCGTGCACCCCAAGGCGCTGCTCAACTACGCCGGCCTGCCGGCCGAGCTCAAGGAGAGCGTCGACAAGCGCGTCGCCGGTTACGACGATCCGGTCGGCTTCTACGTCGAGAAACTGGTCGAGGGCATCAGCACCCTGGCTGCTGCGTTCTGGCCCAAGAAGGTCATCGTGCGTCTGTCGGACTTCAAGTCCAACGAGTACGCCAACCTGATCGGCGGCAAGCTCTACGAGCCGGAAGAAGAGAACCCGATGCTGGGCTTCCGTGGCGCCTCGCGCTACATCAGCGAATCCTTCCGTGACTGCTTCGAGCTCGAGTGCCGCGCCCTCAAGCGCGTGCGCGACGAGATGGGCCTGACCAACGTCGAGATCATGGTGCCGTTCGTGCGCACCCTGGGCGAAGCCAGCCAGGTCGTCGACCTGCTTGCCGAGAACGGCCTGGGCCGTGGCGTCAACGGCCTGCGTGTGATCATGATGTGCGAACTGCCGTCCAACGCCATCCTGGCTGACGAGTTCCTCGAGTACTTCGACGGATTCTCCATCGGCTCCAACGACCTGACCCAGCTGACCCTGGGCCTGGACCGCGACTCGGGGATCATCGCTCACCTGTTCGACGAGCGTAACCCAGCGGTCAAGAAGCTGCTGGCCAACGCCATCCAGGCCTGTAACAAGGCTGGCAAGTACATCGGTATCTGCGGTCAGGGTCCATCGGACCACCCGGATCTGGCCAAGTGGCTGATGGAGCAGGGCATCGAAAGCGTCTCGCTGAACCCGGATTCGGTGCTCGAGACCTGGTTCTTCCTCGCCGAAGGCCAGGGCGCGATCTGATCCGCCGAACTGAAAACCCTGTTCGCCAAGCCTGGCGAGCAGGGTTTTCGTTGATATTCCGGGGCGTGTTCCAGCAATGGATCCCGCCCTTTTTTGTCCAAGAGCCCTATGCAAAGCAGCAGTAACCTTTTTCCCGTGGCCCTGCTCAGTGCCGAGCGCCGGGGCGATCTGTGCGAGGATGTCTACCGGATCAAGGCCGGTAACAGCCCGGATCGCACCGTCGAGCTGGCGATTACCCGCTTGGGGCTGGCCGACCAGTCCGACGTGCGTGGCACGCCGGTGATCCTGCTGCACGGCAGCTTTTCCAACCGACGCTTCTGGTATTCGCCCCGGGGTATTGGCCTTGGCGCCTACCTGGCACGTGCCGGCTTCGATGTCTGGATTGCGGAGATGCGTGGCCACGGCCTGTCGCCGCGCAACCAGGATTACCGTCAAAACCGGGTAGCCGACTATGCCCGTTACGACCTGCCGGTGATCGGCGCCTTTGTCCGTGAACAGAGCGGCCGTGCCGCGCACTGGCTAGGCCACTCCCTGGGTGGCACCACCCTGGCCGCCGCCCTCGGCGGGCAGTACCTGGACGATGAGCTGGTGGCCAGCGCCGCCTTCTTCGGCACCCAGGTCAGTCGCACCTATTGGCCCTTGAAGCTGCCCCCGGTGGAGTGGGGCGGGCGTCTGCTGCTCAAGCGCTTCGCGCAGATTTCCGGCGCGCGGCTCAAGCGCGGCCCGGAGGACGAGCCGATTGGCCTGGCCCTGGAAAGCATGCGCTGGTTCGGCCTGTTCGGTCGTTTCGGCGACAAGGACCGCGATTGGTGGGCCGGCCTTGCCGATGTAAATGTACCGGTACTGGCGGTGGCCGCCGCTGGCGATCACCAGGACCCGGTATGGGCCTGCCGCAAGCTGTTCGAGCAAGTGGGCAGCGAGCACAAGCAGTTCGTTCGCCTGGGGCGCGAAGAGGGCTTCGACAACTTCGGCCACGTCGATATGCTGGTCAGCAAGCCGGCCCAGGTCCAGGTCTGGCCGCTGGTTGAACAATGGCTGCACAATCCCATGCGTTCGCTACCTGCAGCCAGCACATTGCTGGATTCTTCTGTGCCCGGGTATGGCTAGCAACTGACCTTTTGTGGTGTGATGGCCGCAGTGCGACATCCATTGTCTTGGCAATCGACAGGAGTTACCCATGCATTACCTTACGCCCGATCTGTGTGACGCCTACCCTGAACTGGTACAGGTGCTGGAGCCGATGTTCAGCAACTTCGGTGGTCGCGACTCCTTCGGGGGGCAGATCGTCACCGTCAAGTGCTTCGAAGACAACTCGCTGGTCAAGGAGCAGGTTGACCTCGATGGCAAGGGCAAGGTGCTGGTGGTCGATGGTGGCGGTTCGCTGCGCCGGGCGCTGCTGGGTGACATGCTCGCCGAAAAAGCGGCCAAGAACGGCTGGGAAGGCTTGGTGATCTATGGGTGCGTGCGCGATGTCGATGTCCTGGCACAAACCGATGTGGGGGTCCAGGCCCTGGCCAGCCACCCGATGAAAACCGACAAGCGTGGCATTGGCGATCTCAACGTGGTGGTGACGTTTGCCGGGGTGACCTTCCGCCCGGGCGAGTACGTCTATGCCGACAACAATGGTGTGATCGTTTCGCCAAGTCCGCTGAAAATGCCGGAATAAGCAGTTAAACCGCTGATTGGAGCAGGAATGTTCGAGGAAGAAAACGCGCAGTGGGGGCTGGTTCACGCCCTGGTGCTCGATGGTAAAGGCGGTGCGCGTTCGATTGCCCGGACTGAACTGGACGACCTCCAGCTGCAGCCAGAGCAAAGCCTCTGGCTGCACTGGGATCGCAGTCACCCGCAAACCCGGACCTGGCTGCGCCACGACAGTGGCCTGAACGAGTTCGCCTGCGACCTGCTCCTTGAAGAAAACACCCGACCTCGCCTGTTGCCGCTCCCCGATGAGCAGATGCTGCTGTTTCTGCGCGGGGTCAACCTCAATCCGGGGGCCGAGCCCGAGGACATGGTTTCGGTACGCATCTTCGCCCAGGCGCAGCGGGTGATCTCGCTGCGCCTGCGGCCTTTGCGCGCCAGTGACGAACTGCTGCAGCAGTTGGCCGAGGGGCGTGGCCCGAAAACCGCCTCCGAGCTGTTACTGAGCATGGCGCAACTGCTGACCGAGAAGGTCCAGGCGCTGGTCAGTGACCTGTCGGAAGTGGTCGATCTGGAAGAAGAGAAGCTCGAAGTCGACCAACGGTACGCGCCGGAGCAGGGCAGCCTGCAACAGATTCGCCGGCGCGCCGCCGGGTTGCGCCGTTTTCTCGCGCCGCAGCGGGAAATCTATGCGCAACTGGCGCGCAACAAGTGGAGCTGGTTCGCCGCAGACGATGCCGATTACTGGAACGAGCTGAACAACAGCCTGATCCGTTACCTCGAGGAGCTGGAGCTGACCCGCGAGCGGGCGGCCCTGGTGTTGGAAAGCGAGGACCGTCGGCGTGCCGAGCGGATGAACCGGACCATGTACCGCTTCGGCATCATCACCTGCATCTTCCTGCCCATGAGCTTCGTCACCGGGCTGTTGGGGATCAACGTTGGCGGCATTCCCGGTGCCGACAGCCCCTATGGTTTTCTCTTCGCCAGCCTGCTGGTGCTGGGTCTGGCGCTGGGGCAGTGGTGGTTGTTCCGCCGGCTGCGCTGGGTGTGAGCCGGTGCGCATGCTGAACATCTGGTCACAAACTGTCTGCCCGGTCCATGTGACCCATGTGCAGGCGACCTCGTCTTTGACAGATATTGCGCGAGGTGCCTATGCACGATCCGTTTGAAGAATCCCTGCGAGACCTGCTCAAGGCTTCGCCGTCCGGCCAGGACCGTGACGACGCTGCCTGCCTTGGGCGCGTCCTGAAAACCGCCAACCGCCAGGTCGGCGCGGGCGATCTGTTCAGCCTGCTGGGCCGCTGGAGCCAGGCGCTGATGATCGCCGTGAACAATGGCTCGGCGCATGTCGCGCCGGTCCGCCGTAACGCTACCGCTCATAAAGCTGATAAGGCCGATTGACTATGGAACTTGATCTCTGGACCCAGAGCCTGGTCACCGCGATGACCGCGCTGTGGACCAAAGTGGCGAACTTCATCCCCAACCTGTTCGGCGCACTGGTCGTGGTGCTGCTGGGCTTCGTCGTTGCCAAGCTGCTGGACACCCTGTTGTCCAAGCTGCTGGCCAAACTGGGGCTGGACCGCCTGATGGCCGGCACCGGCCTGACCAAGATGCTCAGCCGGGTCGGCATCCAGGTACCGATCTCGACCCTGATCGGCAAGATCGTCTACTGGTTCGTGCTGCTGATTTTCCTCGTCTCGGCCGCTGAATCCCTCGGCCTTGAGCGGGTATCCGCGACCCTGGACATGCTTGCCCTGTACCTGCCCAAGGTATTCGGTGCAGCCCTGGTGCTGCTGGCGGGGGTATTGCTGGCGCAGTTGGTCAACGGTCTGGTCCGTGGTGCCGCCGAAGGCATCGGCCTGGAATATGCCGCCGGTGTCGGACGCATCGCCCAGGGCCTGGTCATCATCATCAGTATCTCGGTGGCAATTAGCCAGCTCGAGGTCAAAACCGACTTGCTCAACCATGTAATCGTCATTGGATTGATTACCGTTGGTCTGGCGGTTGCCCTGGCAATGGGCCTGGGAAGTCGCGAAATTGCCGGACAAATCCTGGCCGGGATCTACGTGCGCGAGCTGTATCAAGTCGGCCAACAGGTGCGAGTTGGAGAGGTTGAAGGGCAGATCGAAGAGATCGGTACGGTCAAGACGACCCTGCTGACAGATGATGGCGAATTAGTGTCATTGTCCAACCGGATTCTGCTCGAGCAGCGAGTCAATAGCCGCTAACCGGCCAAATCCTGCTAATGTATGCCGCCGCAAAATTGCCCCGGGTAGGGGCGAGCGGCGACATTGACCTGACTGTCGGCCAGATTCGATTTGAATAAAGTTCACTCGCTGCCCATGCGTTACGACCCCCGCGAGCTCACCGATGAGGAGTTGGTGGCGCGTTCGCATGAGGAGCTGTTTCATGTTACTCGCGCGTATGAGGAGCTCATGCGACGCTACCAGCGGACTCTTTTTAACGTGTGTGCGCGTTATCTGGGGAACGATCGGGACGCTGACGATGTCTGTCAGGAGGTCATGCTCAAGGTGCTCTATGGCCTGAAGAACTTCGAGGGTAAATCCAAGTTCAAGACGTGGCTCTACAGCATCACCTACAACGAATGCATCACCCAGTACCGCAAGGAGCGGCGCAAGCGTCGACTGATGGATGCCTTGAGTCTTGATCCACTCGAGGAAGCCTCGGAAGAGAAGGCGCCAAAACCGGAAGAGAAAGGCGGGCTGGATAAATGGCTAGTGCATGTGAATCCGATTGACCGTGAAATCCTGGTGCTACGATTTGTCGCAGAACTGGAATTTCAGGAGATCGCCGATATCATGCATATGGGCCTGAGCGCAACGAAAATGCGGTACAAGCGTGCGCTTGACAAGCTACGTGAGAAATTTGCGGGCCTGGCTGAAACTTAGTCGCGCGCAAATATCTCTAACGTACCGGCAAGTTCTGCTAGACTTGTCGTCGAGTTGTCCCCCGGATGTTGGTGGGACTGCTTAACTATCACCAGATGGGGATTTAACGGATGAAATTGAAAAACACCTTGGGCTTGGCCATTGGTTCTCTTGTAGCCGCAACTTCGCTCGGCGCTCTGGCACAAGGCCAAGGCGCGGTCGAGATTGAAGGCAACGTTACCAAGCAGTACTACGATAGCGAGCGCAACTTTCAGAACGACGGCACCAACCCTGGTGTTCGCCTCGGTTACTTCCTGACAGACGACCTGTCCCTGGATCTGGGCTACAACGAAACTCACAACGTTCGTGGCGATGTCTTCAACAAGGACATCAAAGGTTCCAAGGCCAAGCTGGACGCTACCTACCACTTCGGTACCGTCGGCGACGCACTGCGTCCGTACGTTTCGGCCGGCTTCGCACACGAGAGCCTGGGCCAGAGCTTCAACAACGGCCGTGACCACTCCACCTTCGCCAACCTGGGCGCTGGCGCCAAGTGGTACATCACCGACATGTTCTTCGCCCGTGCTGGCGTTGAAGCCATGTACAACATCGACAACGGCAACACCGAGTGGGGTCCGACCGTTGGTCTGGGTCTGAACTTCGGTGGTAGCGGTGGCAAGGTTGCTCCTGCTCCGGCTCCAGTTGCTGAAGTCTGCGCCGACAGCGACAACGACGGCGTTTGCGACAACGTCGACAAGTGCCCTGACACCCCAGCCAACGTTACCGTTGACGCTGACGGCTGCCCGGCTGTTGCCGAAGTCGTACGCGTTGAGCTGGACGTCAAGTTCGACTTCGACAAGTCGGTCGTCAAGCAGAACAGCTACGGCGACATCAAGAACCTGGCTGACTTCATGAAGCAGTACCCACAGACCACCACCACCGTTGAAGGTCACACTGACTCCGTCGGTCCTGACGCTTACAACCAGAAGCTGTCCGAGCGTCGTGCAAACGCCGTCAAGCAGGTTCTGACCAGCGAGTACGGTGTTGAGTCGAGCCGCGTTGAGTCGGTTGGCTACGGTGAAACCCGTCCGGTTGCTGACAACGCCACCGACGCTGGTCGCGCTGTTAACCGTCGCGTAGAAGCTCAAGTAGAAGCCCAAGCCAAGTAATTGGTCTGAAGCCCTACTGAAAAGCCCGGCCTAGGCCGGGCTTTTCTTTGCCTGCGATTTGCCCCTCAGGCAACCGGATCCAGGGTGGTGAACAGTTTGCGTGCTTCCAGGTTCAGGCTGGTCGCCTGGCCGCTGTTGGCTGCCACGATTACCCCCGCCACCGCGTTGATCGCACTCATGAACGCCCCTTCAATCCATCCTCCCAGGTGGCTGTAGCTGTCGCAGGCGAGGAAGAAGCGGTTGTTCAGTGACGGGTTCTGAGCATGAGTGTGGTAGCGAAAACACAAATTGCTCTGGTAGTGGTCACCTGTCATATCCAGCTTGAAACCACCGGCGCTGCCATTGGTGCTCCAGTCGTAGACGAAATGGCTCTGGGCCTGGGTCCTGGGTAGCAGCGTGCTCAGCCACCAGCGTTGGTAGCTATCGGTTTGAGGGTCGTACACGTCATGATCCGCGCGGTTGATCATGGTCCGGTACATCTGATGGGCGCTGGCGTGATCGTCCGCCGATTGCGGGTTTTGCGGGTAGTCGCCGAAGTCTTGTTGCAACACTGTGGTTTCATTTTCCCAGGTATAACTGACGAGAAAACTCAGGTAGTCGCTATTGCCAAGGGTGCTGGGCACCATGTAGCTGGCAGACAGACCGGTATCACTGACGATGGCTTGAATCGGCCTGCCTTGGAAGCGGGGGATGAGCGGGTCGTTTGCATCCACATCCGACATCAGGCCGAACACTTTCGAGGATCGCGTCATGTGCAACTGCCCTATGGCGCTGACAATACGCTCGGTGGCCGAGCGGGTAGCGAGGTCCAGTTGCAGTGCCGGGTAAACCTGGGTGGCTGAGGCTGTAGGCAAACCCAGGTGGTCATCACCGACCCGGGTATGCACTCTACCCTGCGGATTGAAGCCACTGCGCCGTATCACGGGGGTCAGTTGCTGTTGAGGCATCGCCAATACCACGTAGTCATGCTCGCTCTCGATGAGCGCCGAGTTGTCTGTTGGGTAGTGCCAGACCTTGGCACGGCGGGGTGAGCCGCTATCTGCAGGAAAATGATGATAGGCATCACAGACCCGGCCCGGGATGAAGTTGATCTGCAGGTTGGGTCCGCCGATATCACGGGACTGCTCGTACAAGCGGCGGATGAACTGGCTGTTTTCAGCAACCGGCAAGGTGTACTCATTGCTGTAATCCCAGAGCACCAGGCGCATCATCTCCACCAGGGAAATGTTGTACAGCGGTTTGAAGCCGCCGGTGCCGAAACCGAATCGGCCAAACAGCTCTACACAATAATTGACTGTCTCCGCCGCCCCCAGGCCGGGGATATTGGGGAGCTCACCTTTACTCCCGGCGTGTTCCATAATCTGTCGGATGGCACCTGCCAGGGTTGTGTGGTCATGGCTGGCAACGAACGCTTGCCAGTCCCTTCCGATCTGTTCCAGATCAGGTATAGGGGTGTTCTCCGAGGCCAGGAGGCCGGCCACTACCGCTGGATCGCGACCGCCTATCTTGAACAGTGCAGCGCCCGTCAGCTCGCCGTTGTCGATATCCACGCCAGGAAAATATTTGATCACCAGGGCAAAGACGGCCCGGGTGGGGGACGCCGGGTCGAGCCATACACCGTTCTCATAGCGGTCGACGCGATCGCCAAAGACAAACTCGGTTGGGACTTTGCCTGGGTTTGGAAATTCATTGACCGTGGTCTCCATTCCAAACGCCTTTGCCGCGTAATGCCAGGTCAGTCCAGCAATCTCGGGAAAGCGCATGGCACCCACTTCATACACAGAGCTGGCGGTGGTTTCGCCGCTTCTGAAAGCATGTGCCGCACTCACACGGCCGGCTCTAAGCCGATCTGTACTGATCGAGTGGGTGGAAGGGTGCGCAGGCGCGAGGAAGTGGTCGGGGTCGCTTTCGAACAGGTCGACCACAATGTGCTTGGTTGGGCCCGCCAGCCGCGCCAGTTCATACAGCGCAGTGATGCCCGCGGTTCCCGCTCCTACGATGGCAATGCGGTAGCTCCCATTGGGCAAGGTGCCCAGCGGTATCTCTACGGTCTTGGGGTAGGCAATTTGTGCAGAGTCGGGATGACGGTAATGCCGCGATCGCGCCAGCAGGTTGCCAATGGTCTCGCGTTTGGGCGCCCGCACGGAATTGGGCCAGTTCCAGATAACGGTAACACTCATGATCGGTTCCTCCGAAGTACAGTAGGCTCCGAGTACTTACTGTCGCTCTCACGTCCCTGCGGAGTGCAATCAGTTTAGTCCAGGGTCTCGTAGAGGAGGCTCTGTAACCCGTGGTCAAACTTTTCCGGGCGGAGGAGGCGCGCTAAAGAGATACAGTATTCATAAATAAAATTGATAATCTGTATCTCGATGTGAGGGTTTATGGGTCGCGTGTTACGTCTGCAGGTGGTACTGGCTATGTCCATGGGTTTGGCGGGCTGTCAGCTTGCCCCGCACTTGCCCGAGGGTGACATCCTGATCAAGCGCGATGAATGGGGCACGCCGCATATCTACGCCAATAGCCCGTACCGATTGTTTTATGGTTACGGTTACGCCATCGCCCAGGATCGTCTGTTTCAATTGGAGATGTCACGGCGCACCACACAGGGCCGGGTGGCAGAGGTGCTGGGTCGGGAGTATCTGGCCTTCGACCAGGCTATTCGCCGTCAGTATTCGCCCCAGGCCATTGCCCAGCAGTTGGCAGCGCTGGCGCCACATGACCTGCAGATACTCCAGGGCTATGCCGATGGCATCAATCGTCACCTTGGCGAAGTCGAACAGCAGCCCGGCACCTTGTTGCCCAAGCCTTTCACGGTGCACGGCTTCACTCCCGAGCGCTGGACGGCCTTCGATGTGGCGATGGTTTACGTCGGCTCCATGATCAACCGTTTTGGTGACTACAACACCGAACTGGATAACCACAACCTGTTGGCGGGGCTGATCGAAAAACACGGACTGGAACCTGGCCAGGCCTTGTTCGAGCTGCTGCTGACCAGTGATGACCCACAGGCGCCGACGACCATTGCCCGGGGCGAGTGGGACCCGTTGCGGCGCAGCGCAGCCGTGGTGTTCCGAGCGGGCGACAAGGCGCTTGGGCAACCGCTGCCCGTGCGTGCTGTTCAGGGGGTTGACCCGAGTGTCGGGCGCGGTTTCAGCAACATCATCGTGCTGGGGGCGCAAAAGAGTCAGGACGCCCGGGCGATCATGGTCAACGGCCCGCAGTTCGGCTTCTTCCAGCCGGCCTATACCTACTCCGTCGGCCTGCACGGGGCGGGCTATGATGCCGTTGGTAACAGCCCGTCTGGTTACCCGCTGATCCAGTTCGGGCACAATCGCCAGATATCCTGGGGCAGCACCTGGGGCGCAGGTGACAACGTCGATGTCTATCAACTTCAGCTCAACCCGCAGAACCCGAACCAGTACTGGTTCCAGGGGCGTTACCGAGACTTTGAACAGCGTGTCGAAAGGATCCTGGTCAACGGTGAGGAGGCCGAGCAACTGACGGTGTATCGCAGCGTCCAGGGCGCGGTGTTCGAGCATCTGCCCGACCAGGGCGTGGCCTACGCCCGCCGACGCGGTTGGGAGGGCCAGGAGCTGGCGACCCTGATGGCCTGGAACAAGGTCGCCAAGGCTGGTGACCATGGGCAGTGGCTGGCCCAGGTCGAGCGCTCGGCGATCAATGTCAATTGGTACTACGCCGACCAGCAAGGCAACATCGGTTATGCGCTTGGCGGTCGTTATCCGGTGCGTCTGCAAGGGCATGACAATCGCCTGCCGATGCCGGGCGATGGCAACTACGAGTGGCAGGGCTTCCTGCCGTTTGCTTCCAATCCGCAGGTCTTCAATCCGGCCAGCGGCTACATTGCCAACTGGAACAACAAGCCTGCAGAAGGCTTTCCGGGGCCGGACCAGTGGTGGTACGCCTGGGGCGCTGCCGATCGTAACGAGGTTCTCGACGGGCGGCTGCAGCAGGCCCGCTTCACCCCGGAGCAAGCCTGGAGCCTGATGATGGAGGCCGCGTTCGAGGACCCCAATGCGCGCTATTTCGTGCCGCGCTTGCTGGCGCTGAGCGAGCGTTCGCCCGCGGAGTTTGCAGCGGTCCGCCAGGCGTTGGCGGCCTGGGATTATCAAGACCTGGACAGCAATCGCGACGGTTTCTACGACCAGCCCGCCACAGCGATTTTTCGTCTCTGGCTTGGACAGATGCTCAGCTTGACCCTGGCCGATCAACTGCCGCCCGCGCAGGCCGGCTGGTTTACCGACAGCGGTTACAGCGCACCTGGCGCCAGCTCGCCGGGCAGCCACAATATTTCAGTAGGGACCAAGGTCCTGTACCGGGCGATCCGGGCGAAAGAGCAGGGCGAGGCCTTGCCGTTCGATCTGTTCAAGGGGCGCGATGTCGACGAGCTGATGCTCCAGGCCTTGCGCCTGAGCGTCGCCCAGCTCAAGCGCGAGCAGGGTCCGCAGGTGGCAGCCTGGCGCCAGGGGGTCTCGACCTTGCGCTTTGCCCACAAGAACTTCCTCGGCGTTCCACAAGCGCTGGAAAGCGAAGAGCATGCCCTGGCGCCAAGCATGAACCTGGGCACGGAAAACAACATGGTCGTGCTCGATGGGCGCAACGTGACCGGCTTCGAGCTGGCGGCGCCAGGGCAATCCGGCTTTATCGCCGCCGATGGCAGCCCCGGCAAGCACTATGACGATCAGATACCGCTACTGCGCGAGCAGCGCAAGCGGCGCATCTGGTTGAGTGAAGAGGAGGTCGAGCGCCGTACTGTCGAGCGCTTGTGGCTGCAGCTGTAGCGCACTGGCGGCATTGACCACCTCGCCAATGACCAGCACCGCCGGGCTCTTGAGTTCGAAGGTGGCGGCACGTTGCAGCAACCGGTGCAGTTGGCTACGACAGGCGCGCTGCTGGGGCAGCGAGGCATTCTCGATCATCGCCACCGGCGTGTTGCCGGGCATTCCGGCGGCGAGCAATTGCTGCTGGATATCGGCCAGGCGCGCTACCCCCATGTAGATCACCAGGGTGGTGGCCCCCGCTGCCAGCGCCTGCCAGTTCAGCGGGCTGTCATCCTGGGTGTGGGCGGTAACCAGGGTAACGCCGCGACTGACCCCGCGCAGGGTCAGGGGAATACCACATTGGCTGGCACCCGCCAGGCCGGCGGTGATGCCATTGACCACCTCGACTTCCACACCGTGCGCCTGCAGCCAGCAGGCTTCTTCGCCGCCACGGCCGAAGATGCACGGATCGCCACCCTTCAGGCGCACCACGCAACGGCCCTGGCGGGCATGACGCAGCATCAGGCGCTGGATGAACGCCTGCGGCGTGGAGCGGCAGCCGCCGCGCTTGCCCACGGCAATCACCCGCGCCTGCGGGCAGTGTTCGAGGATCTGCGGGTTGACCAGGTCATCGATCAGTACCACCCGGGCCTCGGCCAGGGCACGTACCGCCTTGAGGGTCAACAGCTCCGGATCGCCAGGGCCCGCGCCTACCAGCCAGACTTTTGCATTCATAGTGACTTCCTCATTGGCAATGTTGGCCGTCAGCCTTTGAACAGACTGAGCAGCAGAATCAGATTGAGCAGCAGCGACAGCAGTGCCAGGCCACGCCAGACTTTCAGCGGCTCGCGCTCCAGCAGCGGTCGCGGGCGGACGGTCAGTTGCTGGCGTTCGCCCTGTTCGAGCAGCAACAGCCATTGCTCGGCCGTTTCAAAGCGCTGTTGCGGATCGGCGACCAGCGCCAGGCCCAGGTTGTGCTCCAGCCATTCGGGCAGGTCCGGGCGATAGCGCGCAGCACTGGCCGGCTGGTTGAAGCGTGGGCGCTGGAAGGCTTCGACTTCGCCGTAGGGGTAGTGGCCGGTCAGCAGGTAGAACAGCGTCACGCCGACGCTGTAGAGGTCCTGCTGGGGGCTTGGCGGTATACCCTCGAAGGCTTCCGGGGCAATGAAAGACGGGGTGCCCGGCAGTTCGTGGGCGCGGTCCTCGGACAGGCCGGGGCAGAAGGCCAGGCCGAAATCCAGCAGGCGCAACTGGCCGTCGTCGCCCAGGTGCAGGTTCTCGGGTTTGATGTCGCGGTGCAGAATATTGCGCCGGTGCAACAGGCCCACCGCCTGCAGCAGTTGCTGGGCAAGCGATTGCCACTGGGCCAGCGGCAAGGGCCCGTTTTCGGCAAACACCTGGGCCAAGGTCTTGCCGGGGTATTCGCGCATCACGTAGTAAAGGTGCTGGCGCTGGCTGACCGGGTGCGCTTCAGGGAAGTAGCGCCCGGCGACCCGGCGCAGGAACCATTCTTCGAGCAGCAGGCCCTGCAAGGCGCCGGGTTCGTCCTTGCGTTCAACGGGCAATGTTTTCAACAGCCAGGCCTGCTGCTGGCTGTCGCGCACGCGATACAGCAACGATTGCCGGCTGTGCCCCACCTGTTGCTCCACCGTCCAGCCATCGATCAGTTGGCCGCGGCGCAAGGGTGGGGGCAGCGGCCATTGCTGCAGTTGCGCCAGGGAGTCGCCGAGGTTGCTGGCGCCCAACTGGTCGACCCTGACCAACAGGGCGCTGGCGTTGTCCTGGCTGCCGCTGTGATGGGCGCAGCTGACCAGGGTCCGGGCGGCGTCCTGCAGGTCGATCTGTTCGCGCAGTACGGCCCTGATCTGCGATTCGCTGAGGCTGGCCCAGACACCATCGCTGAGCAGGACGAAGCACTCGCCGGCGTGCAGGTCGCCCTCCAGGTAGTCGACCTGCAGATGCTGGTCCAGCCCCAGGGCGCGCTTGAGTACGTGCTGCATGCCCGGTTGGTCCCAGACATGGTCCTCGCTGATGCGTTGCAGCTGCCCGGCGCCCCAGCGATAGATCCGGCAGTCGCCGACATGTGCCAGGGTGAAGCGTCGGCCGCGCAGCACCAGGGCACTGAGGGTGGTCAGCAGCGGCTGGCCGCCGCCGTTGGCGCGCAGCCAGCGGTTTTGTGCCAGCAGCAGTCGGTCCAGGGCCTGGGCCACGCCCCAGGTCGCGGGGGTGGCGTAGTAGTCCAGGGCCAGGGCCTGCAGGCTGGCGCGCGCCGCCAGCCCACCATCGGCGCACTGGCTGACGCCGTCGGCCAGGGCGAACAGGTAGCCCTTGCTGGCGGCCAGCTCGGCGTTGGGCGTGACCAGGCGCAGGGCGTCCTGGTTCTCTTCCCGGGGGCCGGTGGCGCTGGCTTGGGCGAAGCTCAGTTGCAAGCTCATGGTGGGGCCTCAGACCCGGGCCGCGGTCACGGCGGCCGAGCCCCAGGTGGTGCGCCAGCGTTGCTTGACGCCGTGCAGGCCGAACCAGGCCAGGATGCCCAGACTGGCGAACAGCCAGAGGCCCAGCTGATAGTCGCCGCTGTGCTGCTTGATCGCGCCCAGACCTGCGGCCAGAAGGAAGCCGCCGATGCCGCCGGCCATGCCGATCAGGCCGGTCATCACCCCGATTTCCTGGCGAAAGCGCTGTGGCACCAACTGGAACACTGCACCATTGCCTGCACCGAGGCCTAGCATGGCACTGACGAACAAGGCCAGCGCTGCCACCGAGCTGGGCAGGTTGAAGCCGACCGCAGCAATGCACACCGCTGCCACGCTGTACATCGCCAACAAGGTGCGGATACCGCCGAAGCGATCCGCCAGTGCGCCGCCCAGGGGGCGCATCAGGCTGCCGGCAAAGACGCAGGCGGCGGTGTAGTAGCCGGCAGTGACCGGGCTCAGGCCGTACTGGTCGTTGAAGTAGCCGGGCAGGGCGCTGGCCAGGCCGATGAAACCGCCGAACGTGACACTGTAGAAGAACATGAACCACCAGCTGTCGCGATCCCCCAGGGCCTTGAGGTAATCGGCCATGGCCTTGGGCTTGGGCCGCTCGGGGGCATTGCGCGCCAGCAGGGCGAACAGTACCAGGGTCAGCAGCAGCGGAATCACGGCAAGGCCGAACACGTTGTTCCAGCCGAAGCTGGCCGCCAGCACCGGCGCCAGCAAGGCGGCGAACACCGTGCCGGAGTTGCCGGCACCGGCGATGCCCATGGCCTTGCCCTGGTGCTGGGCCGGGTACCACTGCGAAGCCAGCGGCAGGGACACGGCAAAGGAGGCGCCGGCGACACCGAGGAACACACCCAGCAGCAGGGCCTGTTCATAGCTGTGCACGCCCAGGTGCCAGGCACAGGACAGGGCGACGATGACGATCACCTGGCCGATCAGCCCGGCGGTTTTCGGCGACAGTCGATCGACCAGCACACCCATGATGAAGCGCAGGATGGCCCCGGCCAGGATCGGCGTGGCCACCATCAGGCCGCGTTGCTGGGTCGTCAGGTGCAGGTCGGTGGCGATTTGCACCGCCAGCGGGCCGAGCAGGTACCAGACCATGAAGCTCAGGTCGAAGTACAAAAAGGCGGCGAACAGCGTGGGGACATGCCCGGACTTCCAGAAACTCGTATTCATCGAACACCTCGTTGAACAGGGGCTGAAACGAAAAAGACGTCGCCACCCGACCCGCGTGTGCGAGTGGGGGGGGCGACGTCTTTGTCGTGGAGGGGCAACCGCCGTTGGCTACCGGTACGAATGATTTAGCAAGAGCCGGGCCAGAGTCGCCTCAGCCCAGCAGATCGCTCATGGCGATGATCTGTTCGGCCACCTGGATCAGCTTCTGCTGCTTGCTCATGGCCTGGCGGCGCATCAGGGTGTAGGCCTGCTCCTCGTTGCAGTCCTTCATCTTCATCAGCAGGCCCTTGGCCAGTTCGATGCGCTTGCGTTCGGCCAGTTGCTGGTCGCGGGCCTGCAACTGGGCCTTGAGCGCCTGGTCGCTCTCGAAGCGGGCCATGGCCACATCGAGAATCGGCTGCAGCCGCGCGGCATGGATGCCTTCGACGATGTAGGCGCTGACGCCGGCCTGGATCGCCTGGCGCATCACCCCGGGATCGTGCTCGTCGGTGAACATGACAATCGGCCGAGGTCGGTCGCGGCTGACCAGCACCACCTGTTCCATGACATCACGGCCCGGTGATTCGGTATCGATCAGCACCACGTCCGGACGCACCGTTTCGACGCGTGCCGGCAGGTCGATGGTCAGCCCGGACTCTTCGATAACCTCGAAGCCGGCCTCGACCAGCGCAGCCTTCAGGCGTCCGACTTTCTTTGCGGTGTCATCGATCAACAGGATTCGCAGCATCAAAGCGTCTCCTTCTCAGCGGCAGGCGAGGGCGGCGGGCGACTCGGCCAGCGCGTGCAGGGCAAAGCTGCGGGCATAGGCGGCCGGCTCGCTGCCATCCCACCAGGTGCCATCGATCAACTGGCTGCGCCGCAGGTTGCTTTCATCGCACGGCACGCCAAGGGCGCTGGCGGCGTCGCGATACAGCGCCAGTTGCTGGACCCGCTGTGCCACGGCCAGGTAGTCGGGGTCTTCACGCAGCAGGCCCCAGCGGCGGAACTGGGTCATGAACCACATGCCGTCGGACAGATAGGGCAGGTTGGCGCGGCCCTGGTCATGCAGGCGCAAGGCATGGGGGTCGTGCCAGCGATTGCCAAGGCCGTCGTGGTAGTCGCCCAGCAAACGCGGCTCGATGCTGCGCAGCGATGTGTCCAGATAGGCCTTGCCACTGAGCAGTTGCGCGGTGCTGCGGCGGTTTTCCGGACTTTGCTCGATGAACCGGCTGGCGGCCAGGATCGCCATGACCAGGGCCCGGGCGGTGTTGGGGTACTGCTCGACAAAGGCGCGGGTGCAGCCCAGGACTTTCTCTGGATGGTCCGGCCAGATGGACTGGCTGCAGGCCAGGGTGAACCCCTGGCCCTGGTCGACGGCGCTCGCCGACCAGGGCTCGCCGACGCAGAAGCCGTCGATGCGCCCGGCCTGCAGATGGGCAAGCATCTGTGCCGGCGGTACGACCACGCTGCTGACGTCGTGCAAGGGATGGATGCCTTGGCTGGCCAGCCAGTAATACAGCCACATGGCATGGGTACCTGTGGGAAAGGTCTGAGCAAAGGTCAGTTTTGAACTGCTTTGGTGCACGAAACGCTTCAGTGCCTCTGGAGTGGTCACGCCCTGGCGTTGTAAGGCCGGCGACAGGTTGATGCCCTGGGCGTTCTGGTTCAGGCCCATCAGCACCGACATGTCGGTGGCACCGATGCCGCCGATGCCCAGGTGCACGGCGTAGATCAGCCCGTACAGGCTATGGGCGGCGTCCAGCTCGCCACTGACCAGCTTGTCGCGCAGGCCGGCCCAGGAGCTCTGGCGCTTGAGGTTGAGGCTCAGGCCGTAGGGCTGGGCGAAGCCCTGGGTGGCGGCCACCACCACCGAAGCGCAATCGCTCAGGGCCATGAAGCCGATATCCAGGCTGTGCTTCTCCGGCGCGTCGCTGCCGTTGACCCAGGCCAGGGGGGAAGTGGGGGTGTCTGTATTCACAAGGTCGTGCCCGTATCGAGGTCTGGCCGTGCCTTATGGCGGGCCGGGGTTGTCTGTAACAAAGCAACGCATATGCCAAGGCGGCGCTGTCCCCCGGACGACGCCGCCGCTATAATCGCCCACCTCACTCACGTCGAGCTAAGCCCGCCCATGTATACCCTGGCCCGCCAGCTGCTGTTCAAGCTCTCTCCGGAGACCTCCCATGACCTGTCCCTGGACCTGATCGGCGCCGGTGGCCGCCTGGGCCTGAACGGGCTGCTGACCAAGGCCCCGGCATCGCTGCCGGTCACGGTCATGGGCCTGGAGTTCGCCAACCCGGTGGGGCTGGCGGCAGGGCTGGACAAGAACGGCGCGGCCATCGACGGCTTCGCCCAGCTGGGTTTCGGTTTTGTCGAGATCGGCACCGTGACCCCGCGTCCGCAGCCGGGCAACCCCAAGCCACGTCTGTTCCGCCTGCCGGAAGCCGAGGCGATCATCAACCGCATGGGCTTCAACAACCTGGGTGTCGACAACCTGCTGGGCCGTGTGCGTGCGGCCAAATACCGCGGCGTGCTGGGCATCAACATCGGCAAGAACTTCGACACCCCGGTCGAGCGCGCGGTGGATGACTACCTGATCTGCCTGGAGAAGGTCTACGACCAGGCCAGCTATATCACCGTCAACGTCAGCTCGCCGAACACGCCGGGCCTGCGCAGCCTGCAATTCGGCGATTCGCTCAAGCAACTGCTCGATGCCCTGGCCGAGCGCCGTGGGCAACTGGCAACCCAGTACGGCAAGCATGTGCCGCTGGCGATCAAGATCGCGCCGGACATGAGCGACGAGGAAACCGCACTGGTGGCTTCGGCGCTGATCGAATCAGGCATGGACGCGGTGATCGCCACCAACACCACCCTTGGCCGTGAAGGGGTCGAAGGCCTGCAGCATGGTGATGAGGCCGGTGGCCTGTCCGGTGCGCCGGTGCTGGAAAAGAGCACCCACATCGTCAAGGTGCTTTCCGGTGAACTGGGCGGCAAGCTGCCGATCATCGCCGCTGGCGGGATCACCGAGGGCAAGCACGCGGCGCAGAAGATCGCTGCCGGTGCCAGCCTGGTACAGATTTATTCGGGGTTCATCTACAAGGGGCCTGCGCTGATTCGCGAGGCCGTGGATGCCATCGCCGCCATGCCGCGCTGAAGCGCAGGCATAAAAAAGGGCCCCTTGAAGGGGCCCCTGGGCCTTAGCCCGCCGCCCGGATGGGGCGCGCATGGTAAATGAATTCAGTTCCTCGCTCAGCCAACGGCGTGAAGTTCGTTGAGTCTATGAATACCCGCAGTGCCGGTCATACCGTCCCAGTTGTCGCCGCGTCCTTCGCGCCAGCCATTGATCCATGCCTGGCGTACAGACGGTAGAGTAAAGGGGCAAAGCTCGCGGGATTTGCCGGTGACCCCATATTGGTAGCCACGTGAAAATGCTCGTTCCAACGGATCACGCTTAAGTCTTCTCATAGGGTGTTGCCCTCACTTGTTGACTGTAATGTCCCGTCGGCCTCTAGGAGGCCGGGCAGAATCGTTCTGCCGGTTTGCGCTCGCTGCCGGCGTCGCGAGCGAAAGTGTTGCCCCGTTGCGGTGACAACCTGAGATGAGTTCTAACCAATGCACGACACAGTGTGAATGATCGTTTTGTCATAAGGGCGTAACCTTTCTGAGGGTCACAGGATAAGTAAATAAATGCGTCTGAAGAGGATGCGACGCAAAGCCCGCTATGATCAGGGTTTGATCGGAGAAGAAGTCACTTGGCCATTGCCGGGTGATAATTTGTAACAAGGCAGTCAATACGACGAAGGGTCATTTTTCCCCCTGATAATCGTGAATTTTTCATTCTGCCCGGTGATCAAAGGTTTTCTGCCCCAGGCAAAAGGCCGGATTTACGGGCGGCCCGGCACTCATCGCAGTGCCATTCGAGCGCTCGCTGGAAAGGCGTTCGATTAAACATCGGCAGGGCAATGCGTTTGCCCTCCACTTATTGCTCAAGGCACTGGATACCTCATGTCGGACCGTTTCGAACTCTACCTCACCTGCCCCAAAGGCCTTGAAGGCCTGCTTGCCGAAGAAGCGCGCGGCCTTGGCCTTGAAGAGGTGCGTGAACACACCTCGGCCATTCGCGGCTCGGCCGACATGGAAACCGCCTACCGCCTGTGCCTCTGGTCTCGCTTGGGCAACCGCGTGCTGCTGGTGCTCAAGCGCTTCACCATGAAGAATGCCGACGAGCTGTACGACGGCGTCCACGAGGTCGAGTGGCAGGACCACCTGGAACCCAGCGGCTCGCTGGCGGTGGAGTTCAGCGGTCATGGCTCGGGCATCGACAACACCCATTTCGGCGCCCTGAAGGTCAAGGATGCCATCGTCGACAAACTGCGCACCCGTGACGGCGAGCGCCCGTCGGTGGACAAGCTCAATCCGGACTTGCGCGTGCACCTGCGCCTGGAGCGTGGTGAGGCGATCCTGTCCCTGGACCTGTCCGGGCACAGCCTGCACCAGCGCGGCTATCGCCTGCAGCAAGGTGCCGCCCCGCTCAAGGAAAACCTGGCCGCTGCCGTGTTGATCCGTGCCGGCTGGCCGCGCATTGCCGCCGAGGGCGGTGCCCTGGCTGACCCGATGTGCGGTGTGGGTACCTTCCTGGTCGAGGCGGCGATGATTGCCGCCGATATCGCGCCGAACCTCAAGCGTGAGCGCTGGGGTTTCAGTGCCTGGCTCGGTCATGTGCCGGCCCTGTGGCGCAAGCTGCATGACGAAGCCCTGGCCCGTGCCCAGGCCGGCCTTGCCCGTCCACCGTTGTGGATCCGTGGTTACGAAGCCGATCCGCGACTGATCCAGCCGGGGCGCAACAACGTCGAGCGCGCGGGCCTGAGTGACTGGGTGAAGATCTACCAGGGCGAGGTGGGCACCTTCGAACCGCGTCCGGACCAGAACCAGAAAGGCCTGGTGATCTGCAACCCACCCTACGGCGAGCGCCTGGGTGATGAAGCCAGCCTGCTGTACCTCTACCAGAACCTCGGCGAGCGCCTGCGCCAGGCCTGCCTGAACTGGGAGGCGGCGGTGTTCACCGGCGCGCCGGACCTGGGCAAGCGCATGGGTATCCGCAGCCATAAGCAGTATGCGTTCTGGAACGGCGCGCTGCCGTGCAAGCTGCTGCTGATCAAGGTTCAACCCGACCAGTTTGTGACCGGCGAGCGCCGCCAGCCCGAACGTGACACCCATGGCAACGAAGGCCAGCGCTCGCCTGCGGCAGTGGCCAGCGAGCCGGCGCGCCTGAGCGAAGGCGGACAGATGTTCGCCAACCGTCTGCAGAAGAACCTCAAGCAGTTGGGCAAATGGGCCAAGCGCGAGCAGGTCGGTTGCTACCGCCTGTATGACGCCGACATGCCCGAGTATGCCCTGGCCATCGACCTCTACCAGGACTGGGTGCACGTGCAGGAATACGCCGCGCCGCGCTCGGTTGACCCGGAGAAGGCCCAGGCTCGCCTGTTCGATGCGCTGGCTGCCATTCCCCAGGCCCTGGGCATTGACCAGAGCCGGGTGGTGGTCAAGCGTCGCGAGCGCCAGAGCGGCACTCGCCAGTACGAGCGGCAGAACACCCAGGGGCAGTTCCTGGAAGTCCGTGAAGGGGGGGTGAAGTTGCTCGTCAACCTGACCGACTACCTGGACACCGGGTTGTTCCTCGACCACCGCCCGATGCGTATGCGCATCCAGCGCGAGGCGGCCGGCAAGCGCTTCCTCAACCTGTTCTGCTACACCGCCACGGCCAGTGTGCATGCGGCCAAGGGCGGGGCGCGCAGCACCACCAGCGTCGACCTGTCGCGCACTTACCTGGACTGGGCCCGCCGCAACCTGTCGCTCAACGGTTTCTCCGACAAGAACCGCCTGGAGCAGGGTGACGTCATGGCCTGGTTGCAAGCGTGCCGCGACGAATTCGACCTGATCTTCATCGACCCGCCGACCTTCTCCAACTCCAAGCGCATGGAAGGCGTGTTCGACGTCCAGCGCGACCACATCGAGCTGCTTGACCTCGCCGTGGCGCGACTGGCGCCCGGTGGTGTGCTGTATTTCTCCAACAACTTCCGCAAATTCCAGCTCGATGAGCATCTGGCCGAGCGCTACAAGGTGGAGGAAATCAGCGCCCAGACCCTGGACCCGGACTTTGCCCGCAACAGCAAGATCCACCGGGCCTGGCGCATTCAGGCGCGCTGAGCAATTTCTCCCGGGCCGGCAATTGCTTCATTAGTGGCTAATGGCTATAACTGAAGCAGGGCCCGGGAAACGCTGCATGCTGGCGTTATGAGTGTTATCTATGTCGAAGCATGGCGTTCGTCCAAAGATGCTCGGCTTTGTCAGCGAAGAAGTGTCCGCCTGGCTGGTGGCCCTTGTGGCTCTGGTGGCCGGCGGACTGTTGACCGCGATACTGGCGCTGGCAACCCATGGGTTGTACCAGCAGCAGTTGCGCCAACGCTTCGAGTTGCTGGCCAGCGAGCGCTACAGTCGTATCGAAGAGCGCTTCGAGGATCAGGTGCAGCGGCTGGACGGGCTGCGCCGCTTCTTCGTCTTTGCCACCGAAATCACCCTTGAAGAATTCAACGGCTATGCACGGCCCTTGCTGCATCGCACCCAGGCCTATTCCTGGGCACCGCGGGTGCAAGGCGCGACGCGCAGAGAGTTTGAACAGCGGGCCAGCCAGACGCTGCAGTTTGCCTACCAGATTCGTCAACTGACCGACAGCGGCAGCTTGCAACCGGCATCCGAGCGTCCGTTGTATTACCCGGTGCTGTTCACCCAGGCATTGAGCCTCAAGGATCAACCGTTCGGTCTGGACCTGCTGTCCCAGGCTGAGCGCCAGGACACCCTGGCGCGCGCCTCCCAGCCTGGCAGCATGGCGGTTTCGGCGCCGCTGAATCTCACCGATGTCGACCCGCAGTACGCCCGCGGAGTACTGATGGCGGCGCCGGTGTTCTCGCCACGCCAGCCTGAAGCGCATCCCCGGGGTTATGTCATGGCGGTGATCAGCATGCGCCAACTGATGGCCGAAGGCTTGCCCAGCGCGGAAAAAGACAACCTGGTCGTGCGCATTCATGACCTGTCGGACCAGGACGGTCAGCACGAGCTGTTGTTCCAGTCGGATAACAAGGGCACCACCTCGCCGTTGGCGGCCAGTCACCTGTTGCACCTGGCCGATCATGACTACCAGCTGGATATCCGTCCGAGCCTGGCCTTCATGCAGGCCAACCGCTCTTCGGCCGTCAATGCCGTGGTGTTGCTCGGCGGGCTGCTCAGCCTGATGCTCAGCGCCTTGTTGTTCAGCCTGTTCAGCCAGCGCCAGCGCGCCCTGACCCTGGTCGAGCAACGCACCGGCGAGCTGCGTGTCAGCGAGCAATCCCTGCGCGACACCCATAACCAGTTGCGCAGCGTGCTGGATGCCGCGACCCAGGTGGCGATCATCGCCACCAACCTGCGCGGGGTGATCAGTACCTTCAATGCGGGCGCTGAGCGCATGCTCGGCTACAGCAGCGCCGAAGCCGTGGGGAGCCTGACCCTCGAAGCCCTGGTGTCGCCCGAGGAGCTGCACCAGCGGGCGCGAGTCCTGAGCCTGCGTTATGGTCGCGAGGTGAGCATGGCCCAGGCGATGTTTGCCGAAACCATCCAGGAGGGCGGCAGCGTGCCTGGCGAGTGGACGCTGCAGCGCAAGGACGGCAGCCACCTGCTGGCCAACATGCTGGTGACGGCGGTGCTCGATGAGCATGGGCTGTGGGTCGGGCACCTGGCCATCTGCATCGATGTCACTGAGCGCAAGCGCATCCATGAGGCCCTGGCGGCCCGCGACCGTCTGCTGGACAAGCTCAGCGCCGAGGTGCCCGGTGGTATCTATCAGTTTTGTCTGCGTCCGGACGGCACGTCCTGCTTCAGTTACGCCAGTGAGGGCTTGCGCGATATCTACGAGATCGACCCGGAGCTGTTGCGCCAGGATGCCACGGCGGTGTTCGAACGCATCCATCCCGATGACCTGGGCCGGGTGCGTACCTCGATTCGCTATTCGGCCGAGCACCTGACGGCCTGGCGCGAAGAGTACCGGGTGCTGCTGCCACAGGCGGGCCTGCGCTGGGTGAGGGGCGAGGCCACGCCGGAGCCGATGGACGATGGCGGCACGCTTTGGCATGGCTACCTGACCGATATCTCCGACCTCAAGCGGGTTGAGGAAGAGCTGCGGGCCCTGTCGGTGACCGACGCACTGACAGGCATCCACAACCGGCGCTATTTCCAGGAGCGCCTCAAAGCCGAGCTGGAACGTGTGCAGCGTGAGCAGCAGGACCTGGCGGTGATCATGCTGGACATCGACCATTTCAAGAAGATCAACGATCAGTACGGCCACGCCATGGGCGACCATGTGCTGCGCAGCATCTGCCAGCGCATCAACAACCGGCTGCGGCGCACGGATGTGTTCTGTCGCCTGGGGGGCGAGGAGTTCATGGTGTTGTGCCCGGGCAGCAGCGCCGACCAGGCGTATTTGCTGGCCATGGAACTATGGCAGGGAGTACGGAGCATAGAGGTCGAAGGCGTTGGTCGGGTCACCGCCAGTTTCGGTGTGGCTGGCTGGCGCCCGGGGGAGGGCGCCGATGCCTTGCTGTTGCGTGCCGATTCGGGGGTCTATGCGGCCAAGCAGGCTGGCCGCGACCGGGTCGAGGCCGAGCTGCCCTGACGCCTCAGGGTTGTACCGAGGCGGTGCTGTTGACCAGCTTCGGCTGGCGGTAGAGGTCCAGCAGTACCTGGTCGAGGATGGCCGAGGCACCCCAGGGTTTCGGGTCGTTGAGGATCGCCGCGACCGCCCAGGTGTTGCCGTTGCTGTCGCGGCTGTAGCCGGCGATGGCCCGCACGGTATTCAGGGTACCGGTCTTGATGTGGGCCTCACCGGACATGGCGGTGCGCTTGAGGCGTTTGCGCATGGTGCCGTCCATGCCGACCAGCGGCATGGAGCTGATGAACTCGGCGGCATAGGGACTCTTCCAGGCGGCTTGCAGCAGGGCTGCCATTTCCCGGGTGCTGACCCGTTCGGCGCGGGACAACCCGGAGCCGTTTTCCATGATCAGGTGCGGTGCGGTGATGCCTTTTTTCGCCAACCACTGGCGCACCACGCGTTGTGCGGCACGGGCGTCGTCGCCATCGGCATCGGTGCGGAACTGCGCGCCCAGGCTCAGGAACAACTGCTGGGCCATGGTGTTGTTACTGTATTTGTTGATATCGCGAATGATCTCGACCAGGTCCGGCGAGAAGGCGCGCGCCAGCAGGCGGGCGCTTTTGGGCACGGTGTCGATGCGGTCACGGCCCTGGATGGTGCCGCCCAGTTCGCTCCAGATCGCCCGCACCGCGCCGGCGGCGTAGGTCGGGTGGTCGAGCAGCGACAGGTAGGTCTGCGAGTTGCAGCCGTCGCCCAGCTGGCCGCTGACCACCACGCTGACACCGTCAGCCTGGGGAACCGGGTTGTAGCGCACATCGCCGGTGCACTGCTTGCTGTTCACCGCCTTGACCTGATTGTCGATACGAATGTTGGCAATCGGCGGTTCGACCGATACCAGCACTTTGCCGCCATCGTTGCGGGCGACGAAGCGAAGGGCCTTGAGGTTGATCAGCAAGGAGTCGGGCTTGACCAGGAAGGGCTTGTTCTCGTCGCCGCCGTCATCATTGAACTGCGGCAGCACGGGCTGGACGAAGTGGCTGCGATCAAGCACCAGGTCTCCGCTGATGGTCTGCACGCCGTTGGCACGCAGGTCGCGCATCAGCAGCCAGAGCTTTTCCATGTTCAGCTTGGGATCGCCGCCGCCCTTGAGGTAGAGGTTGCCCTGCAAGGTACCGTTGCGCAGCGGGCCGTCGCTGTAGAACTCGGTTTTCCACTGGTGGGTCGGGCCGAGCAGCTCCAGGGCCGCATAGGTGGTCACCAGCTTCATGGTCGAGGCCGGGTTGACCGAGACGTCGGCATTGAACACGGTCGGCGTGCCTGGGCCATTGAGCGGCAGCATCACCAGCGACAGGGCCGATTCCTGCAGTTTGTTGGTCTTGAGCGCCTGCTGGACCTTGGGCGACAGGGTGGTGTTGACGGCTGCGGCCTGGGCGGTGAGTGCCGCGGGCAGAAGCAGGCCGGCAAGCAGAAGAGGACGAAACGATCTGATCATGTGCGATAAAACCCTGCAAGCGAGGGGTGAAAAAAAACGGAGCGAGAAAAGGTGAAGGCTCCGGCAAGAAAAATGTAATGCGCATTATGCCCCAAGGCGCAGGCCGATGGGGGAGTGTGAAAGGGCGCCTTATCGGCTTTTATTCCGGCAACCTTGTGGCGAAACTGGTAAAGTGCCGCGCGTTATTACTCAAGAGGATTGTTTCATGGCCACTAACCGTTCCCGCCGTCTGCGCAAAAAACTCTGCGTGGATGAATTCCAGGAGCTGGGTTTTGAGCTGAACCTGGATTTCAAGGAAGACCTGTCCGACGAAGCCATTGATGCCTTCCTCGATGCATTCCTGGCTGATGCCATGGATGCCAATGGCCTGGACTACGTTGGCGGCGACGACTTCGGTCTGGTCTGCCTGGCCAAGCGTGGCTCGGTCAGCGAAGAGCAGCGCGCCACTGTTGAAGCCTGGCTCAAGGGCCGCAACGAACTGACCAAGATCGAAGTCAGCCCGCTGCTGGACGCCTGGTACCCGGAAAACCCGGTCAATCCAGCTTCCTGATGCCCGAAGAAACGGCGGCCCGAGTGGCCGCCGTTTTTTTTCAGCCCGTATAGGCCGCAGCGTCAGTTGCGTCCGGGGGCTGCAGGTGTGCCTGAAGCGCCTGCTCCACGGCGGTCATGGCTGCCATCAACTGTTGCTGCTGGCGTTCGAGCGTGGGCGCTGATGCCTGCCTCAGGCAACCGGCTTCCAGTTGTTCACAGGCATCGATCAGTGCGCTGGCCTGGATGATTCGTGCCGCACCCAGGATGCGATGGGCTTCGTCCTTCAATTGCTCGGGTTGACGGGCCGGGTCGAGCGCCTCGAGGGACATCCGGTCCCTGGCCAGGCTTTGTTGCAGCTGTTCGAGCAGTTTGTACCAGTCGGCCCCGCAATTGCCCACTACCGGCTCCAGACCCTGCAGGTCGAATAGCGCCGTGGATGTCGTCGTGGTGCGTGGAGGCAAGGGTTTAATCCCGGCCAGGCGTTTGCCCAGGATCTTGAGGCTGATGGGCTTGAGCAGGCAGTCATCCATGCCGGCCTGCCGACAGCGTTCACGAACCTCCGGCTGGGCGTTGGCGGTGTAGCCCAGGATAGTGCTGGGTGGCCGTTGTTCCTTGGCTTCCCGGGCGCGCACGGCCTGGGCGAACTGGTAGCCATTCATCCGCGGCATGTTGCAATCGACGATCAGCACGTCGAATGACTCGCTTCGCCACAGATCCAGGCCCGCGGGGCCATTGTCGACGCTGCGATGATGCACGCCCAGGTAGTTCAGTTGCTGGGTCAGCAGCAGCAGGTTGGCCGGATGGTCATCGACCACCAGCACCTTCAGCGCATCAACGACTGCACAGGGTTCCGAGCTGGGCGCGGGGGCCGCGGGAAGGCTGGCCAGGACCTGCAGGGGCATGCTGATCTGTACCTTGGTGCCCTGGCCGAGTTCGCTGTGCAAGGTCAGGCTGCCGCCCATGAGTTGGCACAGGTCGCGACTGATCGCCAGGCCCAGGCCGGTACCGCTGCGCGCCACAGGGCTGTCGGGGTTGGCCTGGGCGAAGGGCAGGAAAATCCGCTGCTGGTCTTCCTGGCGAATACCGATACCGCTGTCCTGGACGCTCAGCTTCAGGTTGGTCAGGTCCGCCCCGGCACCCGCTGCCAGACTCAAGTCGAGGATGACGTGACCCCGTTCGGTGAACTTGATCGCATTGCTGACCAGGTTCGACAGGATCTGTTTGAAACGCAGCGGGTCCAGCAGTACATCACAGTGCGCGGCCGGTGCTATCCGCACCAGCAGGCGCAGGTTCTTCTGCCGTGCCAGGCCGTCGAACACCCGGCCCACCGACTCCACCAGCGCCGCCAGGCTGACCCGTTCCGGCGCAAGGCTCAGGTGTCCGGACTCGATCCGGGCGATGTCGAGTATGTCCCCGATCAGGGCCAGCAGGTCCTTGGCCGAGTTGTAGGCAACTTCCACCGCCGGACGATCCAATTGGCCTTGGTGGGCTTTCTCCAGGGTCAGTTCGAGCATGCCGAGGATGGCGTTCATTGGTGTGCGGATTTCGTGGCTGATGGTGGCCAGAAAGGTGCTTTTGGCCCGGTTGGCGTCGTCGGCCTGCTGTTTGGCCAGACTCAGGTCCTGGATCAGCTGACGTCGTTCGCTGATGTCGATCCAGCCACCGATGATGCCCTGGACCTCACCCAGTGAGTCTCGGTAGGGCAGGATCCAGTGGTAGATGGTCATTGCCTTGTCGTTGAGCAGCAGCGGGCGGTCGACGATCAACGGCACACCTTCGCGCATCACCTGCTGGTAGTCAGCCTGGATCTGGCTGGCATGGCAAATGTCCCCCAGGGCGCAGTGCTGGATGCCCTTGCCGAGGACTTCGTCGAGCTTCATCTGTACGGCCTCCAGGTAGCTGTCGTTGCAGCTCTGCAAGAGCCCCTGGCGGTCACGGACGTACATCGGATGAGGTGTGCCGTTGAGTAGTGCGCGCATGAACTCGAGCTGGTCGCCCAGGGCGCGTTCGGCGGCCTCGCGCTGTTTGATCTGGTGGCGCATCCAGGCGTTCCAGGCCAGTGACAACAGCAGCAGCAAGCTGGTGCCCAGGATGATCTGCAGGATCAGGCGCTGGTACTTTCGCCAGTAGGCATCGGTTTCAGTGCTGTAGCCACGCCAGCGGCTGTTGATGATGCCCAGTTCCTCGGGCGCGATGCTCAGCAGTGCCTTGTCCAGGATCGAGGCCAGCTCCTGTGCGCCTCGTGCGGTAGCCATCGAGAAGGTTGCCGGCTCCGCGCCGACCGAGGTGCGGATGGTCAGGTCGCGCTGGGAGGCCAGGCTGAAGTTGGCGTTGATCAGTGCAGTGATGGCGGCATCGACATTACCGCTGGCGAGCAGGGAGGTTGAGAAATAGGTGCTTTCGGTTTCCACCAGCTGGATGCCGGGCACGCGCTGACGCAAGTCGTCGACCAGGGGGCTGTCGCGGGTCAGGGCCACCCGGCGTCCTTGCAATTGCTCCAGGGTCATGGGTTGATCCGCTCCCTGGCGGGTCAGCAGCACGTAGGAGTTCTCCAGGTACGGGCGACTGATCGCCAGGGTGCTTGCCCGGCGCAGGCTGGGGGAGATGGCGGCAATGACATCGGCCTTGCCGTGGTTCAGGCGATCGATCATGTCGCTGATGCCGCTGGCACGCTGTACTTCGAAGCGCAGGCCGGTGCGCAGGCGAATCAGTTCGAGCAGGTCGGCGGCAATCCCGCGAAAGTTGCCGGCAGTGTCGAAAAACGTCAGCGGTGCGGCGGTTTCGTTGACCACGACGCGCACCACCGGGTGCTCTATCAACCAACGCTCCTCGCGCTGGGAGAGCTGCAGCTTGCGGTCAGTCAACAACACATCGCTGCCGGCGCTCCAGCGCTTGAAAATGGCTTCGCGGGCGCTGCTGGGGATGTTGTCCAGGGTGCTGTTGATCAACTGCAACAGGACCCGATTGCTCTGCTGCACGGCAAAGCTGAACCCTACCGGCTCGTGTTTGCCGAAATTGGCCATCTTTACGTTCTGCAGGTGGCCCTGGTTGATCAGGTAGTGGGTGGAAATGGTATCGCCGAGAAAGACATCGGCCTGGTCGAAAGCAACCGCATTCAGGGCATTCTGGTAGGAGGGGTAGGACTGAATGGTCGCCTTGGGGTAGCTGCTGCGGACTTCCTCCAGGGGCAGGTAGTGATAGACCATGCTCAGGCGCAGGCCGGCCATCCCGGTGTCCAGGGGGCGGTTTTCGTCCTCGCGGGTGACCAGCACCGGTTGATCCACCGCGTAGGGCCTGGAGAGCACCACCCCCGGGGTGGCGGCCTCGAAGCCATTGGCACTGCCGAGCAGGTCGATCTGTCCCAGGGTCAGCGCCTTGACCGCCTCCTGGCGGTTGGCAAAGCGCTGCACGTGGATCGGCATGCCCAGTGCGCGACCGAGGATGCCGGCGAAGTCTGCCGTCATGCCTTCGTAGTCACGGCCACTGGCCGTCATGTCGAATGGCGGGTAGTCGGGGGCCGAGGTCCCGAGCACCAATTGTCCTTTTCCTTCGATCCAGTGCCGCTGCGATGCGCTCAGGGGCAGGGTCACACTCGCCGCTTCCGAGCGGCTGAGCAATCGGTACTGAGCCGCCTGGGCGTCATCAGCCTGTGCCGTCAATCCCGAGAACAGTTCGGCTGCGACACTGAGCAGGCACAGAAACACCAGGCCGCGGCTAGGCATTGGTGGCCTCAAACCAGTGCATTGCGCTTGGCCATTTCAATGAGTTCGACAAGGGAGCCGGCCTTGAGTTTTTGCATCAGGCGCTTCTTGTAAGTACTGACGGTTTTGTTGCTGAGGAACATGCCCTGGGCTATTTCCTTGTTGCTTCGGCCCTGGGCAAATAATTGCAATACCATGAGTTCCCGATCATTGACCTGTTTGAACAGTTCCAGTTCGCAGGGCGACTCATCAGGGTGATGGGGTTGATTGATTGCCTGGCTTGGGAAGTAATTGTAACCGGACAGTACCGCTTTTATTGCACTGAGTAGTTCGCTCAAATCTTCCTGCTTGCATACATAACCGGCGGCGCCGGAATGCATGCAGCGTATGGCGAACAATGCCGGTGACTGTGCGGTCAATACCAGGATCTTCAGTGGAATGGCCATGCTATGGAAGCGCGACAGCACCTCCAGGCCATCCAGCCGGGGAATGCTGATATCGAGGATGATCAGGTCTGGCATGCATTCACGAACCATCTGCATGGCATCCACACCGTTGTCCGACTCTCCGATCACGCGATAGCCTTCATTCTCCAGAAGCATGCGCACTGCCAGGCGAATGACCGGGTGATCGTCGATAATGAATACAGAATGCATGGTGAACTTTCCAGGTAAGGTGCAAGGATGAAACTGCACCTTAGCGCAGATAGAACGGGCCGCACATTGAGGTAAGGGTGGGTAAGTCTTATATCGGAAATTTCCTACTAAAAAATGAGGAAGTATTTACAAATGGTAGTGTGTATGGAAGTTGTCAATGGTGTGATTGGTAACGGGGCGTTTCCAAATATTCGGTGTGTTTAACCCGTTGAACTTGCTGTAGTCGCATTCCATTGACAGGTGCATGCAAAAATGGCCAGGTCCACACGTGTTATTGGCAGGTGGTCCTGGCCTTTCTCTCCTTACACCGGGCTCGAACGCCCCGTCATCTCGCGGGCCATTTCGCTGGCGTAGCTGTCGGTCATCCCGGCAATGAAATCGATCATGCGCAGGAACGACGTGTGCAAGGATGCCGAAGGGTTGGGGGCGTTGTTGCCGAGTAGGTCGAGGATGCGCCGGCTCTTGAACGAAGGTGTACGCCCTCCATATTGTTCCAGCGCCGCGCCGCAAAAGGAGTTGAGCAGAATTTCGAGGGTGGTGTAGGCGCCGATCTCGTGCAGGGTCTTGCGTTTGTCCTGGAAGATTTTCTTACGTGCGATGTCCTTGGCCTGCAGGACGCAGCGTTTGGCCGGGCCGTGCATATGCTCGACCAGATCGCCCGGTAGTTGTCCTGACAGCAAGGCATCCTGTTGCTCGACAAAGGCGCGGGCGGCGGCGTTGGTCAGGTGCTCGATCGCCTTGCCACGCAGGATCGCCAGCTTGCGCCGACGCGAGTCGCCAGGGCCCAGTTGGCGATAGGTTTCCGGCAGGTCGTCGCCGACCAGACTGAGCAGCAGCGACTCCACTTCCGGGTAGTCGAGCAGGTCCATTTCCAGGCCATCCTCGAGGTCGATCAGGGCGTAGCAGATGTCGTCGGCGGCCTCCATCAGGTACACCAGCGGATGGCGGGCCCATAGGTTGTCTTCCAGCTGCGGCAGGCCCAGTTTGCGGGCGATCTGTTCGAGCAGCGGCAGCTCGCTCTGGTAACAGCCGAACTTGTGCTTCTTGTAGCCGAGGGCATCGGCATGGCGGGCCGTCCAGGGGTACTTCAGGTAGGTGCCGAGGGTTGCGTAGGTCAGGCGCATGCCGCCATCGAACTGGTGGTATTCCAGTTGGGTGAGGACACGAAAGCCCTGGGCGTTGCCTTCGAAATTGAGAAAGTCGGCGCGTTCGGCCTCGCTCATGGCGTCCAGCCAGCCGCGCCCTGCGGCCTGCTGGAACCAGTGGCGAATGGCATCCTCGCCGGAGTGGCCGAAGGGTGGGTTGCCGATGTCATGCGCAAGGCAGGCCGATTGCACGACCATGCCCAGGTCGCTCGGTTCGCACCATTGTGGCAATTGATCGCGCAGGGTTTCACCCACGCGCATGCCCAGTGAGCGGCCGACGCAGCTGACTTCCAGGGAGTGGGTAAGGCGAGTGTGGATGTGGTCGTTGCTCGACACCGGGTGCACCTGGGTCTTGCGGCCGAGGCGGCGGAAGGCGCCGGAGAATATTATCCGGTCGTGGTCCTTGTGGAAGGGGCTGCGGCCCAGTTCTTCAGGGCTGTGCAGGGGCTTGCCGAGTCGCTCGCGGGTGAGCAGGGTGTGCCAGTCCAAGGCCAGGTCTCCGATACAGGGGCAGGGGGGTAGCTTCCCGTGTCGGCGGGATGGCTGCAAGTCGCAATTTTGTTGAGGGGGTTTGCACCGTTGCTGAGGGATCCCGACTTGTAGCCGCTGCCGCCAGGCTGCGATCGGCCGCGAAGCGGTCGCAATCCTGGCTGCGGGTGATCGTACTTGGAGTTGGCCTTGAAGTTTGAGGGCATATCCATTTGCTAGGGTGGCGCTGAGTCACCTTTTCGCCTTTACGTGACCTGCCCCCCAAATGTTGGACACCTGACCCCACCGAAGGGCCATCCATGGCCTGCACCCAGCTACACAATGCCTCCACTCAGCCTCCTGAAGGGACGAACCGTGTCGTCTGGGCTGGCGATGTACAAACAGCAAAAGCAAAGGCACAACCAGCCAGCAGCGCCGCTGCAAGGCAAGGATATGCTCATCGTCTTCAGTGCCAGCGTTTTGGCCTGGCGTGTTGCGAGCTGATCCATTTGATGCAGTGACGCTGCTGGCCCCTTCCGCCCTTACGGCGGGCCACTTTGTCTTGGCAAAGTGGCGCAAACCGTGCGTCCCTGCATCCGGCCCTACGCTTCGCTCCGGGTCCCTTCCCTCCGGCATTGCTCCCGCCGGGGCGCACCGAAGGGCCATCCATGGCCCTGCGGTGCTTGCAGGCCATCCATGGCCTGCACCCG
>NZ_JBIVXC010000004.1:316699-325021 GCF_044769005.1 Pseudomonas sp. NPDC090755 | reverse complement strand
GCTGACGAGGTCATCGTCGGCACAGTGTTGGGTGGACAAGCGTATCGCCTGAGCAGCTTCAGTAAGACGGTGAACCTGGGTACCACCGGGGCTGGTGGTATGGATACCGGTGCCGCGCCGGTTAACGGATTTGTGGCGCTGTACGCCATCTACAACCCGACCACCGATACCTCCGCCTTGTTGGCGAAAAATGCCACCGCGGCGGTCCAACCCCCGGTGTACGGCGGGGCCAACTTGCCCAGCGGCTACACCGCTTCGGCGCTGCTGACGGTGGTACCTACCAATGCCAGCGGTCAGTTCAAGATCTGCACCGTCAGGGACCGCAAGGTCGCGATTCAGCTGGGCACGTTCTTCTCGTTCTCGGCGAACATTCCAGGGCAGAACATTTCGATCGCCAACTTCGTGCCGTTCAACGCCAAGGAAGTCTGGGGGGAGCTGTCGGCATCCTGCACCGCTACAGCCAACATCAGTGTCTCGGTAAACGGCGACAACGCTACCGGTCAGTCACAGCAGAACCTCTCCACCTACATAGGTTCGGTGTCTGCGGTGTTCATTGGCAACTTTGCCAACGTGCTGATGACCACGCCGCAGACGGTCGGCATTGGAGCCAACACCACGGCGGGCACGCCGTCGTTCAACTACTACGTCGGGGGCTACTCGCTATGAGCATCGTGTATGTGTACGTTGTGGATGGTGCAATCGTCGGCCTATCCGGGTCACCGCAGAGCCCGATGAACGAAATCGAGTGGGTGGAGATGGAGGACAGTGACCCGGCGGTGCTCCAGTGGGTGGAGGCCCGGAAGCCCAGCGCGGCAGCATTGGTGCTCGCCAAGCGGGATTCGTTGCTGCGGACGTCGGCAACCCGGATCGCCCCGCTGCAGGATGCAGTCGACATTGAAGAGGCCACGGACGCCGAGAAGGCCGAACTGGTCCTGTGGAAGAAGTACCGCGTGGCGCTCAATCGGGTCCAGGATCAGCCAGGCTACCCGGGCACCGTCAGTTGGCCGACCATTCCCGGCTGAGTTCGGCGGAAGCCAATCACACCCGCCTTGAGCGGGTTTATTTGGGTATTCGGAAAATCCTGTTGGTAGAGGACTTCCCGAAACCCGAATCTCAAATTGATGGGGGTGTTGATGGGGCGTGGTTAGCGCAGGCCTTGGATGCTCACGAGTGCCTTGCGGATGATGTAGTCGTAGCACCGCTTCGTCATGCGGTGATCCTCGGCCATCTCGTCGAACCTCGGCGTGAAGGTCGATTCACAGCTCTTGCACTGGAAGCGCCGCTGCACAGCCCACAGGGTCACACGGTCGCCGTGCATGGGCACATCCCGGTACTTCACCTGCTTTTTGCCGAAGCGGACGATCTGGCCGATGGTGCCGCAGGTGTGACAGGCAGGCGGGTCGGGGTACTCCAGCTGGAAGTGGTAGTCGTGTTCCTCCTCCTGGAAGCCCAGGACTTGAGCTTTCAAGGGGTGCAGCATTGTTGCCGGTGCGTTCAAACGTTTTCTCCATTCGGTTTTACAGCGTACCGGTGAGGGCTCTCAGCGATTACGCCGAGCCCACGAATTGCGGATAGCAGCGACTCCACCTTGTTACGGTAGGTGCGAAGCTCCCACCAAGCCCCTTCAACCGAGTACCCCTCCCGGGTCAGCTCACACAAGACGGCCTCACACGGAGACCTGAACGGCTCGCGAAGGTCGGACAGGCTGACATCTAGCCAGGCCTGAGAGCTGTTCCGAATCGTCAGCATTTCAGGGCGACGGCAAGTAAGAGCGTCGACAGGGAAGTGAATGTTCAAGCGGCGGGGCTGCTTGGGCTCTTGCTTTGGTAGCCACTCGCCTTCCAGCGCATATGCCGCGATGAAGTTGCGGGCGGAATCAAGCTGTTCAGCAGGAATGTCGGCAGCGGAACGCACACCGAAAGCAGCGTGAGTCTGCGACCAGATCTTTGCAGTGGCACGGCGCTGAATTGCGGCGGACAGGCTCGACACCTTGCCCTTCACCACAGCACCGAGCATGTGAAAGCCATCGGTGCCGATTGTTTGACCTACTAGGGTCGCCATGCGGTTGTCAGCATCCTCATACCGGCCTTGCTTACGGATGGCTGGCAGCACCTCGTCGCACACCCAGGCCTCGAAGCGCTGGGCCTCTTCCTTCCGGCTCTTGATGATCAGGCGATAGAGGTTGCCCTCGTCGATGAGCGTCATGACCTGGGTACGGCGAGCACGCGATCTGGTGTCGCGATTCGCTACGTCAGATCTGATGTCACCAGTAGTTACACCAGATACGCGGCAGTTATCCGTAATGGCCTTGCGGCTGTTTGCGTAGCCCAGTACAGCACATACGTCGGCAGCAACAAACCATGGCTGATCATCGATCAACACGGTACGAACTTCGCGGGTTTCAAAGCGGAACGGAATGACTTGGGCTGATTGCATGGCGGTGATCCTCTTAAGTCTTGCTGACCGCGCCCCTGAGACCAATCAGGTGAGCGGAACCGTGCGGGTTGGTCTACCGGTAAGAGGGCCGGCGAGCCCGAAGGCTCCCACGCACGGCCCGCCCATAACGGGTGCAGCCATGCTTCGGGCACAAAAAAACCGCTCATTGCGGCGGTTGTGTGTGTCCGCCTCTTAAACCGGGAGACCAATCCCAGGCCGCAGGATTTACTGCGACGAGCGAAAGGTATTCCGCCAAGGGCGGCGTGTCAACAATGTTTTCCGTTGGAGAAATTGAAGTGTAGAACCCTATGCGAAGGGCCTAATCAACAACCTTTTCCGAATACCCGTTTATTTTTGCCTGGAGAAACGCATGCCTCTCATCGAGCAGCAGTTGCTGCAGATCCTCCCCAAAGCCCGCCCAGTCGCGGGCATTTTTTTGCCTGCACTGAACCGGGCCATGGCGCGCTACAAGATCGACAACCGGGTGCGCCAAGCGGCGTTCCTGGCCCAGGTCGGGCACGAGTCTGGCCAACTGCGGAATCTGGTGGAGAGCCTGAACTATAGCGTCGAAGCGCTGTTTGTGAAGTTCAGCCGTGAGCGCATCAGCGAGGCCAGTGCCCGGGCCTATGGCCGTACTGACGGGCGCCCGGCCAATCAGCAGGCGATCGCGAACAACATCTATGGCGGCGCGTGGGGGGCGGAAAACCTCGGCAATACGAAGTCCGACGACGGCTGGCGATTCAGGGGGCGCGGTCTGCTGCAGGTCACTGGCCGGGCGAACTATTCCGCTGCCGGCGCCGGCCTGGGCATACCACTGGAAGTTGAGCCGCAGCTGCTCGAGCAGCCGGAGCACACCGCCATGTCCGCCGCTTGGTGGTGGGCGAAGCACGGCCTCAACGAACTGGCCGATGCCGGCCGCTTCCAGGACATCGGTAGCATCATCAACACCGGCAAGCCGGGGAGGGTGCCGCATGGTGCCGCTGAGCGAAAGGCGCTGTATGACCTGGCGCGGAAGGTGTTGGCGTGATTTCCTCGACGTCGGTGAGAGCCCCAGATATACATTGAGGCACATTCTGTGCCTAGGGTGGTGCCACATGGAAACAACAACCTTCAGAACTGGCCAGCGCCTCAGAAATTATGATTCACTATTACTAAGTTTTGCTGTGCTGCTCAATGTATTTGTTGAGTTCATCAAGTGCTCTTAGAGTGGTGTCTCTAAGCTCCTGGTACTTTATGTTTGCCTTTTTTAGTACTAGCTTTTCTTCTGCTGATCTAGGTGGGCTCATTCTGGCTAAAGTGCTCAGCAAGGAGGCTCTTGAGTTTAATGATTGATTGATTGCTAGGTATGCTGGCTGAAGCACAAAGTCGCTATTTTCTGATTCTATATCTGATAGTAATTTATGTAGTGTGGTTAGAACGCTGTGGAAGTTTGAAACTACAGCTTCCCAGTCGCTTTGGGTTGGGTGCTCTATTTTGATGTATTGATCTAGTGATTGTATTATCGTAATGTTTTGGTGGGCGGTAAGGTTGTTTATTTTTTTGCTTATGCTGATTAGGCGATCTCTTTCTCGTTTTGCAGCTATGTACTCGTAGCCTTCGTTGCCGGTGATGACTAGGTGTTTTATTCCATCAGTCAGTTTTATTAGTGCGTCGCCAGCTGAACCAATAACCTCTACTAGCTCATTTAATGCTAGAATTCTTGCATTTAAAGGTGCTGGGTATGCGATTGGGGAGATAATTATTAGTGGGATTATTTTTATTATTGTTCGCCTGTGCATTTTTTGTCTCCGCTTCTTGTATCTGGCTCAGGGGGCTCTGAAACTATAAGGTCAGTTAGACTATATTTTCTAAATGTGCTTTCCCTATTTTCAATTGATCCTGAGTCGCTCGGAAGCTTTGGTGGGATCGCCCAGTAACAGAACCGTCTGCCCAATAGTTTATTGGATGTCGCCAAGACCGCTGGTCACTGGTCGCGCTGGCTCAGCCTTTCGCATACATCCAACACTCTGTAATACCCTCACTTTCAGCATAGCCGCTTTAAGATGAACAGCGGCCTATACTGCTTTGACGTGTTGGGAGGAGCGCTTGAGCATGCAGAAAACCTTGGCGGGAATCCTGGAGGCGGGCGAGCCGCTGATTCAGCAGGCCATTGATGCGATGAGGCGCTACCACGAGGCCCAAGACTGCAATGAGCCACCAGAGGTGGTCGAGCGTCTACGGCTTGAGGCTGAGTCGCTGTACCAGGCTGTCACCGAGTACCAGTTGCGCTCGTTGGGCGGTTCCGCGTACACGCTGCATTGACCGCGGTTCAACTCCGAGTGCTTGGTGCCGTAGGCATAGAGCCCCAAGTCGGTGCTGGTCCCTTCATCTGTTGGTTCTTCAAGTTGGTGTTCTCAACGTGAGCGTCAGACAGGGCCCATGTCAGGCGCTCATTCATCTCATTCAGCCTGCTGATCTTGGCAGCCTGGGCCTGGTGGATTGCCACCAGCTTCTCGACATTCTCTCTGGCCCGGTCAAGCTCGAGCCGTAGCTGATCGCACTCGGCCTCTACCAGGCGCGCATGCTGTCGCAACATTTCAATGGGCGTGGGTATGCCCAGCGCGAAGCTGTCGTCTTCGATGATCAAGGTGCCACCTATAAATACTGTTTGGATATACAGTAATCGAGGCGCTTGGTTCTGGCCAGCCCTGGGTGATGAGCTGCAGGGGAGGCGGTTTCAGGATCCGGAGACAATGGTGGTGAGCCTGGAAATCAGCGCTCATCCTGAGCGCAGAAAGTTCCGCCTTGTCCTCAGAAGATGGTTACCAGAAGACAGGAATGACAGAAGTCAGGAGAAACGCAGTGCAGCAAAGATAACTGACGATCCTCCAGTGCCTGGGAGGGTTGAAATAAACGATCCCCGACAGGAAGAGCCCAATAAGAACGTAGCCAGTGAAGTCAGTCATTTTGATTCTCCAGCACCGTAACCACGCCCGAAAATTCGAGCGTCCCCGGTGCACAAATGACTAATCGGACACGATTTCGAAAATCTTGACTGCCGACAGGATTTTTTTGCTGGCCGCTGTAGAGCGGGGGGATTTTTTCGGTCGGCAGAACGCCGGAGGGAGGGGCGGCTGTACCACTTTTTGTACCAATCATTGTGTTTTGCTGTGTATTCGCGTGTAGGGCAGGGTGGCGAAACCCCCGTATTTACTGGGTTTCGCCACTCAGGTCCACGCGACAAATCGCAAAAAACATCTCTGGAGTATGTCAAGGGGGGGCGTTCTTCGGTGTTGGGGCGAGGCGTGGTGGAGTTTTTTTGGTCAATTCTGTAGCTGACCTTCGAAGAGCATGCTTCTGTAGCAAATTCTCGACTATGTCCATGACATGAGCAACCTGCTCACTTTCCGGCAAAAAACCTCGATGAGCCGCGGCATGGCCTGCTTCGAGTGCAGCGACAAGAGCTGTTTTGTCTTGGTCTCCGAGATGTCCTTCGCTCACCAGTGAGTTCATTTTTTTTTCAAATCCCCCAACATCCCCAACGGAGTCGTTCATGTACATATCAACAAGGGTTCTGGCCCCCATGATCGCCAGCCTTCGACTATCTGCGTGTAGTGCTTTATAGGTTTCCTTGAGCATGGATTGCCATGAGTCAGGTAAGCGATCCACCCATGAGGGAAGCCTTCTCGAGACTCTTGGCGGATAAAATTCGCTTTGGTCGTTCCAGTCGGTATCTGAATGCCACCAGTCAACCCGGAGTGAGATCTCCTCACACCCTCGACATTCGATGAGCTTGCTGGTTTTAATCACAATCCAGTCAAAGTCCTCAAAGAAGCCTTGGTGATCCTGTGCCTTCTCGGCAATGCAATCGTGTTTTGTGAGTCTGGCGCACTGGTTGCAATGAGACCAGATTGGCACCTTGTTTTTAGGCATCGCTAGGCCCTCGCGTTCTCCAGCCGTAGTAGCTCATACCTTGAGCAAACCGATGCTGGAATCGATTCCAAAACTGAATCGCCGGCCCTTGCAGTATATGGCTTGTAGCCGTGCAGGTTCGCCTTTGTTTTGGAACCGATTCAACCCTTGACGCCGCATGAAATGGGCACTAATGGTACGGTCTTGAAAACCGCTGCCAAGCACCAGGCCCACGGCAATTGGCTGAGCGGTCGCAGCACTCTGCCGACGTTGGAGAGGTCGATAGCGGGTGTTAGAGGCTGGCCGCTATCGACCCGATGCAGCCAGTCAGCATCGGCAGAAACCGGCCAGTTGCAGACCTTCGTGACAGGCAGCAACCAGCCAATAGCGGGCCTTATTGGTAAACCTCACCGATCACCTCCATGCTTAAAATTCTCGATAAAATCATTATCTACTTTTTCTTTAGGGACCTATCAAATTCGTAGTACATAATTTTATCACTTGGAACCAACACCGTACCAAACTCAACTGGAACTGTTTTTACTATTCTCTTTAGCTGATCACTGGGCAAATGAAATAATTTTACCTGAACCTGATTCAACTCAACAACATCATAATCCCTCTTGGCTTCTATACCGGCAGCCTTAGTTTCTATCCGGCCTAGACGATAACTAAAAATTGCGTACTGCTGGTCACGAGAGAGATCAGCATTTGTAACTAATTTTTCAAAATCCGAATACCTGATAATAGATGCAATGCAGGCTTTGGCACATGGCGGGTCAGGTTCAAAAGGAACTTTGTTGCACTTACACTTTATGCTCTCACCATAAACCTGAAAAGAAGCAACAGCCAAACATGCAGAAAGCAGGAAATATTTTTTCATGACTTCTCTGCCCCACCACTTGATCCTCGACAAAAAATCCACCACACCATATATAAAACCAACCAAATCCCGAAAAAAATAATTGCTAGCCGCAGATGCCACAACTGTGCGGCATACGTCCCATTTGCGGCCACGAAGATTTCCTTTATCTTATCAGGAACACTTGTAACTGTGGCTGCCAGGTACTGCCGAAGAACAGAGTCTCCAGCAAGAATTGATTGAATCAAACACCACCACGCTGGAAGTAGAAAAAAATAAAACATTCTCGCCAGCCTAGTAGCTGGACTCACGTGAGACGTCCCTATTACTAGTACTACACTACCACCCAAAAGCGCGACCGCTAAGTTCACTAATTGCTGCGAGCTTCCAGATATCGCAGAAAATGACGTTAAAAGATGTTCCATTCCAAGCCTCCGCCACCGCTCCAGTGTGAGCCTGAGTCACCTCAGATAGTAGCTCAGTTGCGACCGCAGGGATTCGGGGTCGGGTGAGCTGCTCCCCCTCACAAACGCGTACTTTTGACAATCTGTTGAGGTCCTTCAGCACGCTTAGGAGTCTTCGGCCATCAGGCCTAACGATAGTCTGATTTCAGCGGCATAATGGGCGTTCATGAGCGTCCGATGCTGGCCGCGAGCTAACCACTGGGGCAGACGAAAGAGGGTATTGCAGGGCACGACCAAGCCAAGTCTAGCGGGTCGTGGCTAGAGGAATCTACCTGAAGCTTGCTGACGGTTACTTTGGGTCTAGCTCTCTCAACTTAGCTTGCAAGCATTGATTATACCTAGCAGGCCCATTCATCTTGTCATTCACGCAGGCGCTTTCAATGGACTGATGTTCTGATGTGCTTAGCGTGCGTAGGTCAGGTTGCTTCGGCCCCGCATTGAAGGCTTTCAGCTGGCTCGTCAGGCATTGATTGTAGGCAGCGGGCCCATTCATCTTGTCCATCACACAAGCGCTCTCAATGGACTGATGTTCTGATGTGCTTAGTGTACGCAGATCAGGTTGCTTGGGCCCCGCATTGAAGGCTTTCAGCTGGCTCGTCAGGCATTGATTGTAAGCAGCGGGCCCATTCATCTTGTCCATCACACAAGCGCTCTCAATGGACTGATGTT